>CAYWPB010000083.1:0-11954 GCA_964458725.1 uncultured Nevskia sp. | reverse complement strand
CCCCCGCCCGGGGGCAAGGGAATTGGCGAGCAGGGCGATGGGGACGTTCCCGCCGGCGAGGCGCTCGCCCATGATGCCGGAGCCGACCACCACCGCCAGCAGCAATGCGGTGCCGATGAATTCCGCCGTGGCGCGTCGGGCCAGGTTCATGGCGCCGGCTCCAGCCGCTTCACCATGAAGGCCGAGCTCGACGGGCACAAGCCGGCGAACTGCGCGGTCTGGCGGATGCCGGCCGGTGCGCTCTCGCGTGGCGCGGGCGCGTAGCCCAGGGCGGCGAAGTACGGCTCCGCCGTGGTGGTCAGCAGGTGGATGGCGTTCGCTCCACGCTGTCGTGCGCGCTGCTCCAGCGCCGTCACCAGCGCCTTGCCGATGCCCCGGTCGCGCGCGTCCCGGGCGACGGCCACGGAGCGCAGCAGCACCTCGCCTCCGGCCCATTCAAGGCCGCCGACGGCGATGAGGGCACCGCCGTCGCGCAGCACCAGGAAGTCCCGCAGCAGCGCCGGAGTGAGATCAGAAGCCGGCAGGCCCGCGGCCTCCAGCAGTGCCTGGATGGCCGGTGCATCGCCGGCATTGGCCGCGGCGGGGCTCATCCGCAGCAGCCGGACTTGGGGCGGGGTGAGAAGGTGACGGGCACCTCCGGCACGCAGCACCCCGCTGGCGCCGGCTCCGCCGTCGCGGCGTGCTCGCCGAACAGCGGGATTTCGCCGAGCGTGTGGAACGTCTCCCAGGCGATGCCCTGCGGGTCCTGCACCCAGTATTTGTCGGAGCGGGCGTAACAGCAGTTGGCGCCGACTTCATCGCGGGTGGCGATCTCGGCAGCGTCCACGCGCTGGCGCAGGGCCTGGAGTTCGTCTTCGGCATCAACCTGGAAGCCGAGGTGATTGAGGCCGGCGGCGCCGCCGCGTTGCGAGATGGCGAAATTCACTCGCGGATTCTCCAGCATCCACTTGGCATAATCCGGCTTCTCCACCGTGGGGGCTGCGCCGAACATCGCGGAGTAGAAGCGGATGTTCTGAGCCAGGTCGTTGACCGAGATGTGGACGTGGAAGCGGTTCATGCGGGCACCTTCCTGCGTCTGGCGCTGGCGGCCTTGGCCGGCGGACAGCACAGTTCCGGCTGGCCGCCACAGCAGTTTTCGGTGAGGTAGCCGATCAGGTCGTTCATCGCCTCGTAGCTGGCCGAGTACCACCAGAAGCGGCTTTCCTGGCGGCTCCGCACCAGTCCGGCGTGACTCAGTTCCTTGAGGTGGAACGACAGCGTGGCCGGCGCGATATCCAGGGCTTCGCCGATGCGGCCGACGGTCTCTCCCGCGGGTCCGGCCTCGACCAGATGACGGAAAATCGCCAGGCGGGTTTCCTGGGCCAGGGCGGCCAGGGCGGCGAGTGCGGCTTTAGTTTCCATACTTCTATGATTATGGAAATAATGATTCGGAGTCAAGCGGCCGAACGGGACGGGCGGGCGCGGGCGAAAGAGATCAATAGCCGCTTGCGCGCTCTCGCGGCTTTCCCGGACACTCAGTTGCCGGCGGGGGCCGGCATGGGGAGTTCCGGGGCCATGACAGGCAGCTTGCTGGCCCAGGCCGGCGGTTCGCGTGAAGTGTGATGTACTTCACAGCCGCGCCCGATCCGACCCGCGATTCGTCGTACCGGCGGTTCTTGCCTTGCTTATGCTATCGCTGATCCCGCTTGAAGTTTGAAAGGGTGGGTAGCCGCGTCGACTCCAGCAGAAAAAGTCTCGATCGCCTGCGAGTCGGCGGTAAAAAACAACGCGACAATCACTTGGGGAATCGTGTGGGCAACTTGAAGCTTCGTCGAAGCATGGGCTCTGGATTTTTCGCGGCAATGCCTGTTGCAGCCATCCCCCTGGTGTTTGCAGCGGCCTTGCCGGCGCACGCCGGCACCGTGAGCGAGAGCGTTCTGCACGACTTCCAAGGCAGCGACGGCAGCTACCCTGTCGGTGGCCTGATTCAGGGCAGCGACGGAAATTTCTACAGCACGACTTCTGGCGGCGGAGCCAACGGATCCGGAACAATCTTCATGATCACGCCAGCCGGGGCCGTGACCCAGTTGTATGCGTTCGGGGCGTTCAATCCGGACTATTGCGGAAAATCTGGGTGTAGTCCTCCCGGGCCGGACGCCGGGTTGACCCTGGGCGCCGACGGCAACTACTACGGTACGACTTACGCCCTGGGCGCCAATGCGACCGGTTCGGTGTTCAAGATAACGCCCACCGGGAATCTGACGACCCTGCATGAGTTCGGCGCGGTCGACTCGAACAAGGCCAACACGGATGGCGCCAACCCCCTTACAGCCTTGACCCTGGGTGCGGACGGCAATTTCTACGGTACCACCGACAGTGGCGGTCCGAACGGCACCGGAACGGTCTTCAGGATCACACCCGGCGGGACATTGACGACGCTCCATGCCTTCGGTGCCCAGACCGCACCTTCGTCCAACATCAACCAGGACGGCATTTTTCCGCGAGGAGTCCTGCTCCAGACCAGCGACGGATTTCTTTACGGCACCGCCCGCGGCGGCGGTGCCCATGCCGCGGGCACGGTCTTCAAGATCAATGCCGCGGGAAGTTTCAGCATCGTTTATCAGTTCGATGCGACGCCAGGCAATAGCAGCTTTCCTCCCTACGCACCGGAGGCCGGCCTGGTTCTGGGAGCCGACGGCAATTTCTACGGCACCGCCAGTGCCGGCGGGGCGGGAGGCAGTGGAGTAATCTTCAAGCTGACGACAACCGGCGTTCTGACCACACTGTATGAGTTTAGCCGCGCCACCCCCGGCGCCACGTTCACCAACTCCGACGGCGACAATCCGTTCAGTGCGCTGACCTTGGGCAGCGACGGGAATTTTTACGGTACGGCCCAGCAGGGCGGCTCGGCGGGCTACGGCACGTTCTTCAAGATAACCCCGGCCGGCGCCTTCACGACGCTGCACTCTTTCGGCACCTCCAGCTCCGACGGAGGCAAGCCGGATGGCAGTCCGCTGCAGGCGGGCAATGGCAATTTCTATGGCACCACCTGCTGTGGCCCCAACCTCGGCACGGTCTACGAACTCTCCCTGGCCGCGAGCGGCAGTTCCAGTTCGGGCGGCGGCACGACCAGCTCCAGCAGCAGTTCGAGCTCGGGCGGCGGCGCAACTGGCTCCAGTCATTCCAGCTCGGGTGGCGGTTCGGCCGGTATCGGGATGCTCCTCGGGCTGGGCTCGGCCGTTGCGCTACGCCGGCGGCGCCGAAGGGCATAAGCAAATCCAAAGCCCGGGATCTGCTTCGCCGGCGGCGGGCGGCGCCGCATCCCTGCGTGCAAAAGGCCCTCATCCGCAGGTGGTGAGGCTCCGTAAAAATTCCGCGAAAGCAGCGCGTTAGCGGGCGTTACCAATTCATTACCGCACCGTGGCGACTTTTTTGCCCGATTTGTTTTAAAACGCCGGACATCAGGGCTTCCGCAGCGGAAGCCCAAAAGAACTGGTGGGGTGGGGAATGTCGCTATCGTTCGGAACGGCCCGTTCGTGGGCCGCTGCTGCCGTCGTTTTCGTCGCCGTCGCCGGGGCCACCGCGGCCGGGCTGGCGGTTCATGCCCCAGGCGCCAGCCACGCGGCTCCCGCCGCCGGCGGCTGTCCCGCCGGCTATGCGCTGCGCGATCCGCAGGAGCTGGCGCGCGAATACAACCCCGCCTACGCGCAGGTCCACGCCAGGGACATCCAGGCGCGGTACGGCAAGAGCGTCTGCGTCAAGGAGGCGCTGCTGCCGGAATCGATGATGGATGTGTCCGAGCGCATGGCCGACGTGCTCGGCACGCTCGGCCTGGTGCCGGACGGCGCGCCGCGCCGCGCGGTGGAGCAGAAGGCGGCGCTGGCCGCCGCTGCCGCCACGGTGCCCAACTCGGGCGGCCACTGGCAGGCCTACGGCACCGCGCCGCAGGTCGATGACCCGGCCTACTACAACGCCATTCCGGACGAGGGCCTGCACCAGGTCTCCGGCCGCGTCGACAACTTCTCCTACGACCCGGTCGCCAAGCGCCTGTTCGCGGCGGTGGGCAACGGCGGCATCTGGTACAGCCAGGCCGCCAGCGGCGACGTCTCCACCCTCGGCGACCACTGGGTCTCGATCAGCGACAAGCTGCCGACCCTGATCAACAGCGCCGTGGCCTGGACCAAGGCGCAGAACGGCCGCGTGCTGGCGCTGACCGGCGAGATGACCCAGGGCGGCAACTCCTACATCGGCCTCGGCGCTTACTGGAGCGGCGACCTCGGCAAGACCTGGAACCACGCGACCGGCGTGCCCGATGGCGCCTTCGCCTTCAAGCTGGCGGTGGACCAGAGCAATCCGAACATCGTCTACGCCGCCACCGGCAAGGGCCTGTACCGCTCGGTCGACGCCGGCGCCAGCTACGTCAACGTCAAGCTGCCGGTGTCCTCCAACTGCGCCGGTGTGAGCACCGGCGTCTGCCAGTTCGCCAATTTCGTCACCGACGTGGTGGTGCAGCAGCCGGGCGGCGTCAGCAACACCGCCTGCGGCGCCAAGGGCTGTGCCGTGCTGGCCGCGGTGGGCTTCCGCGCCGGTGCCGCGCCCTATGCTTCCGACTCCTCGCCGCAGGCGCCGGGCAACGGCCTGTACCGCTCCGCCACCGGCGAGGCCGGCACCTTCGCCAGCGTCGGCCTGTCGCAGGTCACCGGCCTCGAGCCGGTCGGCCTGCCGGTGCAGTGGCGCATCGGCCGCACCGTGCTGGGCAACGCCATCGGCGACGGCCAGGACCACGGCTATGTCTACGCCATGATCCAGGACGCCGGCTACCTCAACGGCGACCTGCCGATGCTGGACGCCGACCTGGAGATCAAGAACCCCGGCCTGCCCGACGTGTGCGACCAGGTGGTGGCGCCGATCGTCGACCAGAGCACCGCCGACACCTGCAAGCTGGTGGCGAGTCACGCCCCCAGCGCCACCACGCTCAACGGCGTGTTCGTCTCGCCCGACTTCGGCAGCACCTGGGTGCGCCTGGCCGACGACAAGTCGATCACCTACAACCCGGCCACGCAATCCGCGCTCACTCCGGTGATCGCGCTGGGCGTCGGCCCCGGCATCCAGTCCTGGTACAACTCCTGGATCAAGCCCGATCCGACCCAGGCCGACCCGGCGCTGGGCGTGCCGACGCGCCTGACCTTCGGCCTCGAGGAGCTGTGGAAGAGCCGCCTCAACGTGCCGCAGAACGGCGTGTCGCAGCTCGACTACAAGGTGTTCGGCGCCTACTTCGCCGGCCAGACCTGCCTGTTCCTGCTCGGCCAGCCGGGCATCACGCCGGGCATGCCGGTGTGCCCGACCTATGACGGCATCGTCAACGGCAGCACCACCCATCCCGACCAGCACGACGGCATCTACATCCCCGACGGCAGCGGCGGCGTGTGGCTGTTCGTCGGCAACGACGGCGGCATCTACAAGCAGCACTCCTCCGACCCGGTCACCGACGACCTCGCCAACAACAAGTGGGGCGACGGCGTCAACAACGAGCGCTACACCTTCATGGTCTACGGCATCGCCGTGGCCAAGGACGGCACCGTCTACTACGGCCTGCAGGACAACGCCTCCGGCAAGATCGATCCGAAGACCCATGTCTCGACCCGCATCGGCGTCGGCGACGGCGTGTGGACCGCGGTGGACCCGGACAACTCGCAGCATGCCTACATCTCCACGCCGGAGCTGGCGGTGGTCTCCACCGCCGACGGCGGCCTGACCCAGAGCAACATCGAGCCGTCGAGCGCGCTGGTCGGCACCGCCCACTTCCTCAGCCCGTACATGCTGGACCCGACCGACCCGACGCACATCGTGCTGGCCGGCAGCAAAGTGGCCGAGTCGCTGAAGGGGCTGAACACCACCAGCAGCGACAGCGACTGGAACATGAGCTACGACCTGGGCAGCGACGCCAGCGGCGCGCTGCACACCTCGCGCTCGCGCATGCTCGACGTGCAGGGCGCGGCGATCTACGCCGCCTGGTGCGGCCCCTGCAACCTGGCCGGCAGCGACGTGCCGTTCCAGCGCGGCATCGCCACCAACGTCGGCGGCAGCGGCACGCCGAAGAAGGGCGCCTCCGACAACTGGCACCAGGCCGGCATGGCTGGGCTGCCCAACCGCTACATCTACAGCGTCAAGATGGACCCGCAGGACACCAAGACGGTCTACGCCACGCTCGGCGGCTACTCCACCGCGCGCTGGGCCGCGCCCGGCCAGTACGGCGACAAGAACGCCAACATCGGCAAGGGCCACGTGTTCGTCTCGCACGACGCCGCCGAGCATTTCAGCGACATCAGCGGCGACCTGCCGGATACGGTGGTCAGCTTCCTGGTGCGGCGCGGCAGCCAGCTGGTCGTCGGCACCGACATCGGCGCCTTCATCTCGTCCGACCTCACTGGCGCGCATTGGGCTCCGCTGGGCGACCTGGCGAGCGTGCCGATCAACCAGCTGGTGCTCAAGCCGGGCGACGACAGCAAGCTGTTCGCCGCCACCTTCGGCCGCGGCGTGCAGCTGTATGACTTCAGCACCGCCAACAGCGGCGGCGGCAGCTCCTCCAGCTCCGGCGGCGGTTCTTCGTCGAGCAGCTCCTCGTCCGGCGGCACGTCGTCCTCGAGCAGCAGCAGCAGCTCGGGCGGCACCAGCGGCGGCGGCTCATCGAGCAGCTCCGGCGGCAGCTCCAGCTCTTCCGGCGGCGGCAGCCAGCCGCCGGTGGCCAGCCTGCAGGCCACGCCCACCAGCGGCACCGCGCCGCTGGCGGTGAGCTTCGACGCTTCCGGGTCGTCCGACCCCAACAGCGGCGGCAAGATCACCACCTACGCCTTCAACTTCGGCGATGGCAGCAGCACCAGCCAGACCACGGCCAAGGTCAGCCACACCTACACCAAGACCGGCTCCTTCGACGCCGTGGTGACGGTGACCGACAGCGAAGGCGGCAGCGCCAGCCGCGCCGTGGCGATCCAGGTGCAATCGCCGCCGGCCGACAGCCCCAACCCGTCGCTGGCTGCGTCCCCCACCAACGGCACTGCGCCGCTGGCGGTGAACTTCGACGCCTCCGGCTCGACCGACGCCAACGGCAGCATCACCGGCTACAGCTTTGACTTCGGCGATGGCAGCGCCGCGGTCAGCCAGAAGACGGCCACCACCAGCCACACCTACAACGCTGCCGGCAACTTCACGGCCTCGGTCACCGTCACCAACAGCTTCGGCAACAAGTCCTCGGCTTATGTGGCGATCCAGGTCGGCACCAGCGTGGTGGTGACCCCGCCGAGCGGCCCGGTGGCCGAACTGGAGCTCAAGAACAACTCCGGCCCGGCGCCGCTGACGGTGCAGCTGATCGGCACCAATTCCTACGAGCGGAACAGCACGGCGCACATCACCAGCTATACCTTCGACTTCGGCGACGGCAGCGCTCCGCTGACCCAGTCCGGTTCGACCACCACGCACACCTATACCAGCCCGGGCACCTACTTCCCGAGCCTGACGGTGCGCGACAGTTCCGGCGCCCAGTCGACGATCACGGCCAAGGCCGTGGCCGGCCCAGCCGACGGCAGCGGTGGCGGCACCGGCACCAGCTCCGGCAGCTCCGGCGGTGGTGCCTTCGCCCCGGGCCTGCTGCTGCCGCTGCTGCTCGGCGCGGCGCTGCGCCGCAGGCGGAACCGGCGCGACTGAGCGCCGCCGACGCAAACGCTACGGAAGACCGGAGGCCCGCGCAGGCGGGCCTCCGGCAATGATCGGCTTCCATCCCATCCAGACATGAACAGACTTCCAGCGCTGCTCGGCACCGCGATCGCATTGGCCGCGGGCGTTCCGTTCCACGTCCTGGCGGACGACTCCGACGCGGCGGCGACCCTGGAGGGTGTGGAGGTGACCGCCACCCGCACGCCCGAGCCGGTCGATCGCGTGCCGGCCTCGATCGCGGTGATCAGCGGCGACGAGCTGCGCGCGCGCGGCGCCACCGACCTGCGCACCGCCCTGAGCCTGGTGGCGGGGGTGGACGCGCCCGGCGGCGGCGATACCGGCCCGGCGGGCGCGGTGGTGTCGCTGTGGGGCCTGCACGAATTCGACGCCTTCCTGCTGGTGGTGGACGGCGTGCCCTGGGGCGGCGCCTTTAATCCTTCGATTCCGACGCTGGATCTGAACGACGTCGAGCGCATCGAGGTGCTGAAGGGCGCCGCGCCGGTGGTTTACGGCGCCACCGCTTTCGTCGGCGTGATCCAGGTGATCCATTACGCCGCGGGCAAGGCCGCCGACGAGGCGACGCTGAGCTATGGCAGCTACGGCTCGGTTGGCGGCTCGGGCTCCCACGCCCTGCCGCAGCTCGGCGGCTGGCGCCAGTCGGTCGCCGCCAGCGGCGAACGCTCGCGTTACTCCGACGCGCGCGAGCAGATCAACAACGGCCGGGTGCTGTATCGAGGCGCCGGCCAGGCCGCCGGCGGCACCCTGGGCCTGGACCTCGATGCCAGCCTGCAACACGTGGTGCCGAACTCGCCGGTGCCGAGCAACCTCGGCGCCGGCGGCAACAATTCCGACGGGCTGAATCCGCTCCTTCCGCTGGATGCCAACTTCAATCCCGCCGACGCCCGCATCAGCGAGACGCGCCTGCACGGGGTGCTGCGCTACGACCGCGGCACTTTCCTCGGCGACTGGGGCAGCACCGCTTCGTTCGCCCATTCGCATGTGATCGACATCCGCGGCTTCCTCGGCCAGGACCCGACCGGTCCGGAGAACGCGCAGTACCAGAGCCAGGATCGCGGCATCATCGATGCCTATCTCGAAACGCATCTCGCCCACGAGTTCAGCGACGGCGTGGAAATGGTCGCCGGCGCCGACCTGCTGTACGGCTCGGGCCAGCAGCACAGCCTCAACGGCGGCTACTGCGCCGGCGGCACGGCGGCGCCGTTCGGCTGCGCCACCGAACAGAACCCGCCGACCACCGATCGTCCGGTCGACACCGAGAACCTGGTGTACGACCGCCGCGCGTTCTTCGGCCAGTTCGTGCAGCTGGACTGGAAACCGGACCATCGCTGGGACGTGAACGGCGGGCTGCGGCTCAATGAAACGCATGAGCGCAACACGTCCCTGGGCAGCGGCGACACCGAAGGCGTCTCGGTCTACCAGGCGCTGAACCGCACCAAACTCTCGGGCGCCATCGGCGTGAGCTACCGCGCCTGGGAGTCGCGGGCCGACGACGTCGTGCTGTACGCCGACTACCGCAACACCTTCAAGCCGGCGGCGCTCGACTTCGGGCCGGATGTGCCGACGCCGAACATCCTCAATCCGGAAACGGCGCGCAGCTACGAGGCGGGGCTCAAGGGCCACGCCGCCGGCGGGCGGCTCGACTACGAGCTGGAGACCTTCTTCCTGCACTTCAACAACGTGGTACAGGCCGGCGGGCTCGACCCCACCGGCCGCCCGCAGCTCTACAACGCCGGCTCGGAGCTGCTGCGCGGCATCGAACTGCAGACACGCTACCGCCTCTGGCGCGAGCTGCAGCTATCCGCCAGCGCTAGCTATCACCTGGCGCGCTTCGCCACCAACCAGGTGCCCGATCCAGGCCAGCCGACTGGCGTGACCGACCTGGGCGGCACGCAGCAGGCCCTGTCGCCGCGCTCGCTGGCCTCCCTGGGCCTGCTCTACAACCCGGAGCGGGGCTTCTTCGCCAATGCGGTGGTCGCCTTCGTCGGCAACCGCTATCTCGATCCGGACAACAGCACCGCCACGCCCGCTTACTTCACGCTCGATGCCGGCGCCGGTTATCGCTACCGCAACTGGCGCTTCGGCGTGAACGGCTACAACCTCGGCGATCGGCGCAATCCGGCGACCAACAGCGAGTTCGGCGACGGCTCGTACTACCGGCTGGCGTCGCGTCGCATATTGGGCAGCGTGAGCTTTTCGTTCAGATAGGGCAGGGGGCGCGCGGCGTCAACCACGGTCGCGGCAACGCCGGAATCTGCGCACCAGCGGCTCGTATACCGCGTCCTCCACGGGCCCCACGCCCATCCATTCGATCGCCATGGTGTCCAGCTGGGTCTCGTCAACCCGGAGCCCCTGGCCCATGCCCTGCGCGAGGCGTTGCAGCAGATAGTCGCGGCGCAACGGCTGATCCTCCGCCGGGGTCGGCAGGTCGGTCAGGATCTCGGCCCGGATGCAGAGCAGCTTCAGCGCCGCCTCATTCGCCGCGAGATCCGCGGCAGGCTCACCGGCGAGCCCTTTCCTGAGGGCATCGAGCCCGCCCCTGGGCCATCGCTGGACTGAGGCTACGTAGCTTTCGAAGGCGCTCCTCAAGGTGTCGAGCTGCTCCGTGTCCAGGCTGCGTGCCACGGCGAGCCGGTAGGCGCGCAGCTGGTTGGCGGCTTCGAACAGGTCGGTCCAGCCACGCTCGGCGTCGCGCGCATGCTGGCGCGCAAATGATTTCTTGCAGCGTTCCAGCCCCTGCTCGAACCTGTTGCGGAGCTCGCGTGTATCCGCACGGGGAAACTCGCCGAGCGCCTCGAATGCGCTGCGCAATTCAGCCATTGCTCCGGCCTGGGCGAGCAACTCGGCCCCCTCGAGGGCGGCGATCTGGTCCAGCTTCTCGCACAAGGCCAGCGCCTGCGCCTTGTTGCTGTCGAGCCCGGCGGTGTAGGCGGCGAGCTCCTGCTGGCGCTTCTGGAACACGGCGTCGCAGTGCTGGCGGAATTCTCCCCACAGACGCTGATCCACCTCGCGTGGCACAGGGCCCGCCGTCTGCCACTTCTGTTGCAGCCCCTTGACCTCGTCGATGGCTTTGCGGCTATCGTCGCCTGCCAGCAACTGCCGGGCGCGCTCGATCAGCGATTCCTTGTGCTTCAGGTTGCGGGCGTACTCGGCATCCAGCCGGCCTTGCAGGCTCGCGGCAAGGGCCGCGAACGCGTCCTGCTGCGGCTTGCCGGCGGCGCGGTCCACCGGGGAGTAGCCGCGCCACTCGTCTTTGGCTTCCCGCAGGGTCTTGATCACGGTCCGCCAGTCGGCTTGCTCCCAGTCGCAGCCCGCCTCGAAGGCGGTCAGCCTGGCGAGCAAGGCATCGCGGCGCCGCAGATTCTCCTCGCGGACCAGCGCCTGGGCGGCAAAGTATTCCTTGCACGGCTGATACGCCCGCTGCGCCGCTTCGTGAAAGCGCTGCCAATCGGCTTCGAGATTCTCGCCGGCGCCCTTGCTCAGCGTGCGCCACTCATCCTGAAGGCTCTTGATCCGCTCGGCGAGCGCCGGCGGATCGAGCGCCGCGCCGACCAGCAGCTCCATCTCCTGGATCAGTTCGGCGCGCTTCGGCGCCACCGAAAAACTCTTCCAGTCCTTCAGCGCGTCGAGCTGCTGGTCGAGGTTCTGGATCTGGCTCACCAGGTTGGGCGGCAGGGGCGGCGCTGCCGCCAGCTTCTTCTCGATGTCCCGTCGCATTCCGGCCGCGCGGGAGGTGCTGCCGGCGCTCAGCGCGCCACGCGCCTTGCGGATCAATTCGCCGATCTGGTGAAGCGCCTGCTGCCCGGCGTCCTGCTCGGTTTGCTGTTTCAGGGCCAGCGCGCGTTGCTGCTCCTCGGCCAGCCGTGCCTGCTCCGCGGCAGCCGCGGCGGATGCCTGCGCCTGCTGGTCGCGCAGGCGCTGCGCCTCCGCGGCCGCTGCGGCCGCAGCCTGCTCGCGCGATGCCTGAGCCGCCACCTGGCGCAGGTGTTCGGCAACGGTCTGCCGCGAGCGGTCGACCCAGTGCTGGACTCTGCCGCACAGCTCCGCATCGGCCTGCGCGGCCACCGCCTGCCAGCGGCTCTCGAATTGATCCAGCCTCTGGCTGAACAAGGCGTCGTACGGGCGCTGGCTATGGCGCTCGAGGGCTGCCGCGACCTCATCGATCTCGGCCCGCAACTTCTCGAGCTGGCGGGCCTGCCCGAGCAGGGCATCGCGCTTGGACGTCAGTACCTTGTAGACATTCTTGT
>CAYWPB010000082.1:0-12054 GCA_964458725.1 uncultured Nevskia sp. | reverse complement strand
TGCCGAGCTTGGTTTCCGGCAGGCCGACCTGGGCCTTGGTCGACATCACGCGGTAATCGGTCGACAGGGCCATCTCGAAACCGCCGCCGAGGGCGATGCCGTTGATCGCGGTGACCGTCGGGAACGGCAGATCCTCGACCGAGCTGAACACCTTGTTCGCCTCGAAGCCCCACTTGGCGATTTCCTCTTCCGGCTGCTGGAAGTTCTTGCCGAACTCGGTGATGTCGGCGCCGACGATGAACACATCCTTGCCACTGCTGACGATCAGGCCCTTGATGCCGCTGTCGGCCTGGATCGCGGCGACGGCTTCGCGCAGCTCGTTGATGGTCTTGGCATCGAACTTGTTGACCGAATCAGTCTTGCTGTTGAAGGTCAGCTCTGCAATGCCGCCGTCGAGCTTGCTGACCTGGATGGATTGGCCTTGATACATGGGCTTTGTTTCCTCGGGCTTGATGATGAAATTGTTATGAATTCAAAAGCTTGGCGCGTCCGCATGGTGCATTGCGGCAGTCGGCGAGCGCAGATCGATGCCTCGGCGGGCGAAACATGGATATGCGCAACCGCTGAAGGCCTGCGCCAGGGTACAGCCGGTGGATGATATACGCCTGCGTACGGTCCCACAAACCCGGCCCGCTCCCGGAACCCTGCCGGGATCGCTCCAGCGGGCAAAAACCTCCTTTTGACAGTAACTTACAGCCGGTCCTAGAATCCCGGGCAAGCCACTGGCAATCAACGGGGGAGTTGCGAAAATGGCCGCAAAACAGCACCTGGACCAGCTCAGGAAGCAAATCGACAAACTCCGCAGCGATTCGATCAGCGTCGTCGCCAGCGCCAACAAGATCGTCTACAACGGCGTCCAGAAGCTCGCCGACCGCGAGCTGAAGGCGCTCAACGACTACTACAAGTCCGCCCTGGCCTCGATCAAGAATGCCAACAAGAACGACCTGCGCGGCCTGGCCCAGCAGCAGCTGGACCTGCTGCAGGACACCGTGAACCAGGTTATCTCGCACGCCCGCGAATCCATGACCATCGTCGCCGACACCCGCGCCGAGCTGACCAGGCTGGTGCAGAGGGGCGTGGAGGGCGAAAAGGTCACCGTGGCCAAACTGAACAAGGCCGTCGCCCCGGCCAAAAAGGCCGTCGCCAAGGCCAAGGCCGCCGCGCAGAAAGCCACCAAGGACGCCGAGAAGACCGTGAAGAAGACCAGCGGCAAGGCCAAGGCCGTCACCCGCAAGGCCGTGGCCGAGGGCAAGGCTACCGCCGCCGCCGTGGTGAAAAAGGTCGAATACGCCTTCCCCGCCCCCTCGCCGGGCTCGCGCGCCAGCCGCGCCACCTCCAAGGCCAAGCAGGCCGCCAGCAACGCGGTGGAGTCCGTCAGCAACGTGGTATCGAACGTCAGCGGCGCCGTGACCAGCGCGGTGAACAAGGTGACCGATGCGGTCAAGTCCAAGGATTGAAGTTCCAGGCCTGCCGCCGCAAACCCGCCGTCACTCTGACGGCGGGTTTTTTGTGTTGGATTGTTTGAGCAGTCCAGGCATGGATAACTGGGGGCTTGGACAGGGATGTCTACTGTGAAACTCAGCATTGCCCAGAGCACCGAGCTGTGCCGCCTGCTGGCCGACTCCAGCCGCCTGCGCCTGCTGTTGCTGCTGGAGGCACACGCCCTGTCGGTGGCCGAGCTGACCGAGATCACCGGCCTGGCGCAGAGCCGTGTCTCCACCCACCTGGCCCGCCTCAAGCGCGCCGGGCTGGTGCAGGACCAGCGCACCGGCGGCGCGGCGCTGTATACGCTGGCCACCGAGGACAGCAGCGCCGCCGAGCTGTGGGGCCTGATGCGGCAGGAACTGGACGACCGCCAGGCACGGCTGGACCGCGAGCGCGCCGACGAGGTGGTGCGGGCGCGCAAATCCGGGCAGACCTGGGCCGAATCGGTGGCCGGGCGCATGGAGCTGCATTACTCGCCCGGCCGCACCTGGGAAGCAACCGCCCACGCCCTGATCGGCCTGCTGCAGCTGGGGGAAGTGCTGGACGTGGCTTCTGGTGACGGCGTGCTGGCCGAGCTGATCGCCGAACGCGCCCGCTCGGTGACCTGCATGGACATCAGTACCAAGGTGCTGGCCGCGGCGCGCAAGCGCCTGGGCAAGGTGCCAAACGTGGAGTTCTGCCAGGGTGACATGAACGCTCCGCCGTTCGCGGCGCGGCGTTTCGACCAGGTGTTCCTGATGCACGCGCTCAGCTATGCCCGCGATCCCAAAGCCGTGCTGGGGGGCTGCGCCCGCCTGTTGCGCCCGGGCGGCCAGCTGATCGTGGCCACGCTCAACGCCCATCGCCACGAGGCGGCCAAGCAGGCCTACGACCACGTCAACCTGGGCATGACCGCCGACGCCCTGGCCAAGGCGTTGAAGGGCTGCGGCCTCGAGGTGGAACTGTGCCGGGTCACTTCGCGCGAGTCGCGGCCGCCGTATTTCGAGGTGGTGACGGCGCTGGCGCGAGCCTGAACAGCCAAGCAACAGCCTCAGGCAGAGACGCAAAGAACAGCAAAAGCTTTCTTCCCCAACGCTTTTCTTTGCGGGCCCTTCGCGTCTTGCGTGAGATCGCTGTTGATTTTCTCAGGAAGCCGGCAACTCGCCCCGCCACAGCAGCTTGCCGCCGCTCTTCTTGTCGATGCCGACCAGGCGCTCCAGGTGCGCCTCCAGCTCCGCGCCGCTGGCGCGGATGATCTTGAGCGGCGCGCCCTCGGTTTCGAACAGCTCGCGCAGCCCCTCCAGGGCCGGTGCGGCGGCCGCACCGCCGCCGGGTTCGCGGTCCAGCAGCAGGGCCGACTGGCCGCCGGTCATGGCGAGATAGACGTCGGCCAGCAGGCGCGCGTCGAGCAGGGCGCCGTGCAGATCGCGGTTGGAATTGTCGACGCCGTAGCGCTTGCACAGCGCGTCCAGGTTGGCCTTCTGGCCCGGGAACATGCGCCGCGCCATCGACACCGTGTCGACGATGCCGCAGATCTGGCCGAGGCGCTCGCCATGGCCGGCCAGCTCCAGCTCGCGGTCGAGGAAGCCGACGTCGAACGCGGCGTTGTGGATCACCAGCTCGGCGCCGCGCAGGTACTCGACCAGTTCCCGCGCGATGTCGGCGAAGCGCGGCTTGTCGGCGAGAAAAGCGTTGCTGATGCCGTGCACTTCCTGCGCGCCGGCGTCGATGGCGCGGTCCGGATTGAGGTAGTGGTGGAAGTTGCGCGAGGTGACGCGGCGATTGACCAGCTCGACGCAACCGATCTCGATGACCCGGTGGCCCTCGCCGACTTCCAGGCCGGTGGTTTCGGTGTCGAGGATGATCTGACGTTCTGCACTCACGCGGAGACGCTCCCGCGCTGATGGGCTTCAAGCCCTTCGTTGGCGAGACGATCCGCCGCCTCGTTGCCCGGGTCGCCGGCGTGGCCTTTGACCCAGCGCCAGTCGACCTGGTGACGCGAAGCCGCCGCGTCCAGGCGCTGCCACAGGTCCTGGTTCTTCACCGGCTTCTTGTCGGCGGTGCGCCAGCCGCGGGCCTTCCAGCCCGGCAGCCACTCGTTGAGGCCCTGCTTGACGTAGACCGAGTCGGTATACAGCGTCACGGCGCAAGGCTCGCGCAGCGACTCCAGCGCGGAGATCGCCGCCATCAGCTCCATGCGGTTGTTGGTGGTGAGGGTCTCGCCGCCGCAGAGGTTTTTCTGGTGGCCGTTCCATTGCAGCAGGGCGCCCCAGCCGCCGGGGCCCGGATTGCCGCGACAGGCGCCGTCGGTATAAATGGTGACAGTCTTCAAGATCGGTTCAGAGGTGGTGTGGTTGTCCGGATAAGGGTGCAGGCTCATTCGACGGGCTGCGGCCATTCCCCGCTTCGCGCCTGCGCCCCGGGCAGGCGCGAGGCGGCGCCACCGAGAGCGCCGCCGACCAGCGGCCGCACCTGCGCCCGCTGCACCCGCCCGACCAGGGTCATCGGGATGACACGCTTCTTGGCCATGATCAAGTAGCCCTCCATCAGCGGGTTGACCAGGCTGTGCAGGCCGAACACCTCGCCCACCGTGCGCGGCGCGGCCCAGGGGAAGCCGGTGCCGAAGCGGCGCACCAGCATCACTTCGAAGTCGAGCAGCTCCAGCCAGTCGCACAGCCGCGCCGGGTTGACGAAGCGCGCGCCGGGCGGGAAGGCGCGGTAGCGCAGGCCCAGGCGCTGGCGCAAGCCCCACAGGCTCCACGGGTTGAAGCCGAGGATCAGCAGGCGGCCGCGGTCGTTGAGGATGCGGCTGGTCTCGCGCAGCACGTTGTGCGGCAGCTGGGTGAACTCCAGGGTATGCGGCAGCAGCACCGCATCGACGCTATGGCTCATCACCGGCAGCTGCTCGGGCTTGACCAGGGACTGGGCGTCGAGCTCGCTGACCGTGCCCAGCACCGCCCGGTGCAGGGTATCGGCGGTGCCGAGCAGGCGCTGGCCGCGGCCCCAGTTGCCGATCTGCAGGATGTGGCGGCCAAAGATGTCCGGCAGCACCCGGCGCAGCTCGCGCTCCTCCAGCGCGACCAGCCGCCGGCCGCGCGGGCTGCGCAGCCACAGGGTCAGCGTGTAGCGGCTGAACGGCTGTCCGCCGCGGATGGCAAGCCGGTTGGGCATGTTGACGACCGGTACCTCAGGCGACAAAGTCCCTACATGATAACCGTGACGCCCCTGCCCGCGTTCCAGGACAACTACCTGTGGCTGCTTCACCACGGACAAGCGGCCGCCGTGGTCGACCCGGGGGACGGCGAAGTGGTACAGGCGGCGCTGCGCCAACGCGGACTGCAGCTGGCGGCGATCCTCATCACCCACCACCATGCCGACCACATCGGCGGCCTGCCCCTGCTGCGCCGCCACTGGGACGTGCCGGTCTACGGCCCGCGCGCGGAAACCGCGAAAATCCCCGGCCTGAGCCGGCTGCTGGACGACGGCGACCGGGTGGAGCTGCCTGAACTGGGTGTCAGTTTCGAGGTGCTGGCGGTACCCGGTCACACCCTCGGCCACATCGCCTATCACGCCCCGGCGCAGAAGCTGCTATTTTGCGGCGACACGTTGTTCGCCGGGGGCTGCGGCAGGCTGTTCGAGGGCACGCCGCGGCAGATGTACGCCTCCTTGCAACGCCTGGCCGGGTTGGACGGTGACACACGGGTTTATTGCGCCCACGAGTACACCCTTTCCAACCTGGATTTCGCGCGCACGGCGGAACCGGACAGCCCGGCGCTGGCGGCGGAAATCGAGCGGGTGCAGGCGCTGCGTGCGCGGCAGGTGCCGAGCGTGCCGAGTACGGTGGAACGGGAGCGCGGCATCAACCCGTTCCTGCGGGCCGGCCTGCCGGTACTGGCCCGGTCGGCAGCGGCCCATGCCGGCAAGCCGCTGCCGGATGCCGTCGAGGTGTTTGCCGAACTACGGCGCTGGAAAGATGGCTATAAGAGTCGGGTCTGACAACGCTGCTTTGACCGCAGCGGTCAAAGCAGCGTTGTCAGACCCCATTGCGATGATTTTTTGATCGCTTTTCGCAAGCCGCGAAGCATTTGTTAGACTCCACCGATCGACGCGTCAGCCTTCCTCATGACCAAACGAAAACCGCTTCGAGCCTGGTGTGGCGCGATTGCCGCAACCCTGCTGCCCCTCGTCGCCCTGGCCGCGACGCCCCAGGAAATCAACCAGGCCGCCCTGGACCAGGACCAGTCGATCCAGAAGCTGAAGGAGCAGTCCTTGCAGCTGATCCAGGAAGCGCAGGGCGTGGAGCAGGATTTCCTGTATCCCGGCTACAACCGCCTGGCGGTCTACGTCGGGGTGCGCATCTCCGCGATGATCCTGCGCGACATCAGCGTCTCGATCGACGACGGCAAGCCGGTGACCTACGAGTACCCGCGCAGCGAATCGGTGGAGCTGCAGCTGCTCGGCAACAGCCTGCACCGGCTGATCGTGATGAACGCGCCCACCGGCCGTCACAAGATCCACGCCCAGTTCACCGCGCAGTACGCCGAGGCCAGGCCGACCGACCCGCCGTTCACCGGCAGCTATGACGGCTACTTCGACAAGACCGACCAGCCGGCCGACATCGAGTTGTCGCTGCAGCGCCAGGGCTACCTGACCCGTCCGGAGCTGAAGTTCTTCCAGTGGAGTGCCGCACGATGAAGCGCCGCCATGGCTTGTTGCTGGGCGTCGCGCTGGCCCTGTCCGGCGGCGTGGCCGCCGCCGACACCTTCGTGCCGGGCGGCGAGAACGATCCCCGCGTGCGTACTTCCGAGTTCCTCGCCGGTAACGGCCGCTACCTGAGCGCGGCCGCGATGCTGGCGCGCGTCCAGACCGAGGCGCCGCAGCAACGCCTGGCGCCGGCGTACTATCGCGAACTGGCCGGCGACACCCTCTCGTTCGGCCTGCCGCAGCGCGCCGAAATGATCTACCGCGAGCAGGTGGCCAATGCCAAGGACGCGCTGAGCCTGAACAAGGCGCGCCTCGACCTGGCCAGCTTCTACTACCAGCGCGGCTACTACCAGCAGGCCACCACCGAGCTCGCCGCGATGCGCTCGCAGCTGCCGTCGAGCCTGCTGCTGGACTGGCAGGACCTGCAGTCGCGCGTACTGCTGGCGCAGGGCCGCTACGGCGAGGCCGCCGACATCCTGACCCAGGCCGACAGCGGCGACATGTCCAACTACATGCGCTACAACCTTGGCGTGGCGCTGATCAACGACGGCCGCGTCGGCCAGGGCGTCAACGTGCTCGACCGCGTCGGCCGCCTGACCCCGTTCGATTCCGACGGCCTGGCCCTGCGCGACAAGGCCAACCTGACCCTCGGCTATCACTTCCTGCGCACCCAGCAGGGCGGCACGGCGATCCCGATCTTCGGCCGCGTCCGCACCGTGGGCCCCTACTCCAACCGCGCCCTGCTCGGCCTGGGCTGGGCTTACCTGGCGCCGCGCGGCAACCGCCAGGGCAAGACCGAGCTGGGCGACGAGGTGCCGGACCAGACCGCCTTCACCTCCTTCGCCACCATCGGCGTGCTGCTGCGCCCGGGCTACATCGACTCCGAGGGCATCTACAAGCGCGCCAGGTTGGCGCCGTTCCACCTCAGCGGCAAGAACAAGGACGAGGAGGCCCAGCTCAAGCAGGCTCTGGTGCCGTGGGTGGAGCTGGTCAGCCGCGACCAGATCGATCCGGCGGTGCAGGAAGGCCTGCTCGCCATTCCTTACGTGCTCGACCGCCTCGGCGCGCACATCCAGGCGCAGCAGTACTACGAGCGCGCCATCGGTGCGCTGGAGCAGACGCGCACGCGCCTGACCGAAGCGGAGCAACACATCCGCAGCGGCCGCATGATCCTGACCATGGTCGATAACTACGACCCGGGCGCGGAAACCGGCTGGCGCTGGAAGCTGCGCTCCCTGCCCGACGCACCGGAAACCTTCTACCTGCAGCAGCTGATCGCCGAGAACAACTTCCAGGAGGCGCTGAAGAACTACCGCGACACGCGCCTGCTGCGCAGCGACCTGCTGACCTGGAAGGCGCGCCTGGGCGAGCTGCAGCAGACTTACCAGAGCCGCAGCAACACCCAGGCCACGCCGGGCGCGCCGGTCGAGGCCACCGCGCCGGGCTACCGCGTCGCCTCCCCGGGCTATGTTCCGGACGCCTCCGCCGCGCCGCAGCTGCAGATGGCCGAGCACCTCAACGTCTACACCAGCCAGGGCGCGCCGGACGCTCCGGACGCCGAGACGCCGGTGGCGCTGCAACTGGCGCAATCACCCGGCGCCGACAAGTTCGTCGGCCCCTACGAACGCATGCTGGCGCTGGGCAAGCGCATCGACGCGATGATGCCGCAGCTGGCCGCCGCCGAGGTGGCGCAGGGCAAGATCCTGCAGGACATTGCCCTCAACGACCTTCTGAAAATGAAGGAAATGAACGAGAAGTACCGGGTCGAATGGCGCTTCGCGCTTCCCCGACTCACCGACCGCCAGCTGGGGGGCGCTAACACGGGCCCGAAAAAAGAGAACCGGAAATGAACCCCGCAGAAGCCCTCGCCGCGGCCTGCTTCACCCTGCCCGCCTCCCCCCCGGCCGGGGTGAAGCCCGCGGCCCCGCCGATCAAGACCCTGCAGAGCCAGAAGCAGCCGTCCCCGGACAAGCTGCCGATCGTCGAGTCCGAGGCGGTGGCGCCGGATCCGCAGAAGGCCCTGGAGAACTACCGCAAGCTGCTCGAGCTGAAGGCCGACGTCGACACGCGCCTGGAAGCCGAGAAGCGCGTGGCCGACCTGCAGGTGCAGGAAGAGGATATGGCCGGCAACACCAGCAAGGGCGCCGCGCTGCGGGACTCGATCAACATCTACCAGAAGCTGTTGCAGGACCCGGATTCCAAGAGCAACGACCGCGTGCTGTACCAGCTGGCGCGCGCCTACGTGAACAGCGGCGAGCCCGACAAGGCGATCGAGACGATGCAGAAGCTGGAGCACGACTACCCGTCGTCGCCGCTGATCGCCGACGCCCGTTTCCGTGACGCCGAGCTGCTCTACCTGCGCGAGCGCTACGGCGAGTCCGAGGTCGAGTACCGCAAGGTGATGGACCTGGGCGAGAACACGCCGTTCTTCGTGCCGGCCCAGCACAAGTACGGCTGGTCGCTGTTCCAGCAGCAGAAGTACGCCGAGGGTATCGGCGTGTTCTTCACCATTCTCGACCGCGAGCTGCCGCCGGGCGAGCTGGAAGACCCGGAAGCGGCGCTCAAGGCCGTGCCGGTGGGCAAGGCCGACTTGGCCCGCGACAGCCTGCGCGTCACCAGCCTGTCCTTCACCGCGCTCGGCGGCGGCAAGGCGATCAACGACTACTTCGCCCAGCACGGCCAGCCGCGCTACTACCCGCTGGTCTATAACGCGCTCGGCGAGCACATGCTGGAAAAGCAGCGCTACACCGACGCGGCCAAGGCCTATGCCGCGTTCGTCGAGGGCCACCCGACCCATCCGCGCGCGCCGCAGTTCCAGACCAAGGTCATCGCGGCCTACCAGCAGGGCGGCTTCAGCGACCAGGTGCTGGCCGAGAAGGAGCGCTACGCCCTCGCTTACGAGCCGAGCGCGCCGTACTGGAGCGGCAAGACGCCGACGCCGGAAGTGATGACGGCATTGCGCAGCGACCTCGAGGATCTCGGCCGCCATTACCAGGCCAAGGCGCAGAAAGAACCGGCGACCGATCCGGAAGCCAAGAAGAAGGACTTCGCCGCCGCGGCGGTCTGGTACAAGAAAATCCTCGATATCTACCCACAGGATCCCAAGCTGCCCGACGTCAACCTGCTCTACGCCGATTCGCTCTATGACGGCGGCCAGACCCAGGAAGCGGCCAAGCAGTACGAAAAGACCGCCTACGGCTACCCCAACAACCCCAAGGCGCCGGAAGCGGCCTACGCCGCGATCCAGGCCTGGCAGCGCCTGGGCAAGGAAGTGCAGCCGCAGGATCGCCCGGGCGTGCTGCACCAGTCGGTGGCGGCCAGCACCAAGTACGCCGACACCTTCCCCGCCGCCCCTCAGGTTGCCCCGGTGCTGACCCGTGCCGCTGAGGACCTGTACGAGGTCAAGGACCTCGACCAGGCCGTCGTCGTCTCCAACCGGGTCCTGGCCCTGAATCCGCCGGCTTCCGCCGACCTGCGCAGCCAAAGCCTCGGCGTGCTGGCCGACTCCAAGTTCGCGCAGAACAAGTACGGCGAGGCCGAGACCGCCTATACCCAGCTGCTGGCGCTGACCCCGCCGGGCAACGCCAACCACAAGCTGGTGGTGGAACAGCTGGCGTCCTCGATCTACAAGCAGGGCGACGCCGCCCGCAGCGCCGGCGACCTGCGCGGCGCCGCCCAGCTGTTCGCTCGCGTCGGCCAGGTGGTGCCGGAGGCCTCGGTCCGGCCCAATGCCGACTACGACGCCGCCTCGGCCCTCTATCAGCTGCAGGACTGGGGGGCTTCGGAGCAGGCCCTGGAAGGCTTCCGCGGCCGCTACCCGGCCAACCCGCTGGTGGCGGACGTGGACAAGAAGCTGGCCACGGCCTACCAGAAGGACAACAAGCCGGCCCAGGCCGCCGCCGCCTACCAGCGCATCGCGCAACGGTCGACGGAGAGCCCGGAGACCCGCCGCGAATCCACATGGCTGGCCGCGACCCTCTACGACCAGGCGCAGCAGCCGCAGCAGGCCGGCGCGGCCTACGAGACCTATCTCAAGGCCTACCCGATGCCGCTGGACCGCAGCGTGCAGGCGCGCCAGCGCCTGATCGAGATGGCCCAGGCCAGCGGCAACCAGACCCGCTATATGGCCCTACTGCGCGACGCCGTAACCGCCGACAGCATGGCCGGTGGGGCCCGCACTGACGCCAGCAAGGTCGCCGCGGCGAAGGCCAGCCTGGAGCTGGGCAAGGCCTCGGCGCAGCAGGCGCGCAACATCGCCATCACCCAGCCCATCGCCAAGTCCCTGGCGGTGCGCAAGAAAGCGACCGAGGACGCGGTGCAGGCCCTGAACCAGACCGCCAGCTACGGCTACGCCGACACCACCACCGCCGCCACCTACGAGATCGGCACCGCCTACCACGATTTCGCCCAGGCCCTGGTCAATTCCGAGCCGCCGGCCAAGCTCAAGGGCGCCGACGAGCTGGAGCAGTACAAGCTGCTGCTGGAGGAACAGGCCGACCCGTTCGACCAGCAGGCGATCAAGGCCCATGAAGCGAACCTGGACCGCGTCGGCCAGGGACTCTGGAATCCGTCGATCCGCAAGAGCGTGGACGCCCTGGGGCAGCTGTCACCGGCCCAGTACGGCAAGCACGAGCAGCGCGAGGACAAGTATGAATCGCTGCGTTGAACCCATGACCAACACCCGTCACGCCGGCCTCTGGCTGTCGCTGTGCGTCGCCCTGGTGCTGGCCGCCTGCGGCGGCGGCCAGGCCACCCGTCCGGGCGCGGCCGAGGGCACTTCCCCTCCGTCGCAGACTCCCGCCGCCCCCAAGGCACCGGACAAGGGCGACCCCGAGCAGCGCTTCGGCGATGCCCTCAAGCTGATGAAGGACAAGAAGCCGCAGGAGGCCAAGGACGCGTTCGCCAAGCTGGCCCAGGACTTCCCCCAATATGCCGGCCCGCTCAATGACTTGGGCGTACTGCAGGCCCAGGGCAAGCAGCGCGATCAGGCCATCTCCAGCTTCAACAAGGCCGCCACGGTCAATCCCAAGGACGACTTCGCCTGGGGCTGGCTCGGCATCCTGTACCGGGAAAACGGCGACTATGTCCGATCCGAGCAGGCCTATCTGAAGGCCATCGCGCTAAAATCGGACAATGCGGTCACCCGGTTGAACCTCGGCGTCCTCTACGATGCCTACATGAAGCGCCCGCAGGACGCGTTGGCGCAGTACCGTGAGTACCAGCGGATCGCAGGCAAGGACAGCAAACCGATCGTCGCCGCATGGATCAACGAACTGCAGGATGGGTTGCCGCAGGCTGCGGGCAAAGCTACCGCCGGTCAGCTGACACCTGCCGCAGGTACCGCCCCGGCGGTGGAGCGCAAGCAATGAGAACATTATCATTGGCCATGATGGGGCTGGCGGCGGCGCTGCTGGCTTCCCCGGCCGGAGCCCAGTCCCGACCGCAGGCCGCGCCCAAGCCGGACGCGCCCGCACAGGACGGGGCCGGCACCACGATCTTTGGCGATCGGGAGTCGCCGATCGGTCTGTACCTGACGCCCTGGAAGAGCGAATACGCCACCCGGGGCATGGACCGTCCGGCCCAGATCGTGCAAGCGCCAATGGAGCCGATCGACCCGCAGGTGTTCAAGCGGCAGAACACTTACTACGACACGATTCAGGAATACCGCCAGGCCGAGCTTGGCGGCAAGAAGTAAGCGGCAGAAAAGTTGCATCGCTGAAACCACAAAACTCAAGTCATCCAGCTCTAAAGAGGAATCACCATGGATTTTTTCGCCACCGTCACCCGCTTCTTCCAAAACGGCGGCGTGTTCATGTACCCCATCCTGGCGCTGCTGGTGCTCGGCCTGGCCATCACCATCGAGCGCTTCACCTATCTGCGCCGCGC
>CAYWPB010000081.1:0-12134 GCA_964458725.1 uncultured Nevskia sp. | reverse complement strand
CGCCAGCACCCACTGCGGGTTGTCGTCCGCGCCAAGACCGACCACCGGCACCTGCCAGTGGCGTTCCAGATAGCGCTCCACCAGCGCGGCGCGCTGCGCCAGGCTCTGGCTGTCGAATTCGACGAACACCACGTCCGGGCGTGTCTGGGCCTCGATGTGCGCCAGGGCTTCCTGCTCGCCGGAAGCCGGCAGCAGGATCACGTCCATGGTCGTACCGGCAGCGCTCTGCAGCCACTGCTGGTAGACCGGATCGTTGGCGACGACGACCGCTTGCGTTTTCATCGCGGCTCCCCGCGTCGTCGTCGGCGGATCAGCGGCTGTACCCCTGATCGTCGCCCTGACCGAACTTGCCCGTCTCCATGAACATGGTGTGCGCGAAGCTCGGCCGGTACTGATCAAGGGCAGCCCCTGGCAGTTCCGGCAGCGGCGCATCCTTGGCCATGGGACGCACCAGGTGTGGCGTCACCACCATGATCAGTTCGCGCTCGTTGCGGTTGACGCTGGTATTGCGGAAGAAGGCCCCCAGCACCGGCACGTCGCCGATCCAGGGCACCTTGTTGACGTTGTTCTTCAGCGTGTTGCTGACCAGGCCGCTCAGAACGAAGGTTTCGCCGTCGCCCAGTTCCACCATGGTATCGGTGCGGCGCACATTGAGGCCGGGCACGGTGATGCCATTGATGCTGATGCCGTTGTTGTAGTCCAGCTCGCTGACTTCCGGTGCCACCTTGAGGGCGATGCGGTTGCGCGCCAGCACGGTCGGCGTCAGGTTCAGGCGGATGCCGAATTCCTTGAAGATGACGGTGATGGAATTGTTGCCGGTACCACCGCCACCGTTCTGCACCGAGGGGAACGGGAACTCGCCGCCAGCCAGGAAGCTGGCGGTCTGCCCGCTCATCGCGGTCAGGCTGGGCTCGGCCAGGGTGCGGGCCAGCCCCTTGCTTTCGAGGATGCTGAGGGCGCCCAGATAGGCCGAACTTGCATAGACCAGGTTGAAGGCGCTGGCGATCGGCAGCCCGCCGGTGGCGCTGGTGATGGTGCCGCCGGTGCTGGTGCTCGTCACCGAGCCGATGCTGCCGGGCGCGCCGAAACCGTAGGTTGTGCCGGCAGTGTTGTGGCCGGCGAAGTTGACGCCGAATTCCTGCAAGGCTGTACGGCTGATATCGACGATTCTGACCTGGCTCAGCACCTGTGTGTCGACCGCAACAGTGGTGTGGTCTGCCACGGTCTGTTCGGCGGCATTTCCGCCGCCGCCATTCTCGCCGCCGCCAGAGCCGGCCCCGCCACTGGTGGTGCCCGCGGCCAGCACCGCGTCGCGATGCGATAGCAGGTCGGTGGTGTTGCCGCTGATGCTGCGGGCGGCAACCGTCACCTTGTACTGCTGCGGCGCCGCCTTGCTATCGCGGGTCCAGACCATGAGGCTGGTCACGCCGGTACTCTTGCCGTTGAGCAGCAGCTCGCGGGCATTGATCACGCTGACGTCGGCAATGGCGGGATTGGCCACCGCGACGCGGCGAATTGCTTGCTTCTGCCGCAGCAATTGCTGCGTGCCGACATCCACCGTGATCGCCGTTTCGGCCGGCTGGGCGGCGATTGACTGGTCCGCAGCCTGGACCGGCAGGCCTGCGGCTGCCACCCCCAGGGCCAGCAGGCTGGCTGCAAAGACGCCACTGAAGGTGCCCGGCAGTCGCATCGTCCTTCCCCTCGTGCTGTGTGCCTCAACCGACATGTTCTGCCCCACTCCCAGCATCTTCATGGATACACCGTCGAAGCCTTGGAACCGCGATAAATCACGATACCCTGTGGCGCCCCTTTGGAAGCGCGTTTGGGCTTGAGCTTGCCCAGTTCTTCGGAGGTGTAGGGTTGATCCGGCAGCTGCTGTGAATCCGCCTTGGCCGGCGCCGCCGCGGCCACCTCGGTCGTCGGCTGCAGGCTGGCGCCCGACACCGGCGTCGGCGCAGCGGCGGTCGGCGCCGACGTGGCCCCGGCCGCAGCCGGCTGCTCGGCGGAAGCCGTCTGGGCCGCCGGCACCTGATCCTTGCTTTGGCCGTGCAAGGCCAGGCGGACGTCGCCGAGGCTGGCGCCCAGCATGACGCGGGTCACTTCCGAATCCGGCACCGCCACCACCACCGTGCGTTCACGGCGCGGCTGTTGCTGTTGCTGCTGCTGGCCGTTCGGATTGTTCTTGTCGACGGCCGGCGGCATCAATACATGGTCGTCGAAGGCCAGTACCAGGGCGTCCTTCTGCAGGATGCGCGCCTGTGCCGGGTCGATTTTGTTGCCCTGGTCGTTGCGCAGATAGACCAGGACGTCGACGATGTCGCCCGGGCGCACGAAGCCGCCCACGCCGATCACATCGTTGAGGGTCAGCGACACTGCCTTGGTGCCCGGCGGGATCTGCTTGGCCACCGGGTTGCCCTTGAGCAGGCGCGGCGTCAGCGGCGTGCCGGCGTCGATGTCGATCAGCGGCACCAGGCCGACGACGTCATCCGGGCTGGTGTAGTACTGGGCCGGCACCACTTCCATGCCGACGACCTTGAGATTGGCGCGGTCGATCGGCAGGTTGGCGAGCAGCGGCTGGGTCGCCACCACCACCTGGGTCTGCGGCGCGGCTTGGGCGGCGGGCTGGGCCTGCTGGGCCGCCGCGGCGGTACGGTTGGAACTGTCCGCGTAGTCGTGCCCCATCTTCCAGGCAATGAAGCCCAGGATCACCGCAAGCAGCACGAAGACGCCCGCCACGATCTTGATCAGATTGCTACTCATCCCTTGGCATCTCCCTTAAGTGCCGCCAGACGTCAGGCAATTCTACTGCAATTACATTGGTTTAAACACAAACCTTCAAGTAAGGTAAGCCACTGCGCAGGCGTACATGTTCGTCGGCATCGGGGGGAACGATCCGATGATCGGCAGTGTCGCTATCGGAAACAGGCCGGCAGGAGCAAAGTCCACTTCAAAGCCGAAAGTGCCGGTCGGGTTTTTGCAGTTGCCGGGAGTAG
Source organism: uncultured Nevskia sp. (assembly GCA_964458725.1). Classification (GTDB taxonomy): domain Bacteria; phylum Pseudomonadota; class Gammaproteobacteria; order Nevskiales; family Nevskiaceae; genus Nevskia. The sequence continues at coordinate 9,141 of CAYWPB010000081.1, read as the reverse complement.
TTGGGAAGGTGACCCGGCCAGTCTGGCCCTTTGGCAGCCAGTTCAGGGTCGCCTGCGCTGCAGCAGTCGCGTTGGTCACGCGCTGCTGCTGGGTCGCGCTGGAATCGGAGCCAGGCACTACGGCCACCGCCGCCTGGGCGCCTTGCTGAGCAGCGAAATTGATCGACTGTTGCAGCATATAGATGTAGCAGTAGACGATCCCGCCGTAGGCGATTGCGAACATCACCGGAAAGATCAGTACGAACTCCACTGCACTGGCGCCGCGAATCCGGGCGGGCCGGTCCCTCAGCCGCAATTCTGAAAGCCTCTTCATGTTACGACCCCTGGCGACCGCGATTCGACCCAAACGCGCTGTGAAATCCTACTACAACAAGCACTGCGACACCGAAAAGAACCGGGGCCGCATGACGCAGCCTCCGGGCCCTACGGCGCGGCAAAGCGACGAAGCCATTGTCGGCAATGGACTCATACCGACCGCCCCAGGCCGTCGCCCAGACCTCGGCCCAGCGGGCGTCCGATCGCCGGCAGGCCGGATTAACCCGGCCCGCCGGCCCGCGGTACTTCAGATGGCGCCGGCAATCGAGGTGAACGCGCTCGACAGACCGCTACCAAGCAGCTTGGCGCCGACGAACATCAGCAGCGCGATCGCGGCGATGATCAGAGCATATTCGGTGGCGGTGACACCTTCTTCGCGGCGCACGAAAGAGGTAAATTTCTTCAACATTTTGACGCTCCTGGAACCTGGTGGACGAGTCCGCACGACTCGCGGATAAAAGTAAGTTACCCGCTTAACACTGTCAAAGCGCTTCACCGGCGGGTTTTCTACCGCTCATCGGCTTCGTGGGACCTGAATCACCAATACTGAACCTATGGCATGTCCACCTACCTGATCGGTGACCTCCAGGGCTGCTACGACATCCTGCGCCGCCTGCTCGACCACCTGGGTTTCGACCCCGCCACCGATACTCTGTGGTTTGCCGGAGACCTGGTCAACCGCGGCCCGCGATCGCTCCAGACCTTACGCTTTGTCCGTGACCTCGGATCCTCCGCGGTGAACGTTCTGGGCAATCACGACCTGCACCTGCTGGCCCTGGCCCACGGCGGCCGCAAGGGACGCCGCGATACCCTGGACGACGTCCTTTCCGCTCCCGACAGTGCGGAGCTCCTCGACTGGCTGAGAAAGCAGCCGCTGCTGCACGAATCGCCGGGGAGCGATCTGGCCCTGATGCACGCCGGCCTGCCGCCGCAGTGGGACCTGGCGCAGGCGCGGACCTGTGCCCGCGAAGCCGAGGCGGTCCTGCGCGGGCCGGACTATGCGGGCCTGCTGCGGGATATGTACGGCGACGAGCCGGCGCGCTGGACCCCGGAACTGCGCGGCTTGCCGCGCCTGCGCTTCATCATCAACTGCTATACCCGCCTGCGCTACTGCGATGCACGGGGCCGCATCGATTTCGATTGCAAAGGCGCGCCAGGGACCCAGCCGGCCCGTCTCATGCCATGGTTCGCAGTACCAGGCCGTCGTTCGGCCGGCACCACCCTGGTGTTCGGGCACTGGTCCACTCTGGGCCGGGTGCACTGGCCCGAACACCGGGTCTACGGCCTGGATACCGGCGCGGTCTGGGGTGGGAAGCTGACCGCGCTGCGGCTCGAAGACCGGACGCTGCATTCGGTCGATTCACCGGGCTACAGCACCGCCGATTGAGTTGCCGGTCGGGGATGGGGCCGCGCGAGCTCGCGCGTCCGCCGCCAGATCATCAGGAACAGCAGCAGCGGCACCAAGGGATCGAGTTCCCACGGCAGCACGCGATGGATCAGGAAGGTGGCTCCCGGCAACAGCCAGGCCAGGGCCAGCAGTTCCCGCTCGCCCTTGCGCCAGCCATGCCGGCTGGCGTAACCGCAGAACCAGGCGATGCTCAGGGCCAGCCAGGCGAGGTCGTACTCGACCAGATAGGGGCTGATCAGCATGGTGCCTGCCGTCAGGGCGGAGGCGCGCAACGCCAAGGGGGTGGGCCGCTGCCAGATGCGGGCCACAGCCCAGGCCACAGCTGCGGCCACTGCGGCATGCAGGCAGAGGGAGGTTGCGGTGGACAGGCCAAGGAGATGGAAAAAGACAAAGAAAGTCGGATTCTCACGTTGCAGCGGCAGATCACCCACCGCCCAGGGCGCGAATTCCCCGAGACTGGAAAAAAACGCCCCCAGCGTGTCTGTGCCGAGCACGGCCAGGCTTATCGCCATGAAGGCCACGGCCGTAAGGACGGCGCTGCCCAGCGCGCGCCAATGCCGGCCGCACAGCAGCGCCAGCGGCAGTAACAGGCCCAGATGCGGCTTGATGGTCAGCAGGCCGATCAGCAATCCGGCCCAGGCCGGCCTCGACTGGAGCAGCAACAGCGCCCCGCCCATCAGCGCCGTGGTCAGCAAGCCATTCTGACCCTTGTAGACATTGATAAACACCGCCGGGAAGGCCAGCATTGGCCACCATCCCGCCGCGGCGTCCAGCCCGACGCTGACGCACACCCGGCGTAACACCGCCGCGTAGGCCGCCAGGGTGGCCCCGGCGAAGATCAGATAGGCATAGAAATAGGGCAGCAACGCCAAGGGCAGCACCACCAGCAAGAAGGTCGGCGGATACAGCCAGCGCGCCTGCCCTTTCAGTTCGGGCATCGCCACATGCTCGGCCCGGGCGATGCTGGCGAAGTCGTAGGCCTCCACCGGGTGCCCGCTGAGGGCGACGTGCGAGGCTCCCCAGTACGCGATGAAATCCGGCATCAGCGCGTTGCCCTTGCCGTCCGTACCACTGGGGTACTTCACCAGCAGAAAGGCCGCGAACGCCAGGTACAGCACAAGAAACGCGGCGGGATACAGCACCAGCCGCTCGCGGTTCAGCCAGTGCGATTTCATGGCGCCGCGGCGCGCACGCCGTCCGACGCCCGGCGCAGGATCAGCAGGAACAAGGCCAGCAGCGGCAGCGGCGCCAGCTGCAGGCCGAAGAAGTGATAGACCGGCAACCACAGCACCGGTGTCAGCCAGACCAGCACAAGCACCTCGCGCTCCCCGGGCCGCCACCCCTGCCGCAGGGCGTACCCGGCGAACCAGGTCATCGCCGGGGCCAGCCAGCACAGGTCGTAATCGAACACGTAGGGACTGATCAAGAGACTGCCGACCAGCAGCGCCGCTGCGCACAACGCCGGCTCGAGACGGCGCCACCAGAGCCAGCCCACGGCCCCCGCGACGCCTGCCGCCACCCCCCAATGCACTGCCGTCGCCGCGGCCGGCGGCAGGCCAAGCAGGCGTGCGAACGAATAGAAGCTGGTCATTTCCCGCACCAACATCAAGCTATCGCCCTGCAGCACGCGGTTGACTGCCGACAGCCGGTCCAGGAAGGCGTACAAGGTCTCATTGCCCAGCACAGCCAGGCTCAGCAGAGTGAATGCTGCGCCACTCAGCGCGGCGCAGCCCAGCGCACGCCAGTGCCGGCCGCAAGCCAGCGCCAGAGGCAGCAGCAGTCCCAGGTGCGGCTTGATCACAAGCAGGCCGAACAACAGCCCCGCTGCCGCGGGCCTGGTGCGCAGCAGGAGCAAGCCGCCGCCGCCAAGCGCCGCGGTGAGAAAGCCGTTCTGCCCTTGGTGGAGGTTGAGAAACACGGCCGGAAAGGCCAGGAGCGGCAACCACAGATCCTGCGCGCCGATCCCCAGCGCCAGCGCCGTGCCTCGCACCACGCCCAGATAAGCCAGCAGGGTCGAACCCATGAACATCAGGTACGACGACAGGTACGGGAGCAGGGCCAGTGGCAATACCAGAAGCAGGAAAGTCGGCGGGTACTGCCAGGTGTTGGCGGAGCGCCACGCCGCCGGGACCGCGCGGCGTTCGACGGCCCCGATGGCGGCGCCGTCGTATGCGGCGACCGCCTGCCCCGACAGCGCCAGCTGCGAGGCGCTCCAGAACACGATGAAATCCTGCGCCCGTGGATTGCCCTGGCGGTCGGCCCCGCCCGGCGACTCGCGCAGGATGAGGACTCCGGTCGCCACCGTCAGCGCCAGGAACGCCGCGCAATACAGTGCCAGTCGCTCGCGACTGAGCCAATGCCGCCCGACTCCGGCCCGGTCGCGTGGGCTGTCCGAATGGCGCCGCATCTTCAGGCGCCGCCCGCTTTGTGCGCCAAAGCGACGCGGCGCAGGATGGTCAGCAGAAAGGCGATCAGCACGAAGGGCGCCGGCTGCACGGCGAGCAAGTTCCAGAACAGCAGCATCAAGCCCGGCAGCAGCCACACCGCCACCAGCAGCTCCCGCTCACCGGGCAGCCAGCCGACGCGCAGGGCATGGCTGCAGAAACAGGCCAGGGCCGGTGCCAGCCAGACCAGGTCATAGTCGTACAGATAAGGGCTGGCCAGCATCGTCCCGGCCAGCAGTGCCGCAGAGCGCAACGCCCAATCCTTGCAGCGCAGCCAGCACCAGCCGACCAGGCCTGCCACGGCCAGCGCCACCAGGCCGTGCACCAGGAAAGCAGCCGGCGCCGGCAGACCCAACAGGCGCGCGTAAGCAAAGACCGTCGGCATCTTTCCCAGCGGCATCTTGCCGGTACTGACCCAGCTGGCCACCTCCGGAAGGCGCTCGAAGAAGGCCAGCAATGTGTCTGTGCCGAACAAGGCGATGCTGACCACCGTCAAACCGGCGGCAGTGAATAAGGCATAGAGCAGCGTTCGCCAGAAGCCGCCGCAGGCAAGGGCCAGCGGCAGGAGCAGGCCCAATTGCGGCTTGATGCTGAGCAGACCGATCGCCACACCCGCCCAGGCCGGACGTCGCGGCAGCAGCAGCAGGGCTGCGCAAACCAGGGCCCCGGTGAGGAAGCCGTTCTGCCCCTCGAAAGCGTTGATCATCACCGCGGGGAAGCCCAGCAGCGGCAGCCACAATGCATCCGCGGGCAGATCCAGTTGCCGGAACAGGCGCCGCATCACGGCTGCAAGGCCAGCGAAGCTGGCGCCGATGAACACCAGGTAAGACCAGAGGTAGGGCATCAACCCCAGCGGCAGCACCAGCATCAGGAAGCTCGGTGGATACTGCCAGGGCCCCAGCGGTCCTTCATGCAGGCCAGGCAGGGCGCCTTGTTGCACTTTCACCAAAGCCTGGAGATCGTAGGCGCCGACGGGATTGCCGGACAAGGCCATGCGCGCGGCGCCCCAGAACGCGATGAAGTCGAAACCTATGGGCAAGCCGTTTTCGTACACCCCGTGGCGCGACCGCGCCAGCAGGACGCACACCCAACCCAGGTAGACGATGAAGGCAGCCAGCGGATAGAGGCGCAGGCGCTCGCGGTTCAGCCAGTGTCGACTCATCCAGGCCTGCTGCAGTGGAACGGAAGCACCATCATTCATGAGTCCGCACCGTCTGCCAATGGCCCCGCCCGCCCGTTCCACCCGACGCGCATGCTATAAAGCCGGCAGCATCAGGGCCCATACATCGCTCATGACGGACAAACGCGACACCCCCCCGGGCCGATCTGCCGCACAGCGGCTGCTGACCAGCCCCCTGTTCGACAAAGCGACGGCATTGCTGGCCTGCCTGCCGCTGCTGTTCGTGCTTTCGATCAATCTGCGCGCGCACAGCTTCGACCTGCCACGCATCATGCTGGTGTTGCAGATCCTGCTGCAGGTCGCACCCATGTTCGCGCGCCGCACGGCGGAGAAGGTCACGCCGGATCTCGGCTTCTGGCTGTTTTCCTTCATCACCACCTACTGGGCCTTCTTCGCCGCGATCCTGGCCACACCTGGGCGCCCGCTCGCGCCCGCCTGGGTCAGCAATGGACTGAGCCTGCTATGCCTCGCCATGCTTGCCTACGCCAGGCTCAGCCTGGGGCGCAACATCGGCATCGTCCCGGCACAGCGCAGGCTGGTGATGCATGGTGCCTATCGTTACGTGCGCCACCCCATCTACACCGGCACCTTCCTGGTCTATCTCGGGCTCGCCCTGTCGTCCTTTTCCTGGTTCAACAGCGCCCTGTGCTTGCTAGGCTGCGTGCTCTACATGATCAAGAGCCTGATCGAAGAACGCTTCCTCAGTGCCGACCCGGCTTACCGCGAATACATGCGGCAGGTACCCTGGCGCTGGCTGCCCGGGTTGGTGTAGCCGAGCGTCTCACGGGACCGTCGACCGCAGCGTAGCAAGCGGCGCCGTCGCCGCCCGAACCCGCCGCAACACCAGTAGCAGGAATAGCAGCAGCAGCGGCGGCGCCATCTGGACACGGGTGTACTCCGCCAAAGGCGCCATCGCCAGCGGCAGCACCCACAGCGCAGCCAGAATCTCGCGCTCGCCAGGCAGCCAACCGACCCGCAAGGCATACCGGGAGAACCAGGCGATCGGCAACGCCAGCCAGGCCAGGTCATAGTTGAGCACGTAAGGAGTTGCCAACAGCGATCCGGCCAATAGCGTGCAGCAACGCAGGTCGTTGTCCCGGCTGCGGAGCCAGACCCAGGCGACGATCAGCACCACCATTGCCGCTATCGTGCCGTGCACGGCATAAGCGATCGCCACCGGGGCGCCCAGCAGGCGTGCAAACGCGAAAAAGCTGGAAATCTTGACGAACAAACCGCCCTCCTGGATGACCCAGGCGGGGAACCGGCTCACGGCAGCCTGGAAAGCGGGCAGCGTATCGATACCCAGCACGGCGACACTGAGCCCCAGAAGAAGGGCCGCAGTCAGCGCCGCCGCAATCAACGCACGCCAGTGACGGCCGCAGACCAGGGCCAGGGGAAACAGCAGGCCGAGTTGGGGCTTGATGGTCAGCAGGCCGATCAGGATGCCGGCCCATACCGGACGCGATTCCAGCAGCAGCAGCGCGCCACCTGCCAGGGCCGCCGTGAGGAAGCCATTCTGGCCCTCCAGGATGTTGACGAACATCCCGGGGAAAGCGAGCAGCAGGGGCAGGCTGCCCGGCGGAGCGAAGATCCGGCGGATGACCAGCACGTAGGCAATGCCGGTCGCCGCCATGAACACCGCATAGGACAGAAGGTAGGGCAGCAACGACAGGGGCAGCACGACCAGCAAGAAAGTCGGCGGGTAAAGCCAGGGATTGAAGGTGTGGAAACCGGGCACGACCGCCCATTCCACCCTCACGATGGTTGCCACGTCATAGGCAGCGGCGGGATTGCCGGAGAGGGCTAGCCGCGAAGCCGCCCAAAATGTGATGAAGTCGTGTCCATTAGGCTTGTGGAACGGATCCAGTCCGCCATGAGAGCTCGCGAACAAGGCCAAGGCGCCCAGCGCGTAAAGCGCCAGGAAAATGCGCGGATAGTTGGTCAGGCGCTCCCGGTTGAGCCAATGCTGAGACACCCCGCATCCTCCCGCCCGCCGGCAGTCCCCGCCGGATTACTGCGGCAGCAGGAAGCCCACGCCTGGGGGGCTCCTGCGCCGCTCCGGACATCCCTTAGTGGCGCGCCACCATCACCGGCTTCTCGCCCGGCGCCAGCTTGCGCGGCTTGAGCAGGAAGGAGGCGATCGCCGGCAGGATCAGGATCGCGCCGAACATGTTGGCGGTGAACATGAACACCAGCAGCTTGCCCATGTCGCGCTGGAACTGCAGGCCCGACCACAGCCAGGTGGCCACGCCGAAGCCCAGCGTGATGCCGGTGAACACCACCGCCTTGCCGGTCATCTTCAAGGTCTTGAAGTAGCCTTCCTTGAGCGAGAAGCCACCGGCGCAGGCGTCGGCCAGGGTGGCGTAAATGTAGATGCCGTAGTCCACGCCAATGCCCACCGCCAGCGCTACCACCGGCAGGGTCGCGGTTTTCATGCCGATGCCGAGGATCGCCATCACCGCGTACGCCAGCATCGACACCAGCACCAGCGGCAGCATGATGCAGACCAGGCTCTGCCACTCGAAGAACGACAGGAACACGCAGACGATGATGGCGGCATAGACCAGGTACAGGATCGGGTGCTCGAGCTTCTCGACCAGTTCGTTGGTCGCCGCCATCACGCCGACGTTGCCGCTGGCCAGGGCGAAGTTCACCGGGCACTGCTTGTCCATGCCCTTGAGCTTGTCCTCGGCGTCGGACAGCGTCTTCTGCTGCGCGACGATGCCGGCGTCGGCATTGACCGCGTCGTCGGCCAGGCCCTTCTTGTGCAGGTGCTCGGTCATGTGTTGCAGCTTGAGCTTCTGCACGCCCCAGTCGCGGCGCGCGTCGTTCTTGGCGTCGCAGTACTTGGCGTCGACGTCCTTGTGGGTCTCGAAGAAGTCGGACGAGTTGGCCTTGTTGAAGTCCTCCACCTCGGCCACCACGCGGTTGATGGTGGCGGCGCGGTGGTCGCCGAGGAAGGTCCAGATCGGCATCGCCGAGCAGGACTCGTTGAGCAGGCCGGTGGGCGGCGGCAGCGGCTTGATCGCCTGGCCCAGCGCGTCCTTGTTGCGCGCCAGCACGTAGAACTTGGGGCTGCCCTCGACGAAGATCGAGTAGACCAGGCGCGACATCTCCGGAAGCGACAGGGTCGACTGCACGCCCTGCGTGTTGTCGAGCTTCCACGCCAGGTGGTAGATCTGGTCCATCACGCCGGAGTTGATGCAGGCGTCTGCGTCGGTCTCGGCGATGACCTTGATCAGGTCGGTGCCCAGCGCGAAATTGGAGACGATGGCGGCGTTGTCGTTGTTGTAGCGCGAGTCGGGCAGCAGCTCGGGCACGCCCTTCTGGCTGTCGCCGATCTGCAGGTCCTTGCCCTTCCACAGGCCCCAGCCGAGCAGCACCGCGCAGATCAGCAGGGAGATCACCGCCGGCTTGGAGCTGGTCATGTTGGAGATCAGGCGCCACAGGCCGTCGAAGATGCTGTCGCGCTTCTCCTGCTTCTCCTTGAACGCCTTGGGATCGCCGACGTTCACCCAGGTCAGCCAGATCGGCATCATCACCTTGTTGGTGATGATGATGGCGAGCATGCCAAGGCAGGCATTGAGCGCCATTTCCTGGATGATGCCGACCGGGATCAGGCCGATCATGGCGAAGCCCGCCACGTCGGTCATGATCGCCATGGTGCCGTAGATCGCCAGGCGCCGCCAGGTGAACAGCGAGGCGTCGAAGCTGTTGCGGCCGTTGTCGGCGATCTCGCCGACCCAGGCGTTGACGTACTGCACGCCGTGCGACACCGACACCGCCAGGATCAG
>CAYWPB010000080.1:0-12267 GCA_964458725.1 uncultured Nevskia sp. | reverse complement strand
GGGGTTCCTCGATCAGAACGGTGTCGGGGTCGTGGCGGCCGACCAGGCGGATGCGGGGGAAAAGGCCCGGCGTGTAGCGGCCGTCCGGGTTGGCGAACACCGCGCGGGCGCGGATGGTGCCGGTGGTCGGGTCGACCTGGTTGTCGACGAAGTTCAGCTCGCCCTGGTGCGGGTAGCCCTGCTCGTCCACCAGGCCCATGAACACGCCGCTGGCGGCGTCGGCGGCGCCGGCATCCTGGCCCGGCGCGCCGGCGTCCAGCTTGCGGTAGCGCAGATAGGTCTGCTCGTCGGCGTCGAAGTAGGCGTAGACCGGGTCATCCGACACCACCGTGGTCAGCAGGCTGGCACTGGTCACCAGGTTGCCGGCGGTGATCAAGGCGCGCGATACGTGGCCATCGATCGGCGCCCGTACCTCGGTGAACTCCCGGTTCAGGTTCGCCGCAGTCAGCGAGCCGCCGACCGAGCCCAGCTCGCCCTGCGCCGAGGTCTCGGCGGCGGACAGGCGGTCGTACTCCTCGCGCGAGATCGCGTTGGCGGCGATCAGGCGCTCGGCGCGGGCGTGGTTGGCCTTGGCCAGCTGCAGGTCGGAGAGGGCGCGGACCCGCTCAGCGTTGAGACGGTCGACCTCGGCCTGGAACGGCCGCGGATCGATCTGGAACAGCAGCTGACCCTTCTTGACGCGGGCGCCTTCGGGGAAGGCGACCTTGTCGATGTAGCCGCTGACACGCGGCCGCACTTCCACCGTATTCACCGCCTGCAGGCGGCCGCTGAACTCCTGCCACTCGTGCAGGGGCTTGTGGATCACCTCGGCCACCGTCACCTCCGGCAGCGCCGGCGCGGCCGGAGCCGGCTTGGCCTCGGAACGGCCCAGGCCGAAGACCAGAGCCAACACCGTGGCGGCGGGCAGGCCCACCAGCAGCGGGGTGGAAAGCTTCTTGGAAACGAGTTTGTTGAACGGCATTGCGAACTCCCGAAATTCCCCGGAAGAGGCGCCGCCGGTTGGGGGAAACCGGGGCGTCGGGACTTGCCGTGCTCCATGTCAGGGCGGCCACTGCACCGACTTGACATATCGCTATAACACTCCGATGCTACGCGCCGTGTGTTACCGGTAAGTCACATCTGGTGCGGCGTAAGTTAGTGACCGGTCAGTAACATGTCAAGCAGGAGAGTGGTATGAACGCATCCAAGGTCGGGCAAGCCGTTGTAGAGAAAGAAGTTATTTCCGAGCATCCGAAACCGCGCGTGCGCGACCGGATCTTCGAGACGGCGTGCGAGCTGTTCTATCGCCACGGCATCCGCGCCGTCGGCGTCGACACCATTGCCAGCGAGGCTGGCACCAACAAGATGAGCTTTTACCGCAGCTTCGCCTCCAAGGACGAACTGGTTGCCGAATACCTGCGCGCCGAGGAGCGCGAAGGCTGGGAATGGTGGGATGGGCTTCTGAAGCCCTACGAGGGCAACCCGCGCAAGCAGGTCGAGGTGCTGTTCGACGCGCACGTCAAGGAAACCTGCAAGATGGACTCGCGCGGCTGCGCCCTTGGCAACGCCGCCGTGGAGATCACCGAGCCCGAGCACCCGGCCCGGGCCGTGGTGGAGGCACACCGCACCGAGATGCGCCGCCGCTTCCGCAAGCTGGCGCGGGAGCTGAACGCCCGCGAGCCCGAAGTGCTCGGCGATTCGTTGATGCTGCTGTGGGAAGGCAGCTACCTGACCCGCATGACGTTCCAGTGCCAGCACGGTCCGGCGCACAACGCGGGCAAGGCGGCGCGAGTCCTGATCGACGCGTATACACGCTGAAGCTTCGGGACGGTCTTAGCGCACTTTCACCGAGGGGGCTTTGGCACCCCTGCGCATGGTCTCGATAAACCGGTCCAGCGGCGCCGGCTCGGCCACCGGCGCATCCGGCTGCGGCCCTTTGTCCCAGAACTCGCGCCACGACGGAAACAGTTCGTGGAAGCCTCCTTCGTAGGGCTCGCGGCCCGGCCAGCGCATCTTGTTGTCGCCGAGCGGCGGCTTGTTCAGGTCGGTCGCGTACCAGTACAGCGGCAGGCGGCGGCGGAAGTACCAGCGGCCGGCAACGCGCTCGTAGCGGTCGAGGTACATCATCTGCATGATGACCCACTCGCTGCCGGTCTCGTGCTCGTTCTTGGAGTAGACCACACCTTGCGCAAGATCCGGATCGAGGAACTCGATGATATGGCCACCGATGTGGTGCGCGGTGCCGGTGAACTGCTGGCGCATGGTCTGGTCGAACCAGCGCCGCAGGGCGGCACGGCCGCTTTCGCCGTTGCCAACCTGGATGTCCTGCGGGAACAGTCCAACCCAGGCGTCCGCGTCGCGCATGTCCAGCGCCAGCGAGTACTTCGCGGCGAGCTGGCGGATCTGGTCGGTCGACTCGAGGCGGTCGATGCGGGCGGCAAGCTGGGAAAGGTCCGGATCACTCATTGCGGCCTCCTTCCGTAACTCGTCATTCCCGCGCAGGAGGGAATCCAGTTTTGCGCACTTTCCCCAGAAACTGGATCCCCGCTTTCGCGGGGATGACAGGTAAGAGGATCAAGCGTTCTCGATAAACCCCGTCGCCGGCGGCTTGCCCAGGGCCATCACTTTCTCCTGCCCATCCTCGCCGACCACGCGCATCTGGAACGAGGTCTGGCGGAAGCGCTGTGCGCTGATCCACCAGCGGCCGTTCTGGCGCACGTACTCGTCGCGGTACTCGCCCGCCAGGTTGACCACGGTGCGCTCCTTCATATTGACCTGGCAGAAGTTCAGGTCCCACACGCCGGTCGCCGTGTCCGCGCCGGTCAGGGTGATCTGCGGGTTCTGGCCGTGGTGCATGTCCATCACGTTGGGATTCTTCACCGCCAGCTCGGTGAACACCGCCACCCAGCCTTCGCGATCGTTGAAAGACGGGAAGCCGTCGGCCTCGATCACCGCGCCCTTCTCGATGAAACAGTCGCGCATGGTGTCCGGCTGCTTGCGATCGCAGGCACGCAGGTAGCGGGCCTTCAGCTCCCGGATGGCGTGGATATCCTCCAGTGCCTGCAGGCGCTTTTCCAGGTCGGCGACGGTGGCCATGGCCGGTTCTCCTCGTAGCTGGCTTTTGATATTGAACCGATTGTGGGCCAGGGCCCCATCAGCGGCACAGTCCATTCGGACTAAATGCGGACATGAAAAAAGCCCCGCGGGCATTGCGCCCGCGGGGCCAGTACCCCCTGCGATTACTGGGCGGTGTTGAACTGGCTGACGTCGAAGCTGCCCCAGCCGGTGGTGTTGTCGAAGCCGGCCTTGGCGCAGTAGTCCTTCTGGCCAAGCAGGCTGCTGAGGAGGCTCAGCAGGGCATTGCTGCCGCTGTTGCAGCCGGAGGTCACGTCGTGGAACGAAGCCGGCCTGGACGCCGCGGCGTGATAGATCACGGGTGCGGCGAAGCCGAGCGTGTTGTTGTGCGCACTCTGCACGCGCGCCCAGACGCCGGTGGCCAGCGGCGCCGCCAGGCTGGTGCCGCCGACCTGGGTCGAGCTGCCGCTGTTGATGATCACCGCACCGGAGTTGGGATCCGCGTCCATCGCCACGTCCGGCACGTTGCGCTTGCTGGAGCCGGTCACGGCCTGCTGGTAGGGCTGCGCCTGCACCACGGTGCTGATGCCGCCGCCGCCGCCGGCCCAGGCGGTCTCGCCGGCGTAGCTGCCGTCGCTATTGGTGTTGAGCGTGGTGCCGCCCACGGCCACCACATAACGCGAGCTGGCCGGGTAGCTCACCGCGGTGTTGATCCCCTGCTGGCCGGAGCAGCCGGTGTAGGCGCCGCCGTCGCCGGAGGAGGCGAAGAAGGTCTGGCCCTGCGCGGAACCGGCCAGGAAGATTTGTTCCGTCGCGCCGAGAGCGCCGCTGCTCTGCTCCGAACTCTCGCAGATGCCGAGCGAGATGTTGATGGCCTTCACGTTCGGGTGCAGCACGGCGTTGTTGTAGGCCACTTCCAGGTCCGCGTCGTTGAGCGAGGCGGCATTGAAGAAGTGCAGCACCGCGACGTTGCCGGCCATTGACGTGGAGGTCTGGCTGTCGAGGTCCCACTCGATCGTGCCGCTGGTGTCGGTGCCGTTCGTCTCCGAGGGCACGAAGTCGAGCGTGACCTGCGGCAGGTTGTTCTGGCTCTCGTAGGCGCGCAGGTCGGCGACGGTCTGGGTCAGGTTGCCGTCGGTGATGATGCCGATTTCGGTGAGCGAGCCGGTGGGCGTGGCACCAACGTCGTAGATGGCCGGGAACTGCACCGGCACGTGGCCGGTGGCGGTGCCGGCCAACGGCACGGCGTTGGCCTTGGTGGCGTTTTCGGCGCGCTGGTACAGCGGTTGCGCCACGTTGGCGTTCTGCAGGCCGGTGACGGCCAGCACCAGGTCGGCCAACTCGTCCGGCACCTGCACGTCGCGGGTGTTGGCGAAGACGGTGCGGTCGTTGAACCTGAACTGGCGGATGTTGGTGTTGAATGCGTTCTCCACCAGCGGGCGGCGGCCTTCCGCGGTCACCAGCAGGCGGTTCGCCGCGACCTGAATGTTGCTGAAGCCGGCGCGGCGCAGATAGTCGGTGACGGCCTGCACCTGACGCTCGCTGGGCGCGTAGCTGGCGGCGAACTCTTCGGCGGGCAGGCTGCGGCCGTAGTCGCGGCTGAGCAAGGTGTGCTGGTTCTGCACCAGCGTTTCCAGCGCATCGCGATTCTGCAGCTTGAGGCTTACCGCGATGTGCATAGTCGCGGTGTCGGGCAGCGCGCCGAGCTGCGTGGCGTTCTGCAGCACGGTGGCGTGCGAGGCGGTGCCGTGCCAGGCCGCCTGGGCGGCGGACGGCAGCGCCAGCATCACCAGGCCGAGGCCGGCTATTTGGGCGGTGAAACTCCTGAACCCTGGGTTGAACATGACTTTCCTTCTCCTGTCGACTGGCAAGTGCCAGATTGCTGATTCCTGTGCTGCGACGCAGGCCGGCCGAGGCTGCCCGGCGGCGCGTCGAAAACCGGTTGCGGAATGCGGATTTTGAGAAAGCCAGGGCGCGGAACCGCACCCGGAGGAAGGCGCGGCGCGCACAGTGGTGGCGCGTGATGCGGGCGTGGCCGGCATCAACCGTGCGATGGGCGCGCCCTCCCGGCGCGGCCCGGTGCAAAACCGTGCGCGTGCATGGAAGATGCTGAAAAGAAACGCCGAAGCGTCCCGCCCCTGCCGGCTCATCCTTGAGCTCCCCTGCCCTCTGCCGCCCAATTTGAGTGCCGAACCGCCATGCCCGTCAAGCCCACCGGTCGGGCCGGATCTGTCGCATTTCCGCGACAGAACGCATCGGTACCGAGTCTGTCCGCGCAGGGCTGCAAGGGCCTTGGTCAACCACGCAATCCGCGGGTACCGGCCATTCCACCGCTGCCGTCGGTCAGCAACCGTACTGACGCGTCCTCACTACGCCTCCTACTCTTGTAGGAGTAGAATCGAAATGCAACACGGATGTTGCAAAACCGCTCCGCGCTCTCAGCGTGCAGGATACGAAATGGCTATTCGCTACTACGATCACGTTATTGGCCGCGAGCGCATCAAGCCGCGCTACAAATGGGCGGTGAGCGCTTTCGCCGTTGGAATGTTGTTCGGGATGGTCTTCGCCCACATCGTCTGAGCTTCGCGCATCCAGCGCGATCACTTCCGGTTCGCAGCCACACCCCTGCCCCGCTCGCGGAAAAAAAAATACGCATAGTCCGCTCGTCGTGGCGGGATGCGTAGCTGTCGCGCGAGCCCGACGCCCAGGCGCAGCAGATCCATGCCTGCGCCGACTTTGGCGGCCAGACCATCCGCTGGGCGATCGTGTTGAGCACCCCTCAGATGGGGGGTGCCACGGCCCAGAGTCGACCTTAACTGCATCCCCGCATGGTGCGTCGCGGGGAAGCTGACGCTGGCACCACAGTTGCTTCCTTGCCAGCCCGCACACCGGCGCATAGGCTCACTGTCATGGCCGTATGCGGCCGGCGCGGAGTTTGTCGGCGCCGCTCGAGGTTTTGGGGGGTTTCGATCGCAATCAAGACACAGGCTGCGTGCGCGGCAAGGCACGTTTCACTGTCCGGCGTTGCCGCTCCGGCAACGGCCCGGCCCCTCCGTGCGGACCGCAATCCCGCAGCTTCCAAAACCGATAGGGAAAGCACTTGAGTCCGGAGGAATCATGCTGAAAACCACCGTCACTGTCTGCACCATTTCGATCATCGCGGGAGCCGCCTGGGCCGCAGGGCCGTCCAGCACCAGTCCCTATGACGCCGGGGTGGAAGACCTGACCCTTCGCGGCGCACCGCCGATGCTCGGCATGCACCTGCCGCGCGAGTTGGCGGGCAACGGGCTGGAGCGTGCATGGGCCGCCCAAACCGCCGGGCGTCATAGCAGCCCGCTCATGACCTACCATGGCGGCAAGATCATGCCGACAGTGGTGTCCAAGGCCATCTTTTGGGGATCGAGCTGGGCCACCTATAGCGGCGACAAGATGACCGGCCTCGACAGCTGGTACGGCGGCCACAGCGGTTCCAACTATGCCAAGACGGTGGACGAATACACCGGCAGCAACGGCCAGGTGCAGCCGAACGGCTTCACGCACCAGGGGCACATCGTCGACACGTCCACCGCCTCCGGCGGCAACAACACCAGCACCATCCTGGCCGAGGTGTGCAAGCAGGTGACGGCCGGCAACATCGTGCCGGACGCCGGCGGCAACGGCTACTACCCGGTGTACACCGATGTTAAACGCGGCAGCGCCGGTTACTGCGCCTGGCACAGCTACGGCAGCTGCGGCGGCACGCCGGTGCAGTTCGCCTTCTTCTTCAACCTGGCCGGCGACTCCGGCTGCGATCCACAGGAAACCTCCGGCCAGCCCTCGCAGGGCCTGGCGGCGCTGGCCAACGTCACCGGCCACGAACTGTCCGAGGCGCGCTCCGATCCGGCCAGCCCCGGCGCCTGGTATGACGCTTCCGGCAACGAGAACGGCGACAAGTGCGCATGGACCTTCGGCGCGCCGCTGGTGACTTTCACCAACGGCTCGCAGTGGAAGATCCAGGGCGAGTGGTCCAACGCCGCTTACAACGCCGGCACCGGATATCCCAACTCCGCCGGCCAGAAGGGCTGCCTGTCCGGGCTGTAAGCCGGACCGCAAGGACTGACGTAGCATCGGCGGGCCGCCCGGCGCAGCACGGGCGGCCCGTTTCTTTTCTGTAGCCGCTGACGCAAAGGAGGCCGCAGGCATGACCACCGCGACAACTGTGGCCGCAGCACTGCTGCTGTGCGCCGCCGCCGCGGCCCAGGACAACGCGCCCGCCGCGCGCGGCGCGGCCGCTCACTTGGCGACGCGCAGCGTGGCGCAGTACACCGACTTGGAGCAGCAACTGTTGCAGGCCCTGCAGGACCATGACCGCGCGGCCGCGCAGCTGCTGCTGGCCGAAGACTTCGAAGTGCGCAGCCCCGAGAGCGCCGACGCCATTGCCGGCGCGCAGTGGCTGGACCACTCGATGCAAGGCCGCCCCGGCAGCTCCCGCATCCAGGACCTGGGCGTGCGCGAGTTTGGCGACATCGCCACAGTGAGCTACCTGCTGCACCGCCAGGGTCGCGGCGCCGGCGCCGCATCGCCGGCATTCGCCTACGTGGTGGACGTATGGCGCCAGTCCGACCAGAAGCTGCTGCTGCGCTATGTCTCCACCCCGGCGCGGCGTGCGGCCGCGGCGCAGGGGCCGGATCGAAGGCGCTGACGGGCTACTGCCGCTCTCGTCGTGGAAGCGGGGCAACACACTCTCGATGCCTTCATCCCTTTACCGCATTCCGTCGTCATTCCCGCGAGAGCAGGAATGCCAAGGAACGAAAGCTGACTGTCGCCCACCCGACAGACTCCGCCCTGCGCCGCGCCCAGAATCCCCTCACCATGAAAATCCTGATCCCTGTTCCGAGCCACGACTTCGACCCCACCGAAGCCGCCGTCACCTGGAAAGTCCTCAAGGACGCCGGCCACGAGCTGCACTTCGCCACGCCGGACGGCGGCCGAGGGTACGCCGACCCCCTCATGCTCAGCGGCGAGGGCCTCGATCCCTGGGGCTTCATCCCGCTGCTGAAGAAGATCCGCCTGATCGGCCTGATACTGCGCGCCCAGGCTGGCGCCCGCCGCGCCTACCGCGAAATGGAACAGGACACGCGCTTCCTCGCCCCACAGCGCTGGGACACGCTGCGCGTGGAAGACTGGGACGGCCTGGTCCTGCCCGGCGGCCACGCCAAACGGATGCGCGAATACCTCGAAAGCCCGACGCTGCAGGGCTTCGTCGCCGACTTCTTCGACTGCGGCAAGCCGGTCGGCGCGGTGTGCCACGGCGTGCTGCTGGCCGCCCGCAGCATCAGCAAAAAGACCGGCAAGTCCGTCCTGCACGGCCGCCGCACCACCGCCCTGACCTGGAAGCTGGAGAAATCCGGCTGGCTGCTGTCGAAATTCCTGGCCCGCTTCTGGGACCCGGATTACTACCGCACCTACGCCGAGGCCCAGGGCCAGCCGGCCGGCTACATGAGCGTGCAGGCGGAGGTGACGCGGGCGCTGGCCAAGGCCGAGGATTTCGTCGACGTGACGGCGGATGCACCGGATCAGTTCGCCAAGACCGGCGGCATGGCGCGGGATTCGCTGACCAACGCCAAACCGGCCTGGGTGGTGCGGGATGGGAACTACGTTTCGGCACGGTGGCCGGGGGACGTGTATACGTTTGCCCGCATGTTCGACGCGGTGGTGAGCAAGGCTGAGGCCGCCGCGGCGCCGGCAGTCACGGTGGCGGCGTAGCCGGCACCATCGATCCCGGTTAGTCCGGAGCGATCTGCGGCCTTCAGCCCGAACCAAGACCGGATTCACCCGTGATACAGTCGTCAGGTACAACGAGTACCACAACGGCTGCACTGGAAGGGAGATCCGGGGATGCGAGCTCAGGGATGGTCACGCCGCGCAGGCGTGCTGGTGGCGGCTGCGGTCATCGTTCCGGCGGCTCAGGCCGCTTCGGCTCCGGTGCAGGTGGGCACGCCGTTCCGCATTGACGACGGCACGCACACCTATATGCTCGACGCCTCCGCGGCCGGCAGCCCGGGCGGGCCGATGGTGGTGGTGTACCAGCCGGACGACCCCACCACGACGACGCCGCTGATGGTGCAGCGACTGGACAGCAGCGGCCATCCGCTGGGCGCGGCCGAACCAGTGGCGAGCAACGGCAGTTCCGAGGACTATGCCGCCCGCGTGGCGGTGAATGCCGCCGGCGCTTTCGCGGTGGTGTGGGGAACCAACGACGATGTGGTGCACGCGCGCGCCTTCGCCGCCAACGGCGTGCCGCTGGGCACGGAATTCCGCGTCGACGATGCCGCGCACCCACTGCTGGTGCAGCAACAGGGCGTGAGCAACAACCCGCCGGCCTACGCGGTGGCGATCGACAGCGCCAACCGCATGCTGATGGTGTGGACCACGCCGGCGGGCGCGGCGCAGCCGTCCCAGGTCGGCAGACCAGGCACGGTGGTGGCACGGCGCTTCACCGCCGCCGGCACGCCGGTGGACGCGGCGCCCTTCACCGTCAGCGGTGGCGGCATGCCGGTGCGCTCCGCGCCGGCGGTGGCGATGGCGCCGAACGGCCGCTTCGTGGTGGCCTGGATCAACTCGCTGAGCTATTCCATCCCCACCGGCATCGGCGAGCAGCGCATCAACCTCGACACCTCGCAAGTGCAGTTCCAGCGCTTTTCCGCCGCGGCCGTGGCACAGGGCCAGAGCAGCTCGGGCGTGCAGATCGGCAACGACTACACGCGCTCGGAGGCCAACGTCTCCGCCGCGATCGACGACGCCGGCCAGTTCGCCCTGAGCTGGGACGGCCTCGGCGATTTCCGCAGCGTCTACCTGCAGCGCTTCACCGCCGCAGGCGTGCCATCCAGCGCACGGCTCAGCTTCGCCGCCAAGGACACCGCCACCCCGCCGCGCAAGAGCGCAGTCGGCATCGACACCGCCGGCGACAGTGTCGCCGGCTGGAGCGATACCGACCACACCGCTGCCGCGCCCCTGCTCGACATCCTCAACGGCATCGCCCCGGCCAGCACGGGCCAGGCCGATGCGATCGGGCAGCAAAACCTGATGGACCTGCGAATGGGTCCGAACGGGGACATCGTGGTGTTCTACATCGGGATCGGCGCCAACAACGTGGCGAGCGGCTTGTTTGGGCAGAGGTTCGCTTTGCAGTAAGGACGCTGCCGCGCAATAAGCGAGTGAGTTACAAGCCAATAGCAAAGATCTCGCGAATCCGCTCCCTCAACCACCGATTCGCCGGCTCATCCTCGACGTTCGCATGCCAATACAGGTGTGCGTCCATCTGCGGCAGCGCCAGCGGGAACGGCAGGATCTGGTTGTCGAACTGCTTGCTCGCGATGCGGGCGTAGGTTTCGGGCATGGTCAGCAGCAGGTCGGTCTGGCTGACCACGCTGCAGGCGGCGAAGTAGTGCTGGCAGCGCAGGCGGATCCTTCGCTGGTATCCCTGGCGGGCCAGCTCCATGTCTTCCAGGCCGGGGCCTGAGCGGCGGGAGCTGGCGAGGATGTGTTCCTGGGCCAGGTAGGTCGGGAGGTCCAGCTTCTTCTTGATCTTCGGGTGCTGCTTGCGCGCCACCACCACCAGCGGGTCCATGCCGATGGGGGTGTGGTGGATGTGCTCGGACAGGGGCAGCAGCAGCACGTCGATGGCGGCGTCGAGGCTGCCCATGGCCAGCTCGGATTCAAGCTCGCGGCGGTCGGCGCGCACGGCGGCGATCTCGATGTGCGGCGCCTCCTTCTCGACGCGGGCCATCAGCGCCGGCAACAGGGTGGCCTCCAGCACGTCGCGCACGCCAATGGTGAACTTGTGGTGGCTGCTGGCGGGGTCGAACTGGCTGACCTGGTTGAGGGTGATCTCGAGGCTGCGCAGGGAACGCCGCACCGGCTCGATGATGCCGCGCGCCAGCGGCGTGGGGGCCATGGCCTGGCCCTGCCGCTCGAACAGCGGGTCGCCGAACATCTCGCGCAGACGCGCCAGGGCGTGGCTGATGGCGGGCTGGGTCAGGTGCAGCTTGCGCGCGGCCTTGGTGATGCCGCCCTCGGTGTAGATGGCATCCAGCACCACCAGCAGATTGAGGTCCACGCGGTTCAGATGCATGGGGTTTATGACCCGGGATGCGGGGATTTCATTTGTGGCAGCTTAGGGGGGTGGGTAGGCTGGTGCAAATGCGAGGTCGGCCGTCTTTGCCGTGCCTGGTACATACTTGGGCGGGCTTTGGAGCGAGAGAAAGCGGACGATGAGCCAGGAATTCGAAGGCACGATGCCGGTGCGGGACAAGCACCGGTTCGACGAGGCCAGGCTGGAGCACTACCTCGCCGCGCACGTGGCGGGCTTCAAGGGGCCGCTGCAGGTGGTGCAGTTCAAGGGCGGCCAGTCCAACCCCACTTTCGGCCTGATCGCGGGCAGCGGGCGCTATGTGCTGCGGCGCAAGCCGCCGGGCAAGCTGCTGCCCTCGGCGCACGCGGTGGACCGCGAATACAAGGTGATCACGGCGCTGCATGCTACACAGGTGCCGGTGGCAAAGACCTGGTGCCTGTGCGAGGACGACTCGGTCATCGGCACGGCGTTCTACGTGATGGACTGGGTGCAGGGGCGCGTGATGTGGGATCCGGCCCTGCCCGACACCACGCCGGCGCAGCGGGCGGCGATCTTCGACGAGATGAACCGGGTGATCGCGGCGCTGCACACAGTGGACTACGCCAGGATCGGCCTCGGCGACTATGGCAAACCCGGCAATTATTTCGCGCGCCAGCTCGACCGCTGGAGCAAGCAATACCGCGCCTCCGAGACGCAGCGCATCGAGTCGATGGAGAAGCTGATCGAGTGGCTGCCGCAGCACATCCCGCCCGGCGACGAGACCTCGATCGTCCACGGCGACTATCGTCTCGACAACCTGATGTACCACGCCAGCGAGCCACGCATCTTGGCGGTGCTGGACTGGGAGCTGTCCACCCTCGGTCATCCGCTGGCGGACTTCGCCTACCACTGCATGACCTGGCACATCCCCAAGGGCGTGTTCCGCGGCCTGGCCGGTATGAAGCTGGCGGAGTTGGGCATTCCCTCGGAGGCGGAGTACGTGGCGAAGTACTGCGCGCGCACCGGCCGCGGGCCGATCGACCCAAGCCACTGGGATTTCTACATCGCCTACAACCTGTTCCGCCTCGCCGCGACCCTGCAGGGCATCGCCGGCCGGGTTG
>CAYWPB010000079.1:0-12324 GCA_964458725.1 uncultured Nevskia sp. | reverse complement strand
CCGATCAGGTTTATGCGGCGTTGATCGGCATGAACGAACTGCTCGAGGTCTCCGCTGCCGCAGCCGATCCCGGCGTGCGCCGCGCCGTGCGCGTGCTGCTCGGCCGTCTCGCCGGGCGCGCCGAGGCCCTGGCTCAGACCCTGCACGGGGAAACGCCGCCACCTCCGACCGATCTCGATCCGGCGGCGGAGCGCCTGCGCCGGCGCATCGCCGCCAGCGGCCGGCCGGAGGCCTACGTTTACACCGTCGAACTGCTGCAGCAGGTAGTGCGCTGGATCGAGGCGGCGTTCGAAAATCTCGGCCAGCCGCAGACCCGCCAGACCCACCTCACCTCGATGGTCGAGCAGGCGGTGGCGCGGCGGCTACGGATCTCCGAAATGCTCGGCACCTTGCGCGCCAACCTCAATTTCAGCTCAGTCGCGTTCCGCCACGCTCTGCGCCTGGCGCTTACCGCGGCGGCGGCGGTGCTGGCGACGCGGCTGTTCGACATCTCGCGCGGCTACTGGATCAGCATCACCGCCATCGTCGTGCTGCAGCCCTATATGGTCGAGACCTGGCGCCGCACCTTCGACCGCATCGCCGGCAGCGTGCTCGGCGGACTGATCGCCGCCTGGCTGATGCAACTGGTGGGCGCGCCGCTGCAGATGGCGCTGCTGATCTTCCCGCTGAGCGTGGTCGCCTTCGCGCTGCGCAGCGTCAACTACGCGCTGTTCATGCTGTGCATGACGCCGCTGGTGGTGCTGATCTCGGAGTTGTTTCAGACCGAGGGCATGGGCGACGCGCACCTGGCCGGCTTGCGCGCGCTCGACAGCATTCTCGGCGGCGTGCTCGGCCTCGCCGCGAGTTTCCTGCTGTGGCCGAGCTGGGAGACGCCGCAGCTGCCGCGCCAGCTCGGCGAGGCAGTGCGCGCGCACCGCGACTACCTGCTGGTGGTACTGGGCGGCAAGCCGGGCGCGAAGGACCAGGACATCGGCGCCGCGCGGCGCCAGGCTGGCCTGGCCAGCAACAACGCCGAGGCCTCGCTGCAGCGGGTGCTGAGCGAGACGCGCCTGCTCAGCCGCCGCGGCGCGGAGCACGCGCTGGTGGTGCTGGCCTGCCTGCGCCGCATGGCCGGTGCGGTGGTCACCCTGAGCCTGCTGCCGCAGCTGGTCGCCGGCAGGGTCGAGGCACAGCGCTTCGGCGCGGTGCGGCGCTGGGCCGACGAGGCCCTGTCCGAGATCGCCCAGGCGCTGGAGCAGCAACGCGTTCCGGCCGCGCTGCCGGCGCCGCCCGAGGTCCTGGCCGCCGTGGTGAAGAAGGCGGAAGCGGGACTGGCGCAGACGCCGACCGAGGTGATTCTGTGGAACGAGCTGCTGCGCTTCCGGCGCCAGCTTGAAGTGCTGCACGAGTCGGCGGGACGGATCGCCGGGGAGCGCCCGCAACAGGATGCGGGTGCGGCCGCACCCTCCGGCTAGGTGTACAGGGGCTGCGGGATCGGCTCGAGCGCTTTGGCGATCAGCGGCAGGACCTGATCCATCTGCTGCCAGCCCCAATCCCAGGCCTGATCCAGCTCCTGCGGCGAGGGCAGCAGGTTGACCGGCGACAGGGTCGGGCGGAACTGCAGCAGCCAGTCGAAGTAGGGCCGGTTAGCCGGCATCTGCAGCTGTACCGCCTGCGTCACCGGCCACAGCCAGACATGGCGACGGTCGGCCTGCGGCAGGAAGCAATCGAAAGCCAGGAAGAAGGCGTTGCGCGTG
This sequence comes from uncultured Nevskia sp., assembly GCA_964458725.1. Lineage (GTDB taxonomy): Bacteria > Pseudomonadota > Gammaproteobacteria > Nevskiales > Nevskiaceae > Nevskia. Next base: position 10,588 of record CAYWPB010000079.1, on the reverse strand, counting down.
CCGAGCTTGCCGCCGCGCACGCCGCGCCAGGCGATTTTCGCCGGCACGTTGTTGGCGACGCCGCCGTCGACGATCGCGGCGAGCTGGCGCCGCGAGGTCAGGCCGGCGAGCAGTTCGCGCATGCGCTCGCTGCGCTGCTGCGGATCGAACTGCAGCACGCCGGGAATGGCCGCCGAGAAACCGATCGCCTCGACCACGTCGAAGCTCGCGGTTTCTTCGTCGCGGCCGAGGACGATCTCGTCGATCAGGTTGGGCGTGATCAGGGTGGTGAGCTGCCACATGCGTTCGGCGATCTGCTCGGACATGCGCTTGCCACCCTCGGGCCGAGGCGAGCGCAGCAGGGCCGGAATACGGTCGTAGACCCGCGCGCGGATGCCGCCCACCACGGCCTCGTAAGGGATCGCGAGGCCCTTCAGCGTGCGCGGCGCACCGTCGACACCGGCGAACTCGCGTTCCAGTGTGGCCAGGTGCAGGCGGAACAGCCCCGGCATGCTGTGCGTGGCCAGCACCCGCGGCGGCGCGAAAATGCCGGCCGCGGTGAGACTCTTGGCGAATCGCAGCAGGGCCGGGTAGTCGGGCCGCGCGTCGCGCGCGGCGAAGGCGCCGAGCAGGGCGCCGATCGACGAGCCGACGACGTAGCCGGGGGCGATGCCGGCGGCCTGCAGCCGCGCCAGGGCGCCGACGTAGACGAAGCCGGCGCCGCCGCCGCCGCCCGCGATCAGCACCAGGGTGCGTCGGCACAGCTCGGCATCCAGCGCTTCCGCATCGAACTCGCCGGCATGGCGCTGCAGCAGGCGGTGCCGCGTGTCCCGCACTGCGCGCTCCAGCGGACGCAGCGCCACCGCGGCGGCGCACAGGCGCTGGCGCGGATCCTTTTCCTCGCGCAGCGGGCCGGACATGGCTTCGAGCAGCTGCCGCCGCAGCGGCTCGATGATCTGCGCATCCGCCGTCACGTCGCCGCGCCCGCGCCGCCCCAGCGCCGCGCCCGGTTCGAAACGTTCGAGGGCGGCCAGGCGCAGCGCGTAGCGCAGGCGCTGGTACTCGCGCGGCAGCATCGGCTCGGGGTGCTGGAGGTGGGCGCGCAGCAGCGACTGCTCCAGGCCCTGCAGGCGCAGCAGGGCCTCCTCGTCGCCATGCCTGGATGCCGGTTCGGCCACCTGCGGCTCCTCTGGTGCTCCCCCGATCTTACTATCGGCTTGCCGCCAGCATCGAATGGAGGAGGGGACGCCCCAGCATTGCCAGCGCGAGCACACACAGCAGCACGAATGCCAGCCGGGATGCCCACACCCGGCGCGGAGTCTGGCTGCGGTGGAGATCGGGGTCGGTGTACACCTCGTAGCGACGCCCGGCCGGCTTGCGCATGGTCATGCTACCTGGCCCAAAAAAGCCCGGCGAGCGGAGGGGAACGCCGGGCAATGCGGAGCCATTGCACTCCGCAACTCAGGGACCTTTCGATCTGGTCGCGGTGCTATTTCTTCGGCCCGGTCAACGCCTCGATCAGCTCGCGCGGCACCGCCACCGTCGTATGCGCCGCCGACCGCGCCGCGCCGGTCGCCTTGCTGGCGATCTCCTCGCCGGCCTGCAGCACGCCGGCGATGGCGCTCCTGGTGGTGTCGATCACGCTGGCGCCGGCCTTGTCGGCGACTTCGGCGGCACTGTTGATCGCCGCGATGGCGGCCTTGCCGATATCGCCGCCGACCTCCGAGGCGCCGAGCACGGCGCCGCGAGCGACGTGCTGGGTGGCGTGAATGGCGTCGCCGCCGGCCTTGGCGATGGCCTGGATGGCATGGCCGACAACCGTGTGGGTGGCGTCGATGGCGGAAGTGCCGACACTGCTGGCGCCGGAGATCGCGCCGCGCACCACTTCCGACAGCGTTTCGAGGTTAGCCTTGGCGACGTTGCCGGTATCCTGGGTCAGGCCGAGCACGTTCTTGGTGATCGCGCCGCGCAGGGCGGCCACGGTGTCTTCGCCGGCCTTGATGGCGGAGGTGAGAGAGTCCTTGGTTTGTGTAGCGAGTTCGCTGAGCATGTTGCGCTTCTCCAGTTCTCGGTCCGGGGTGGGTGAGGCAGGGGAGCGCCGCGGCCGCCGTCCCGAACCCGGCGGACCCGCGGCGAACAGCATTCAGTGCAGCAGCGAAACCGCCGCTGCCGCCTTCTCGGCGTGATGCGCCAGGTGCTCCATGATGAACACCTGCATCTCGCCGACCATGAAGCCGAGTGCCGCGCCGACCGCGATCAGGATCCATTCGTCCTGCTCGAACGCGGGATGCAGCAACCCCTCGAACTCCTCGATGGTCAGCTCCTGCATCTTGCTGGCCAGGGTGTTTTCCAGGTCCATCGCGTCGGCGGCGTAGCTTTCGATGTGCTGGAGCGTGGCCGGCAGGCGCTTGACGATCTCGTCGGTGACCAGCTTCTTCATTTCCTGGTACTTGCCGCTGCCCACCGCGAACACCACGAAGGGCTTGGCCAGGCCGGACTGCTCGTCGACCACGCGCTGCACCTGCTTCTGCACCATGCTGAACAGGCGGTCGGACAGCGGGCCGCGCAGGATCGCGTCGATGATGTTGTGCGGCGTGACGATTTCCTTGGCGATGAGCCGGCCATACTCGGCCGAGACCTGGCTGCGGCGCTTGAGGAACAGGCCCTGCCACTCGAACAGGCCGAGCAGATACTTGGTCGGGTACTTGGGGTTGAACACCATCTTCAGCGCCAGCCAGTCGGTGAACCAGCCGGTGAACAGGCCGAACACCGGCATCACCAGCGGCGACTGCGTCAGTGCCCAGGTGGTGGCCTGGATGCAGCCGATGGCGAAGCCGAAGAACAGGCCGGAATTGCGGATGAAGCGGAATTCGCCGCTGCCGGCCTCGAGGAAGATGCGGTTGAGCAACGGCTTGTTGCGCAGCAGGTTGCTGACCACCATGTCCTTGAGGTCGAACACCGAGCCGATGTTGGACTTGATGTCCAGCATGATCTGCTTGACGATGTTCGGCGCCTCGTTCTGGATGCGGTGGATGATCAGGGTCTTCACCGCCTCCGGCGCCGCCTCCCACAGGCCCGGCGCGTAGTGGCCGGCGACCTCGCGGGTGATGTCCTCAACCGCCTCCAGCAGCGGCCGCTCGATCTCTTTGGCGATGCGGTCCGGATCGAGCTTGTTGAAGATGTCCTCGGGCTTGATCAGCTTGGTGGTCATGGTGTCGCAGGCGATGCCCGCCATCGTGGCCGCCTTGCGTGGCACGATGCCCTGCCAGCCGAAGACCGGCCGGATGCCGACGAACTCGATCGGCTGGAACATCATGCGGATCGCGACGATCTTGGTGACGAAGCCGATCGCCGCTGCCACGAACGGCATCGAGGCATACAGCACCCAGTTGTCGCGGACATCCACGACGATCTCATGCACGCTTTGCATCCCTAAGCTCCTCCGTTGTTTTTTGACGCCGCGTTCTAGTCGCGGCTGATGCGGCTGGCCGCCCACAGGCGGCCGCCGAGGTCCGACAGCTTCAGCACCCGTCGCGCAACCTGGCTGCGCTGCCCGCTTTTCTTGATCTGGTCGAGCGCGCTGCGCACCACCGCCTCGGTTTCGAGCATTTCGTAGCGGGTGGTCTGGGTGTAGTCCTCGGGCCCGGTCTCCACCAGGCTCCAGCCGCGCAGCCGCTGCACGTAGGCGTGGGTCATCTCCGGCCACAGCACGCCGGCGTTGCGCCCGACCGAAGACACCCCTTCCACCACCGGGTGCCAGCTCAGCCCCAGCCTCGTCGCGGCCATGACGTTGATCAGCGGGTAGGTCGAGCCGTCCGACAGCGCCGAGAGGATGCGCGCCTCGTCCGGCACCATGCTGGCCAGGATCGAGGTGTAGAAGGCGCTTTCGGCCTGCTCGCGGCTCTGCTCGGCGGTCGCGGCGAGCAGGCCTTGCAGCAGTTCGCCCGGGCCGCGGCCGGCGGTGCCCTCCGCAGCATGCACCGAGACCGCCAGCACCGAGACCGACGGCGGCGAGGACTCGACACGGTCCAGCCGTTGCTTCAGCTCCAGCAGCAGGCGCCGCTCGACGCCGTCAATCTGCTCCTGCAGGAATTCGCCGCCGGGAACGCGGCGCAGCAGGCGGCTGACCAGCGGGCGCACGCCGTCCGCCACGGCGTCCGGCGCCATCCGGTCCTGCAATGAATTGCGTGGCTTGTTCATGGCATCTCCGCCGCGGAAGCCGAAGCGTGCCAAGCCCTGCCGGGAGGCGCGATGCTCCCGTTTCCCCGAGTGTCGGCATTCATGAGTGCGGGTCCTCCACCCGCTCATGCCCCGCCGTGGCGGGGTATTGCTCGTATCGTTGTTGCCCGGCTCGCCGGCGCAGTCGGCCGTCCGAAGCGGTCCGCGGATCAATCACCGATCCTTGACGCCTCCGTCATCACCGGCTGGCTTTCCGTCTGTTTTCGTTATGGGCGCCAATCCGGCAGTTTCGATGCTACCGCGCACCGTGCCATTGGAGAATGGCATAATGCACCCGCCATTGGCATTTGAGGCCAGGGCGCAGCAGAGGAGTATTCGCATGGCCGCCAGCTGGGATTTCCCCCGCAACATTGCCAGTGTCTGCATCCTGACCGAAGTCGCGGCACGCTACGGCATTGGCGTGGCCGAATGCCTCGCCAACTCCGGCATCCGCCGTGAGATGCTGCAGACCCCGGCTGCCGAGATTGAGGCCGAGCAGGAGCTGCGGGTGGTCCGCAACCTGCTGGAGATCGTCGGCTTCGACACGCCGCTGGGCCTGGAAGCCGGCGAACGCTATCACCCGACCACCTACGGCATCTGGGGGTTTGCGGTGCTCAGCTCGCCCACCGTCCGCGACGCGGTCGACGTGGGGCTGCGCTACCTGCGCCTGACCTCGATTTTCTGCGGCGTCGAGTTGGTCGAGGACGAGCGGGAAGTGAGCCTGGTCGCCGATGACAGCCAGTTGCCGAAGGAGCTGCGCAATTTCCTGGTGGCGCGCGATGCCGCCACCCTGGCCAGCCTCAAGCGCGACATGCTGCCGGTGCCGCTGCGCTGGTCGCGGCTGGAGCTGCAGCGCCCCGAGCCGTACTACCACCAGCGCGTGCGCGAGCTGTTCGAAGTGGTGCCGCGCTACGGCCAGAAGCTCAACCGCATCTCCGCCGATGTGCGCGTGCTCGATCTGAGCCTGCCGCAGGGTTTCATCCCGACCTTGAAATTCTGCGAGGAGCAGTGCCGCAACCTGCTCGAGCGGCGGCGCTCGCGCACCAGCGTGGCGCAGCGCATCCGCCGGCGCCTGCAGGACAACCCGCGCGAGATGCCGACCATGCGCCTGATGGCCTCGGAGCTGAACATCCCGTTGCGCACCCTGCGCCGCCGCCTGGCGGTGGACGGCACCGATTACGAGAGCCTGATCGACGAGGTCCGCTCCGGGCTGGCGGAGCAGCTGCTGACCACCACCCGCCTGCCGGTGTCGGACATCGCCGAGCGGCTGGGCTACTCGGAGCCGTCCTGCTTCGTGCGCGCCTTCACCCGCTGGAAATCGATGTCGCCAGGGCGCTACCGCGAAGTGGCGGCGCTTTCCGCCGGGGCTTGAGCCGCGGCGGCGCTTGGCCGCAAATGCCGCCGCTTGGCCGTTGGGGCCAATGGTCCGCGCAGATCGCGCCTCCATCGAATCGCGGAGCCTGTCGAAAAGCCGCCGGTTTGCACCGCTTTGACGGCGGTGGCGTTGACACTCGACAGGCACTTCGACAGTGTCGGATGGCAAGGTCACACGCGGACCATTCAGGGAGCAATATGCATGAACGCGGCAAGCGCAGCCATTGACGCCGCCACCTGGCGCGACGGCAAGCGGTACCTCTGGCTGCTCAGTCCTTTCATCCCGGTGCTGGCGGCGGCGGCGCTGGGCCTGGCCAACTGGAGCGGCTGGTACGGACTGGCCTGGCTGGCGCCGTTCCTGATCTACGGCTTCATCCCGCTGCTCGACTGGCTGATCGGCGTGGACAACGTCAATGCACCGGAATCGGCGGTTGCCGCGCTGGAAAACGACGGCTATTACCGCGCCATCGTCTATGCCTATGTGCCGGTGCAGTTCTTCGTCACCGCTTTCGCGGCCTGGTGCGTGGCGCATCACCCGCTGGCCTGGTGGGAATACCTGGGTCTGATCCTGGCGGCCGGTGCGGTCAACGGCATTGGCATCAACACGGCGCACGAGCTGGGCCACAAGACCAATGGCACCGAGCGCTGGCTGGCGAAGCTGACCCTGGCGCCGGTGGCCTACGGCCACTTCTTCGTCGAGCACAACAAGGGTCACCACAAGAACGTGGCCACGCCGGACGATCCGGCCAGCTCGAAGATGGGCGAATCGTTCTGGGCGTTCCTGCCGCGCACCATGATCGGCAGCCTGCGCTCGGCCTGGAACATCGAGAAGGAGCGGCTGGCGCGCAACGGCAAGGGGGTATGGAGCCCGGGCAACGAAAACCTGCAAGCCTGGAGCCTGACCGTGCTGATGTACGGCATCCTGGTCGCATGGCTGGGCTGGACGGTGCTGCCGTTTCTGCTGCTGCAGGCTTTCTACGGCGCCTCCCTGCTGGAAGTGATCAACTACATCGAGCACTACGGCCTGCTGCGGCAGAAGAATGCGGACGGCCGCTACGAGCGCTGCACGCCCTCGCACTCCTGGAACAGCAACCACATCGTTACCAATCTGTTCCTCTATCAGCTGCAACGCCATTCCGACCATCACGCCAATCCCACCCGCCGTTTCCAGGCGCTGCGCCATTTCGACGACAGCCCGCAACTGCCGTCGGGCTATGCCTCGATGTTGATCCCGGCTTACATCCCGGCGCTGTGGTTCCGGCAGATGGACCCGCTGGTGGTGCAGCACTACCAGGGCGACCTGAGCCGGGCGAACCTGTATCCGCCCCGCCGCGAAGAGCTGCTGCGGCACTGGCGCCTGCGGCAGCCGGACGGCAGCCGCCCGGCGCTGTATCCCAAGGCCGGCCTGGTCGCAGGCGCAGCGGCGGCCGACGCTACACGCTACCAGTGCACCGACTGCGGCTATATCTACGACGAGGCCAAGGGTTGCCCGCACGAGGGCTTTCCGCCGGGGACGCGCTGGGCGCAAATCCCCGACAACTGGCCGTGCCCCGATTGCGCGGTCCGCGAGAAGCCGGACTTCCTCCCGGTGGCGGACCAGGCCTGAAGGCAGGTGAGTTCCCGCTGCTGGCATTGCCGGGAATGCGGCTTCGTCTATGACGAAGGCCGCGGCTCGCCGGCCGATGGCCTCGCGCCCGGCACGCCGTGGGAGGACATCCCGGACCACTGGCTGTGCCCGGGCTGCGGCGTCTATGCGGACTTCGCTCCGGGCAAGCCGGGTACCCGGCCGGCGCCTCGCACTTCGAGGCCGGCTGCTGGAGCCTCACGATGAACGACAGCGGTCCGGTCAGCTACGCCAAGTTCGGCGAGCACTTCATCCGCAGGGTGGCAGCGCCCTAGGGCGGGAATGGAGTAGTGTTTCCCGGGCTCCACGCAGCGCCGGTGTCATAGCCGGCAAAGGTCCGAGATGGATTACGCCTCCCTGCTGGCTCAGGCCCCGCTCGCCGCCTACATGCCGGAAGCGACGCTGCGGCGCCTGCTGGACCTCGCCGAGGCGCTGCACCTGCGTGGCGGCGAGTATCTCTATCGCGAAGGCGAGACGCCGGACTATTTCTACGTCGTCGTCAGCGGCCGGCTTCGCGTCACCGGCAACGATATCCTGATCGGCCACATCGGTTTCGGCGAGCCGGTGGGCGAAGCCGGCACCATTTCCGGCGAGCCGCGCAGCGCGACGGTGCGCGCCGTCCGCGACAGCGTGGTGCTGCGGCTGGGCCGCGAGCCGTTCCTGCAATTCATCAACACCCACGCCGCGGCCGCGGTGGCGCTGACCCGACGCCTGATCTTCCGCCTGCGCCAGAGCAACCGCGAACGGCAGCGCGCCGCGGCGCTTGGCCAGAACACGCTGACGGTGTTCCCAGCTTCCGCCAACGCCCCGGCGATGGCCCTGGCCGAAATCCTGGCGCGAACCCTGTCGGGCTTTCCGGCGGTGCGGGTCATCAGCGCGGCGCATACCGACGCCACCTTCGGGCCGGGCAGCGCCCAGGCGCCGTATTCCGACACTGCGGCCTCGCGCCGGCTGGCGGAGTGGTTCTGCGAACTGGAGCGCCGCCATCGGCATCTGATCTTCGTCGCCGACCGCGGCGACAGCAACTGGGCCTTGCGCTGCCTGCGCCAGGCCGACCGGGTGCTGGTGCTGGCCGAGGCCGACATGCCTCCGACCACGCCGCCGGCGCTGGCCCAATGGCGCGGCGCGGAACAGCCACTGGCCCCGGTCGAGCTGGTGCTGCTGCGGCCGGAAGGCGATCCCTCGCCGCACACCATGGACTGGCAGCTGGCGACCGGCGCCCGCGCCCGCTACTACCTGCATCCCTGGGACGGGCAGGAGCTCGATGCGCTACGGCGCCAGATCAGCGGCCGTGGCGTGGGCCTGGTGCTGGGCGGCGGCGGCGCGCGCGGCTTTGCCCATATCGGCCTGCTGCGCGCCCTCGAACAGCTGGAAATCCCGGTCGACGTGTGCGGCGGCACCAGCATGGGAGCCTTCGTCTCGGCGCTGATCGCCTGCGGCTTCGACAGCGTCGAGGCGGCGCGGATCGCGCGCGAGACCTTCATCGAGAACAACTACCTCAACGACTACACCCTGCCGCGGGTGTCGCTGATCAAGGCGCGCAAGTTCCTGCGGCGGCTGCGCGGCATCTTCGGCGAGCGCCGCATTGAGGAGCTGCGCCGCACCTACTACTGCATCTCGACCAATCTCAGCACCGGCGCCGCCGTGGTCCACGACAGCGGGCCGCTGGCGGAGTGGGTCGGCACCAGCATGGCGGTGCCCGGCGTGGCGCCGCCGATCGCCTGGCGCGGCGACCTGCTGTGCGACGGCGGCGTGGTCAACAACCTGCCGACCGACGTGATGCAGGGGCTGGAGCGCGGCACCATCATCGCCTGCAGCGTCAGCGCCCAGGGTGACATCCGCCTGCCCGGCGCCGGGCTGGAACGGCCCGATCCCGAGGCCCTGCTGCAAAAGTCCAGGGCGCGGCCGGCAAAATCGCCGCAGTTCAGCGAGATCCTGCTGCGCAGCGCCACCCTGGCCAGCGACACCACCCTGGCCAACGCGGCCGCGGAGCGCGCCGACATCTACCTGCGCATGCCGGTGCAGGACTACGGCATGTTCGACTGGCGCCGCCTCGACGCGCTGATCGACATCGGTTACGAGCACGCCATGCGGCAGCTGGCGCCGCTGCGCGAAACACTCATGCGGTATTGATGCCGGCGGCGTCCAGCGCCGGCCGCAGGCCGTACCGCAGCGCGCAGTCGATGACGCGGCGGTCGAGCGCCGGATCGACGCCGCAGAAGCCCTTCAGCACCCCGGCGAACTCGCACTGCTTGGCGAAGGACATGCGCCGCACCAGATCCAGCATCGGCTGCCACAGCTCGCCGACCAGGGTGGCATGCGTGGCGCTGGCCATTGCCGCCGGCGGCAGCGACACCGCGGCCTGGGCGCAGGCATCGCGCATCGGTTCGTCGAACATCTCCACCAGCGGCAGCACGATGCGCCACAGCTGATGCGTGTCGGCGGCGCCGAGGATGCTGCGCAGCACGTCCGGCCGGTCCTTCAGGAACGGCAGGTTCGCCACCTTGCGCTGGTGCTCCGGCGACAGGCACGACACCACCGGCAGCAGATCGCCCCACAACTCCCGTTCCTGCACCCGCCAGATGATCCGCTCGATCACTGCCGTTTCCTGGGCCGCCGCCAGGTCGCCGAGCTCATGCTGGAGCGAGTAGTTGACGCCGGTCACCAGGGACAGAATTTCGTCGAGCAGATCGCTGCCCTGGTCCAGCGCCAGCAGCACCGCCCGGCGCCGGCGCTGCGGCGGCAGCATCCGCACCACGTGATCGAGGCGGTTCCTGGAATCCATGTAGAAGGCCACCCGCAGCAGCTCGGCCTCGTCCGGGATCGCCTCCAGGGCCGCCTGGATTGCCTCGTCGGAGAGGAAATCGACGAAGCGCCCCATGGTCGGATAGTCGCGCCGCCTGACCAGCTCGCGGGCGATCACGATGATGCGCGGCACCGGGATCTGCAGGATCAGGTCGCGGGCGCTGCGCGGATCCAGGTGCGCGCACAGCTCGGCCAGGAACGCGGGGGACACGCGCTGCGCCAGCGCCGCGCCGCGATGCGCCGGCATCTCGCTGACGATGCGTGCCGCCAGCAGCGGACCGGCCAGGCGCGCCAGCAGCGGCGCGGCGGTCGGCAGCTGCGCCGTCAGCCAGGCCAGGCGGCGGAATACCGGCCGATCCTGGATGAACAGATGCTCGCTGACCGCGTGGCGCAGGCGCCGCAGCTGCGCCTCGGGGACCGTTGCCAGAAAGTCCAGCGCCTGGTCGCTCGCGCCGAGCAGCTGGCGCAGCTTGGACAGCTCGGCGCGGACCGCCAGGGTACTCATGCGCCAGCCCGCTTCAGGCGTCCCAGCAGCAGCGCGCGCAGCGGCTGCGGCAAGGCCCGGCGCAGCGCATGATCGAGGTCGCG
>CAYWPB010000078.1:0-12327 GCA_964458725.1 uncultured Nevskia sp. | reverse complement strand
CAACAGTGAAGTCAAAGCGTTGGCGCAAAAGGCGGCCTGCGGCTCGCCCAACTGGCGATGTTCAGTTTCGTTTCCTCCACAACCCCCGGCCCGAACAACCTGATGCTGCTCGGCTCGGGCATCCGCTTCGGCTTCAACCGCACCATTCCGCACATGCTCGGCATCACCGCCGGCATGGTGCTGCTGCTGCTGGTGTCCTGGGCCGGCGTCGGCGCGCTGCTGCTGGCCGCGCCGGGCGTGGGCAAGCTGCTCGGCCTGCTGTGCTGCGCCTATCTGTTCTGGCTGGCCCTGGCGCTGCTGCGCGACGCCGGGCCGGCCGGCAGCGAGCCCGGCGCCGCGGCGCGGCCGCTGCGCTTCCACGAGGCGGCGCTGTTCCAGTTCGTCAATCCCAAGGCCTGGGCCATGGCGGTGGCGGCCTGCGCCATCGCCGAGAAGTTTCCGCTCGGCGTGCCAGCCAAGCTCGGGCTGATGCTGCTGATCAGCGCCGTGATCAACCTGCCCTGCGTCTCGGTGTGGGCGTTGTTCGGCCGCAACCTACGCCGCTACCTGCACCGGGACGGAGTGCGGCAGGGCTTCAACCTCGTGATGTCGGCGCTGGTGGTGGCGACCGCGCTGTGGATGCTGGCGCCGCTGCTCAGCGGCAACCTCGACGCCGCCGCGGTCGACGCGGCGCGTGAGCCGGCCTACCTGCTGGGGCGCTGAGCGCCGCGCTTGAAGTCGTTGCGGGAGCCATCTAGGCTCCCGCTCATGCAAGCGGATCACACGGTACCCGTCATCGGTCTGGCCCTGGGCAGCGGCTCGGCGCGCGGCTGGTCGCACATCGGCGTGATCCAGGAGCTGGAGGCGATGGGCATCCGCCCGCAGGTGGTGGCCGGCACCTCGATCGGCGCCCTGGTCGGCGCGGTCTATGTCTCCGGCCAGCTCAAGGACTTCAGCGACTGGCTGGTCAAGCTGACCGTGCGCGATGTGGTGAAACTGATGGACTTCACCCTGTCCGGCGGCATCGTCAAGGGCGAGCGTCTGTTCGGCTACTTCGGCGAGCACCACCCGAACCCCGACATCCAGGGCGTGCCGCAGCGCTACGTCAGCGTCGCCACCGAGATGAAGACCGGCCGCGAGATCTGGATCACCGAGGGGCCGGTATTGCAGGCGGCGCGCGCCTCCTGCGCCATCCCCGGGGTATTCACCCCGGTCAAGCACGGCGGGCGCTGGATGCTCGACGGCGGCCTGGTCAACCCGGTGCCGGTGTCGGCGGCGCGCGCCCTCGGCGCCGACGTGGTGATCGCGGTCAACCTCAACGCCCAGCTGGTCGGCCTGCACCTGTCCGCCGCCGGCCGCGAGGAGGCCGAACGCGAGGCCGATGCGGAGATGCAGGAGGAGACGCCCAAGACCAAGGGCTTCTGGCACCGCGTCATCGGCTACCTCGAAAGCGGCGACCCGGAAAAACCCGGCTTCTTCGACGTCGTCGCCTCCAGCGTCAACATCATGCAGGACCGCCTGACCCGCAGCCGCATGGCCGGCGATCCGCCCGAGCTGACCCTGCTGCCGCGCCTGGAGGACTTCGCCCTGATGGACTTCCACCGCGCCGGCGAGGCCATCGCCGAGGGCCGCCGCACGGTGCAGCAGAACGAGGCCGAGATCCGCGCCTGGGCCATGGCGCGCGCCTGAGCTTCAGCGCGCGGCCAGCTCGCGCTGGTTGCGCCCCAGCCCGCGCAGCGTGCGCAGCAGCACCAGCAGGCTCGCCGGCCGGCGCAGGCTGACCCCGGCGAGCAGCTGGCGCAGCAGGCTCATGGCGTCGAAGTAGACCCGCTCGCATACCAGCCGCTGCCCCTCGAAGATGAAGAAGGCGCTCATCCGCACCTCGAAGCTGCGCCCGGTCGGCGGCACATGGCCGAGCGGGCCGCGGTGGGTGCCGCGCAGCCAGAATTCGACGATCACCGCATCGTCGGCGTGGCGCAGGGAGATCAGCTCGTTGCGCTGGTCGGGGAAAGCAGTGCGCGACTCGCGATAGTAGGCCTCTACCGCCGCGGCGCGGCCGTCGTAGACGGCGCCGGTGGGGATGATTTCATAGTGGGGCTGCGGAAAAGTCGCCAGCACCCGGCCGAAGTCCAGGCTGTTCTCGTCCGCCATGTGCTCGCGCACCAGCTTCTCGCGCGACGCCCTCAACTCCATCTCGGCCATGTCCGCCCTCCCCCGTTGGAGCGGGCAATTTAGCAGGCGGGCCGGACCGCTTCATCCGGGCGGTGCCGGCCTGTACTGCTGTACCTCAACCGTGCGGATTCTCACGTCGCGGCTGCGGCTGTGGCCGCTGCTGCTGCACCTGCTGCGCACGTTGCGCTTGCATCTGCTGGGCGCGCTGCTGCTGCATCTGCTGCTCACGCTGGGCCTGCATCTGCTGGGCGCGCTGCTGCTGCATCTGCTGCTCATGCTGCGCCTGCATCTGCTGGGCGCGCTGCTGCTGCATCTGCTGGGCGCGCTGCTGCTGCATCTGCTGCTCACGCTGCGCCTGCATCTGCTGGGCGCGCTGCTGCTGCGCCTGCTGCATGCGCTGCTGCTGCACCTGCTGGTCCAGGCGCTGCTGCCTCAGGTGCTGCTCCTGCTGCTGCGCACGCTGCTGCTGTTGCTGCTGGGCGCGCTGCTGCATCTGCTGTTGCTGCATGCGCTGCTCCTGGCCGCGCTGCTGCTGCATCTGCTGCTCGCGCTGCGCCTGCATCTGCTGCGCCCGCTGCTGCGACTGCTGCTGCACACGCTCCTGCTGCATCTGCTGGGCACGCTGCTGCTGCCCACGCTGCTGCTGCCCACGCTGCTGCGCCTGCATCTGCTGCTCGCGCTGCTGTGCCTGCGGCTGGACCATGGTGTGCTCGCCCTGCGGCGCCTGGCGACCCTGCACGTAGGCCGGGGCCTGGCGTCCCTGCTCGCGCGGCTGCATCTGCACCGGCGTGTGCTGGCCCTCGGCCAGGCGCCCGCCCTGCACATAGGCAGGCGCGCCACGCTGCGGACCACCCTGCTCCTGGCCGCGGTTCACGCCGCCCTTGGTGAAGGCGCCGTTCGGCGCCGCGTGGAACGGCGCCGCCTCGCCGCGCGACACCACGCCCTGGCCGTGCATCTCGCCGGCGTGCGGCGTGGCGAACACCGCCGGGCGACCCTGGTTAGCCGAGGCGAACTGCGAGCGGTCGGCGCGCGCCGCCTGCTGGTGCTGCTGCTGCATGGCGGTCGGCTCGAAGTGGCGCTCGTTGGCCCAGCCCCGCTGCTGCTCGGTCGGGCGCGCGTTCAGGCCGCCGTTGCCGCCGTTGTAGCTGACCCGGTTCTCCGTGTTGTTGTTGATCACGGTGGTGTTGTAGGTGTTGTGGACGTTGGTGATGTTGACGTTGTTGACGCTGCGGTTGTAATAGAAGTTGTTGCCGCGCCACTCGCCGCCGTAATAGCCGTCACCGGTGTAGCCGTAGCCGTAGTTCACGCCGCCGTAGAAGCCGACGTGCAGGCCCCAGTAGCCGACGTGCCAGAGATAGGCACCGTCGCCCCAGCCCCACCAGCCCGGAGTCCACAGGTAACCCGGCTGTGGCGCCATTACCCAGGTGCCGGGCACCCAGTAATAGTCGCCGTCGTCGTCATCCCAGGACCAGTAGCCCGGCGTCCAGATATAGCCGTCCCCCGGGGCCACCGGCTGCTCATAGACCGGCAGCGCCGGCGGCGCGATGTTCACCGAGACGAACACGCCGGCGAACGAGGACAGCGGCGCCAGCAGCAGGACCAGCGCGAGGAACAGCGGTCGGAGCATGGTTTTCATGACCTCACCTTCCTGGTGAACCGCCGGCAGCCGCGACCGCCGGTTGTGGATGATGGCCCCGAAACTAACCCTACTTAACTTAACCCCGTCTGAACACCGCGCCGCGACCGCGGCGGCGACGCAAGGTTCGCGCTGCCGCGGCTTGATGCCGCTGCCCGTGCGGCCACGCCGATTGAACCCTAGCCGCCGGCGCCGGTCACAACTTCACGCTGTCGCGGCGGCACCGGGAGCGGCTCTCCAGAGTCGCCGGCCGTCGCGGCAGTTGCGAGTCCGGGCAGGATGCCCGGCACAAGGCCGGCCACAACCGGCTCCATATGGAAATGGAGGTAGTGATGTCCCAGTACAAAACCTGGCCCGTAGCGGCGTTGATCGCCTGCGCCATGCTCGCCGGCACTGCCCTGGCGCAGTCCGGCGCCAGCCCGGGCAGCGGCACCATGCCGAGCAACAGCACCATGCCCCCGGACACGACCTCGCCGTCGGAACCGGCGCAGCGCACGGATCCCTCCGCCGGCGGCAAGAGCAGCGGCAGCATGGATAGCGGCAGCATGGACAGTGGCACGGGCAGCAGTGCCGATTCGAGCTCGAAATCCTCTTCCGGCAAGAAGAAACATCACAGCAAGAAGAAGAAATCCACCACGCCCAAGCCCGCCGACAACGACAACAACGCGACACCGAACTCGACCTCGCCGCAGTAGCGGAGCCGGCAGCAGCGCAGGTGCCGCAGCCCTCAGGGATTGCGCCGGAACACGGATAGCGCGTTGCCGAACAGCGCGCCGGTCGCGTCGACGCCGACCACGCCTTTCTCGGTCACCAGCAGGTCGGTGGCCGGGTCGAACAGCGGCGGCTGGCCGATCTTCACCGAAGACGGCAGCTGGAAGCTGAGCGGGTCGGTCTGCGACAGGATCGAGCCGTCGGCGCCGAGCAGGGCGATGGCACCTTCGCTGTACAAGGCCAGCAACAGATCGTCCCCAGCGACGCTCAGATCGTCGGGGATGCTGGCCAGCGCCCCCAGGGTCCGCACCGGGCCGGCACTGCCGTCGGCCAGGATGTCGACGCTGTTGACCTGGCCCAGGGACGGCGGCAGCAATGACGAGCTGCTGAACCAGAGCGTGCGTCCGCGCCGGGTCAGGCCGTTGGGCAGACCCACGCCCTGGCTCAGCCACGTGGTCTGCTTCACCACTTTGAGCGGATCGGCGGCGTCGAAATCCAGTCGCACCAGTTTCGGGCTCGGCAACTGCGAGCTGGAGAGCGGGCCGTCGGCGAGGTACAGCTCGCCGTCCGGTCCATCGCACATGCCGTTCGGCGCGGCCATGCCGGCGAGGCTGTAAACCGGTTGCAGGCGCGCCCCGGCCTGGTCCAGGTGCAGCGCGTACAGGCGAAGGTCGAAGCAGGCGACGTAGAGGATGCTGCCGCGGCGAGCCATGCCGGTGAAATTGCAGTTGCCGTCATAGAGGCTGGCGGCGTGAAAGCCGGCGGCGTCGCGCGTCACTTCATAGACATTGCTGTCGCCGCTGACGAACAGGCGGCCATCCGGGGTGAACAGCGTGTTCTCGGCGCCGGGGATGTCGAGCAGGCGCGTCTTGGTGCCGCAGGCGGACGACACGCACAGCGCCACCGGATCGATCGTCGCTGGATCGACCGCCGCCGCCCCGCCCTGCACCGGCTCGCTGCCGGAACCGCAGCCCGCCAGCAGGCCGCATGCGAACGCAAGTATCAAACCGCCTCTGCCCATCTTCTCCTCCCCGCGGCTTGGCGCCGCCTGTTGTTGTCGTCCGCCGATACTGCCCTGTACCTGAACCCGTGCGGCTTGCACCGCCGCCGCGTCACTCCCACAATGCCGCTTCCCCCGGCCGCGCGCGGCCATATCGAGAATCAACATGCACGCACACGGCCTGGCCTCCACCCGCTATCCCCGGCTGCGGCTTCTGCTGGCCGGCGCCGGCAGTCTGCTGCTTGCCGCCTGCGGCGGCGGGGGCGGCGGCATCAATATCGGCACAGGCAGCAGCAGCGGCGGCTCGAACGCAGTGCTGGCCGGCACCTACACCAAGCCCAACACCAGCACGCGCACCAGCGACAGCTCAAAAATCTTTGGCGCCGTCGATTCGCTCGGCAACGGCTATTTCGCCGACCTCGGCGGTTCCAGCCGCGCCGTCTTCGCATTCGCTTCCGCCTCGCAGAATGGCCAGCTCAACGGCAACTTTGCGGCCTATGCTGCCAACGGCAGCAACCTCGGCAACGGCACCGCCCTGCAGCAGGGCAATCTCGGCGGCACGGTCGCCAGCTCTTCCAATGTCACCACCGCCAACGTCAGCTACAGCAATACCGCGGCCGGATTTACCGACTCCGCAACCCTGGTGCTCGACCATCCGGTCTTGGCGCAGACGTCGTTGGCCAGCGCGGCGGGAACCTACCCGGCGACGCTCGGCAACGCCGCGATCGCCAGCACCGCTTTGTTCAATCTGCTCGGCCAGAGCTACACCACGACGATCGCCGCTAACGGCACATTTACGCTCGCCACCACAGGATGCGGCAATTTACTGAGCGGCACCGCGGCCGTCGATCAGACGTATAACATCTATGACCTGCATTTGAGCGGCAACTGCTCCGGCACCACGGTGACGCTGGACGGCTTGGCCGTCTACCTGCCGGCAGGGAGCGCCTCGCCGCTCGACGGCAGCACCTTGGCCCAAGCCACGCTGCTGGTGGAGCTGTCCGACTTCCTCAATCCCGGTAACGGCAGGGCGCTGGCGCTAGTAGCAACCAAGTCTCCCTAAAGCGAGCCGCTCAGTCGAGGAGCACCCGCCGGTCGACGATCCGCCAGCGCGGCTCCTGGCCCGGCGCCAGCTTCTCGGGCGGCTTGTTCGCCGCGCGCAGGCGCAGCGAGCGCAGAATGCGCTCCTGCTCCTGCCGGATTTGCGGATCGAGCTGCTCGGCCCAGGCCCTGCCTTCCGCAGTCAACGCCACCGAGGGGTGCTTCGGATCGGAATCCAGGCCGAGGCTGCCGTCTTCCAGCATCTCGTTGAGGCCGTTGGACAGATCGTCGGCGCGCAGGCCGCTTTCGTTCCAGGCCACCATCAGCACGGTCAGGAGCACCGGCGCGCCGGCCCGGTCGGCATGGCAGCCGCGGAACAGCTCCAGGATGGCGACCTTGCGGGTCAGGGCAGTAACGACGAGCGTCATGCGAACGTTTCCGTGTTGGTGCAGACCGGCCTACTATACAAAAGCCCAGGCCGGCTCCGCTGGTTACAGCCGGCCTGATGTGATCTGGTTCTCTGAATGACCTGGCCGGAGCCGGCATAGTTCGCGGCTGGCGCAGGGGATGGATATGGATCGGGAAGAACGGGCGAGACTGCTGCTCGAACAAGAAGAGACCGGGATGCAGATCCGCGAGTTGCGCGCGGCGCTGCAGCACGCCGGCAAGATCCTGGCGGCGATGGGCAGCGCCCTGGCCGCCTCGCCCGAGGACACCACCTTCGCCAACGCCCCCCCGCCGCTGGGCCACATGCCGCTGCACCTGATGCACAGCAAGGCCTTCGACTGGAATTCGATCCCCGACAAGGCCGGCATTGCCCAGAAGATCCAGGAGCTGCGGGCCCTGTACGAGAGGCTGGCGGATGTGCAGAGGCGCCTGAAAGCCCCGGCCTGAGCGCCGCACGGCGGGGCGGCGGCCCCGTAAACTCCGCACTCCATTTCCCCTTTCGGGCATCGCGCCGATGCTGCCACGCGCGTTCTACGACCGCGACACCACGGAGGTTGCACGCGAGCTGCTGGGCAAGCACCTGGTGCTGCGCAGCGGCGGCATCGAGCGGGTCGGCCGCATCGTCGAAACCGAGGCTTACCTCGGCCCGCACGACCTGGCGGCGCATTCGTCGCGCGGACGCACCGCGCGCACCGAGGTGATGTTCGGCCCGCCCGGCCACGCCTACGTTTACCTGATCTATGGCATGCACCACTGCATGAACGTGGTGACCCAGACCGAGGGCCTGGCCTCCGCCGTGCTGCTGCGCGCGCTGGAGCCGGTGCGCGGGGTCGAGGCGCGGAGCAACGGCCCCGGACTGCTGTGCCGGGCCATGGGTATCGACCGCCGTCTCAACGGCCACGATCTGGTCAGCGCCGAGTTCCATATCGAGGAGCCGCCGCAGCCGCAGCCGCGCATCTCGATCGTGCGCCGTCCGCGCATCGGCGTGGACTATGCTGGTCACTGGGCCCGGCGGCTGCTGCGTTTCTACGTACGCGGCAACGCCTGGGTGTCACGCCTGTAACTGCCGGCTTTTCCGGCCTGATTTTCCGGAACTTCGGGATTTACCTTTGTTAACTTCCGCGATCCGGGGGAATTCAGAAGGCGTTCAGTGCCCCGGCCCTAGTGTGGATGCGCGTTCACTGACACTGGAGAAACGCCATGCGCACTCTTTTACGGATGCTGTTGCTCAGTACCGCGGTCCTCGCCGCCGGCTGCATCGTCGTGCCGGTCGGTCACGACGGCTACTACCACCACTGCGGCTACTACCATTGCCGCTAGAGATCCGGGCCGGACTCAGCCCTGCCGGCACAGGCCGTAGATGCTGGCAGGATGCTCGGCCTGATGCTGCTGCGGCTCCGACAACTCGCAGTCGAGCCGCAGCTGCGCCGGCAGGTAGTACAGCTTGCTCATGCTGTAGCCGACGTAGGTGCGTCCGCCGTAGGCCAGGCACAGCGTCCAGCTGTCGTAGCGCGGCTCGGGCGAGACCCATTGCGGCTGGCTTACTTCGTCGAGCGCAAACACCCCGGCGCGGGAAGTCCGCGCATCGGCCGGTACCACCCCGCAGCGGCCTTCCCCTTCCCGGCTGACATATACCCGCGCCCCGCTGACCGGCCGACCATGGTCGAGCAGTCGCCCCTCGATGCGTGGGCTGACCCGGGCCAGCGTCGCGTAACAGCCGCCGAGCAGCGCCAAGGCCAGGCACGAAACGCTCTGTGCGATCCGGTTCATGAGGGATAAGGCTGGTTCACGCGAGGAATTCGGGCGCCTATCCTAACCCAGCCGGACCGCGCAAATCGGCCCCGGATGCGGCTCCGCCGCCACCGTCCCCGAGCAAAACCGGCTCGTCCCTGGGGTCCGCCGGTTCGTCCCTAAAGCCTCGCCGCAAGCCGGGGCGACCTCTATGGTGCTGGCCTTAGAGCAGTCCAGCGGCCAGTCCGAGGCATGCCATGAAACAGCGCCTGTTGCTCCTGTCCTCCCTCGCCCTTTGCGGCACCCTGTGCGCCGGCCTCGGTCAGGCCGGAACCCTGCAGGCCCAGGAAGACGGCGGCAAGGGACCAGCCTTCACCATCGTCGGTGCTCGCGTGTTCGACGGCGAGCGCTGGCTGCCGGCCGGCACCCAGGTACGGGTGCAGCACGGCCTGGTACTGGCGGTGGGCCCCGACGTTGGCCTGCCGCGCGGCGGCGTGCTGATCGACGCCACCGGCAAGACCCTGATGCCGGAGACCGCCGACGCGGCCGAAGGCAAGCCCGACACCTCCGACAGCGGCCACGGCGCCATCGTCACCGGCGCGCGCGCCGACCTGCGGCTGATCGAGGGCAGCAACCCGGACTGGAGCAGCATGGGCGAGATCGTCGCGCGCTGGAGAAGCGGCGTGCTGGTCGGCGGACGCCGCTTCGGCAACACCCAACCCCTCTGAGCCCGTCCGAACTCGCCCGGCGGATTCAATCGGCCGGGCAGCGTGCCGCGCCGTTCTGCGCGGTACCAAGCGCGCCGGCAATGCGCGCGGCAAGCTCCGCCACCGCGTGCTGGTGGCCCTCGGCCAGCGCCTCGTAGCCTGGCCCCACGCTCTCCGACGCGCTGCTGGCGCAGGTCAGCGCGGCCGCCATGTCATCGCCGCGACGCAGTGTCCATAGCGCGTCGATGCGCGCGCTGGCGCCGAGCGCCGACTCGAAACGCAGCACCTTGAGTTTGACGCGCCAGGTCGGCAGGCCCTGACCATTGGCCGGCACGCTGGACAGGCCATGCACGTCGTGCGCGCCGAGGCGCTGGCTGAGGCCGGCCGACAGCGCGTCGCGGATCTCGTCGCCCAGCGGCGCGATCCAGCGCCGCGTATCGACCGGCACCAGCTCGCCGGCACCGGTGCGCACCACCATCTGCTGCGTCGCCACCTGCGGCGGCACGTCCACTCCCAGCACGTCGATCTGGTACTGCGCCGCGGCGGCGACCGGCGCGGCCGGCGGCGGCAGCAGGGTGTAGAACTGCGTCGGCGTCGCGGCACAGGCGGCCAGCGCGGCGCAGGCGAAGACGGGGATGCTGCGATGGATGGTCATGGCGCTCATTTCCTGCCTGAATCCGCGGCCGGCTCCTGCGCCGCGGACTTGCCGCGAACCAGCGACTCCGGGTGCTGCTCGAGGTAGTCCGCCAGCGCGCGGAACGAGGCGGCGGCGCGACTCACTTCCTCCAGCGTGCGCTGCGCGTTCTGTTGCAAGGGCGCGTCGGGCGAGGCCACGCTCTGGTTCAGCGACTGCACCGCCGCCTGCGCGTCGCGCAAGGTGGCCTTGGCCTCGGGCACCAGCTCCTTGTCGAGCTGGCCGAGCAGGCTGCTGGCATTCTTCAACGTGGCGTCGAGGTTCTTGCCGATGTCGCCGAACGGAATCTCGTTGAGCTTCTTGATGATGCTCTGCAGCTGCTCCTGCAGTTCTTCCATGCTGCCCGGCGCGGTGGGGATGACCAGCGGCTTGGCGCTGGAGTCGAACAGCACCGGCCGCGCGTCCTTGACGAACTCCAGGGCGATGTAGAGCTGGCCGGTGATGATGTTGCCGGCGCGCAGCTGCGCGCGCAGACCGCGTTCGACCATGCGCCCCCACATCTGGCTGGCCGAGATCTGGCTGCTCTTCTCCAGCTCGCGCATCGATTTCATCGCCGTGCCGAGGCGGTCGGGGAAGACGTCGGCGACGACGTCGGTGTAGAACTCCTTGCGCTGCTTGTCGAACTGCAGCTCGATCGACTTCACCGTGCCGAAGTTGATGCCGTGGAAATCAACCTGGGCGCCGGTGCTGAGGCCGCGCACGGTCTGCTGGAAGTGCATCAGGATTTCCACCGCCGGGCCGTCCGGCGGCGCCAGCGCGCTGGCCTGGTCGGGGAACAGGTAGAAATCGGCCTTGTCCGCGGCCGAGCCGCCCGGGTCCTCCTCATGCAGCGGCAGGAAGGCGACGCCGCCGGCGATCACCGTGGCCAGCGACTGCGTGTTGAGCTTGAGGCCGGAGGAGCTGAGCGAAAGGTCGACGCCGCTGGCGTTCCAGAAGCGTGAGTTCTCAGTCACCAGACGGTCGTTCGGCGCATCGACAAAGACCTGCACCGTGACGTGCTTGCCGTCCGCGTCGAGATCGGAGTCCACCACCTTGCCCACCGGCATGCGGTGGTAGTACACCGGCGAGCCGATCGCCAGCGAGCCGGCGTCGGCGGTGTGCAGCATGAACAGCTTGCCCTTCATGTCGTGGGTCACCGCCGGCGGCTTCTCCAGGCCGGTGAACTCGTTCTTCTGCTCCCCCGACTCGCCGATGTCAACGCCGATGTAGGCGCCCGAGAGGAGGGTCTCAATGCCGGACACGCCGTTGATGCCGACGCGCGGCCGTTCCACCCAGAAGCGCGAGTCCTCGGCCGCCAGGTTCGCTGCGTCCTTGTTGAGGTCGACACGGGCGAGGACGTGACGGTGGTCGCGGCTCAGGTTGATGCGGCGCACCTTGCCCACCACCACGTTCTTGTAGCGCACCTCGGTCTTGCCGGCCTCCAGCCCCTCGGCGGTCTCGAAGCTGATGCTGATGCTCGGCCCGGCCTCCAGGTAGGTGCGCACCACCAGCACCAGGCCGGCGACGGCGGCGGCGATCGGTACCAGCCAGATCAGCGAGACGCTCCAGCGATGCCGCGGCTTGTGCTCAGGCTCGGGCAGCTCGTGGAAATCAGGGTCGGTCATTTGATGTTCTGGTTTGCAGGCTTGGACGCCGCGCCGGGCGCCGGGTTCCGTGCCGGGCTTTCCGCCGCGTCCCAGATCAGGCGCGGGTCGAAGCTCATCGAGGCCAGCATGGTCAGCACCACCACCGCACAGAAGGCGACGATGCCCGGCCCGGCCTTCACTTCCGCCAGTATGCCGAAGCGCACCAGCGACAGCAGCAGGGCCACCACGAACACGTCGAGCATCGACCAGCGGCCGATGAACTCGACCATGCGGTAGATGCGGGTACGCTGGCGCCGCCAGCGCGGCGAGCCGGCGCGGCTGCTGAGCAGCAGCAGCACCAGGCAGGCCATCTTCATCAGCGGCACGGCGATGCTGGCGACGAACACGATCAGCGCCAGGTCCCAGGCGCCGCCGCTCCACAGCTCCACCACACCGGAGAGGATGGTGTTGTCCTCGGCATCGAACAGAGTCGCCGTATGCATCACCGGCAGCGCATTGGCCGGGATGGAGAGGATCGCCGCGGCGATCAGCAGCGCCCAGGTGCGGGCGTGGCTGTCGGGCTTGCGCCGGTGCAGCGGGTGGTCGCAGCGCGGGCAGTGCCCGGCCCAGTCCGGCGCCGCGCT
>CAYWPB010000077.1:0-12469 GCA_964458725.1 uncultured Nevskia sp. | reverse complement strand
AATAAGGCAGTGAATACAGGCTGAAACGAAGATTGCCAGCCTTGGGCGAAGAAACTTTAGCGATGTCGAGGAAATGACGGATTCCAAGGAAGTCTTGGAATTAGCCATGGATTACACGGATTGAACGAATTTGAAATCCGTGTAGTCCGTGGCTTATCCCATCGTTCCAGGTTTGGCGACTCACGAAAACCTGTCGAACATCTCAGTCGTGGTCCTGCCCTTGGCCGTCCTCATCCCCACCAGTCGGCTGCCCAGTGGAGTCATTGAGAATTAACCGCCTATTGCCTTTATTTGAAAAATCAAACATGGGATAGAGTGACCCGGCGATGGCATCGGTCGACTGATCGCCGATTCTTCCCAGGCCCCAGTTGTCTTCAATGAGCCGTAAAATGGAAGACTGGTCCGTTACGCCGTGGTCCACGAAGTTCTCTTTGGCGAAGGGCGAAATTACCAGCAAAGGCTGGCGCGGACCATATCCGCACCGGCCTAGATAAGCTCCTGCTTTCGGGGTGCCGCAGGAGGAGCCGGTAAGCGTGTCGTACGCGGTGGCCGACTGGTTGACGATGGGGCCAAGAACGTGGTCGTACCAGCCGTCAGAGTCGTCATACAGGATGACAACCGCAGTGTTGTGCCATAACGGGGACTTCTGGAGTGCGTTTAAGGTGTCCACAAGGAAAGTCTGCTCATCGAGAGGATCCGAATAGCCTGCATGACCATCCTGATATGCGGCGGCCTTCACAAAGCTGACGGCCGGCAGATTGCCATTGGCCAGAGCAGTGTCGAAGTCGCTCAAATCGTACTGATGATTCGCCTGATCCGTTTGCCCAATCTTATTGGGGCTGCTCGGAGGCAGGTGATGCGGGTTCGCGGTGCTGGTGAAGTACTGAAATGGTTCGTGGTGCGGAATGTAATCAGTTACCGTGGCGCCGGCGATGTTCTTATGCGTTGTCGCGCAAACGGCTACTCCGTTCACCAGTGACGAAGGTTTGAAACCACCCTGGAACCATCCCCAGGTAATTCCCTCTTTATTGAGCAGGTCGCCCACGTTCGTGCCGCCCATCGCTGCCTTCGGGGCCGAGGCGATGGTGCAGTCATCGTTAGCTGCAGTCGGGCGAGGATCGCCAATAATTGTGCCATTCGTAACATTGTTAGCGATGTCCGGGGTAGTTGCTCCGTGGGTCTGGCCGGAAATCAGGTTCAGCGCGCCGGGCGTGGACGGACCGAACGTCGTGCTGAACGAGTTGTCGCTCATCGCGAAGTGCTGCGCGTAGTTCCACAGCGCGGTGACGGTGTTGCCGTCGTAGTAGCCCATGACCAGGCCGCGCGTGTCGAAGGCGCCTGAGCCCCCGGAGCCGGCGGTGCCGGTGTCGGCCGGGAACAGGTCCATCACCAGCTGGTTGAACGCGCTCTGTTCGGCGTGATAGGCGTGGTTCTGGTCCGAGGTCGCCGCCTGCGCGGGGTCGAGGCGGAACGGGTTGGTGGCCCCGGTGCTGTTGGCGGCGTTAGCGGCATTCGGGTTGCTGGTCAGCAGCGCCGTGGTATAGCCGTTGATGTAGTTGGCGGTACCCGGAGCACCGTTGACGGTCGGCGTGCCGGAAGCGGCGGTGAACTTCGGCTCACCGGCCGGGTTGGTCGCCACCGGGTAGGTGCCGAAGTAGTGATCGAAGGAGACGTTCTCCTGGAAGATGACCACCAGATGCTTGATCGGCGTGGCCGTGGTGTAGCCGGCGGCGGTCTGGTCGCCGGTGGGCGCGGCCGGGCCGGTCGGACCGGCGGGGCCGGTAGCACCAGTGGCGCCGGTGGCGCCCTGCGGACCGGTATTTCCGTCGCAACCAGCGACGCCGACCAGCGCGGCGACCGCCAGGCTCAAGGCAATGCGTTTGAACATTGAGGTGTTCCCCTGGGATTTTTGGGTTGGGTTCGAAACGGCCCGTACCGCCTGGGACGTCACAGCCGGTCAAACCTAGGAGGGGAAGATGACGGGTTGGTTAAAAGGCGGTGAACGCGCCGTCGTATCGCCTGCTGCGTGGAGCTTTAACCACAGCAGGAACTGGAGTTTTGGCGGTTTGTAAAAAAACGTAACGCGCGGCGCCCGGGCTTTTCCCCTTGGAACGGACGATCCGCGCGCGCAGGGAACCTGGTCGATCCCGATACCATATGCAGATGCAGGCTTCCGTCCCCAGCCCGGCGCACGCGCCTTCCCGTCCGGGTTCGGCCGGCGGAGTCTTCATCACCGCGCTGCGCCTGGGCTGCACCTCTTTCGGCGGCCCCATTGCCCACCTCGGCTATTTCGAGCGCGCCTACGTGCGCCAGCACCGCTGGCTGAGCGCCGACGACTATGCCGCCCTGGTGGCTCTGTCCCAAGTGCTGCCCGGCCCGGCCAGCAGCAAGCTCGGCTTCCTGGTAGGCCTGCACCGGGCCGGCTGGCGCGGCGCCCTCGCCGCGTGGCTGGGCTTCACCCTGCCCTCGGCCGCGCTGATGTACGCCGCCGCCATGCTGATGCCGCTGGCGCGCGGCCCCTGGGTCGCGCCGCTGGTGCACGGACTCAAGCTGGCAGCGGTGGCGGTGGTGGCCCAGGCGGTCTGGAGCATGGCCCGGCGGCTCTGTCCCGACGGGCGCCGCCGCCTGGTCGCGGTCGTCGCAGTGGCCTTGACCCTGTTCATCGGCGGTCCTGGGGTGCAATTGCTGGTGCTGGCGGCCGGCGCCTGCGCCGGCCTGTTGTTGTGTCGTCGGGTCGAGGACGTCGCCCCGCCGCTGTCCCTGCCGGTAGGCATGGGCAGCGCCCGAGTAGCCTTGGTGCTGTTCGCGCTGCTGCTGGTGCTTTCGCTGGCGCTGCCGGCATCCGCACACGGGATCCCGCAACTCGCCGCGAATTTCTACCGCTCCGGCGCTCTCGTGTTCGGCGGCGGCCACGTCCTGCTGCCGCTGCTGCACGACGCCCTGGTGCCCACGGGCTGGATCGGCGACGAGCGTTTCCTCGCCGGCTATGGCCTGGCCCAGGCCCTGCCCGGTCCATTATTCGCCTTCTCCGCGTACGTCGCCGCCGCGGTCGCGCCGCCCGGTGCTTCGCTCGCCTGGGCCGGCATGGCGCTGGCCTGCATCTTCCTGCCGGGACTGTTGCTGGCGGTGACCGCCGCCGGGCTATGGAACCGCCTGGGCAGCCGGCCGGCAGTGCTGGCGGCGCTGGCCGGCATCAATGCGACGGTAGTCGGCATCCTCGCCGCGGCGCTCTATAAGCCGGTATCGACCACCGCGATCGGCAGCGTCGCGGACGCGCTGGTGGCCGCCGCCGGCCTGCTCCTGCTCGAGCGCTGGCGTCTGCCGCCCCTGGCGGTGGTGGCACTTTGCACCGCCTCGAGCCTGGCCTTGAACCTGCTCTGAAGCTCCGCTTCAGGAGCCGGGCGGATGCCAGCCGTCGGTGAGTGTGCCGAGGAAGGCGATCAGATCCTTGATCTCCTGCCCGCTCAATGCCGGCTTGCCGCCGGGCTTGCCCCCGAACGGCGGTTCCATGTTTACGTTCTGCCGGTACTGCTGCGGCAAGTCGTCGAACTTGTCGACGCTGCCGTCGGCCTTGCGCGGATACCACTTGCCGGGATTGGTGTCGCGCTCGGCGTAGAAGCGCAGCACGTCCTCCAGACTGTGGAAGGCGCCGTTGTGGAAGAACACCTTGCGCAGGGTGACATTGCGCAGCGTCGGCGCGCGGAACAGGCCGCACAGTTCCTTGCGGTTCGCCAGGTCCGTGCGCAGCGGCCCGCACAGGCCCAGGTCGTAGTAGGCCGGATCGCGATTGGCCGGCAGGCTGCGGTTGCGCGGCACGCCGACGGCGATGTAACCGAAGTCGCTGAAGCTGGGAAAGCTGTTGCCGCGTATCGCGCTGGGATGGCACAGCGCGCAGTTGCCCTTGGCCGGGTCGTTGAACAACGCCAGGCCGCGGGCCTCCTGCGGCGTAAGCCGCGCCTTGCCGCGCAGCCAGGCGTCGTACTTGCTGTCATAGGGATAGAAGTCCGGCGCGCTCTGCTGGAACACTTCGAGCGCCAGCAGCACGCCCTTGAACGCCATCGTGTCGTCGTCGAACACCCCGGCGCCGTAGGTATCGCGGAACTGCGCGGCATACGGCGCGGCCTTGACCTTGGCCACCACCTCTCCGGCATTGGTATTGGCCATCTCCACCGGTGAAAACAGCGGCAGCGGCGCCTGGTCGTGCAGCGACTGCGCCCGGCCATCCCAGGTGTGCCCGCCGGTGATGCCCTGGTCGATGCTGTCGTTGCCGTCGTCCTCGTAATAGTGCTCGGTGAACGCCGGCACGGTCTGCAGATAGCGCAGCGAGGGCACGGCCCGCATGCCGGCCAGCGACAGGTCCGGCCCGCCCATCTTCACCGCGGCCGCATCGGACGGGCCGAAGGCGAACTTCGGATCGTGGCAGGTGGAGCAGGCCATGCGCCCGGAGGCGGAGAGCGAAGGATCGAAGAACAGCGCACGGCCCAGCGCCGTGATTTCCGCAACGCTCGGCTGGCGCGGGAACTTCAGCGCGTAAAACGGGGTTTCCACTGCCGCCGGCGGTGTGGATACGGATGCGGCAGGAGCTGTCGGGGCTGACGACGCCTTGTCGCAGGCGGAGAGCCCACCGACTGCCACCAGCACGGCAAAAAGAATCGCGCGGCCATGCACATCGGGCCGGAATGGAAACTGGGATCGCATAGGGGCGCCTGTTTGACAGGGTTCCATGTCAGACACGTGACAGTGGCGCCCGCCCACCATGCCGGGCGCTGACACGATCGCAACATCTCCGTGTAACAGTTCTTCACGATACTTCGCGAGAAGCAACCCTTTTTAACGTTTCGAAACACAGGGGATGATCTCGATGAAACATGCTTACCGTGTGGCGCCGCTGGCCCTGGCGCTGCTATTGGGCCTCAGCGCCTGCGACGACAACAACAATAACAACTCCGGCTCAAGCTCCGGCGGTTCCTCTTCTTCCTCCAGCTCGAGCGGCTCCGGCTCGTCGAGCTCCTCCTCCGGCGGCACGCTGAGCCAGGTGCAGCACGTGGTGGTGATCTACGCCGAAAACCACTCGTTCGACTCGGTGTTCGGCAAGGTGCCCGGCGTCAACGGCCTGAGCGCGGTGGTGGACAGCACTGGCGTCCCCACCGCCGCCTACGTCAAGCAGGTCGACCGCGACGGCACCACCGTGCTGGCGACTTTGCCGCCGGCGTTCGGCGGCGTCACCGCCCCCGGCTTTACCCCGGCCGTGACCCAGGCCGACAGCATGGGCAAGCCGAACGCGCCGTACTCGTTCGAGACCACCTATTCCCTGACTACCAGCACCGTCACCAACGATCTGATCCACCGCTTCTTCGACGAGCAGATGCAGATCAACGGCGGCAAGATGGACAGCTACGCCGCCTGGTCCGACGTCGGCGGCCTGTCGCTCGGCAACTTCGACTACAGCGGCTCCAAGCTGGCCACCCTGGCCAAGCAGTACGTCATCGCCGACAACTGGTTCAACGGCGCCTTCGGCGGCTCGTTCCTGAACCACCAGTACCTGATCTGCGCCTGCGCGCCGAAGTATTCGGACGCCGAAACCCGCGGCGCGAGCCGCATCTCGGCAGTGGACAAGGACAGCAGCAGCAACTACACCACCCGCCTCACGGTCGCCTCCAGCTCCCCGGCCTCGGCCCTGTCCGGCAAGCCGGTGTTCGTCAACGACGGCGCCATCTCGCCGAAGGACTACTTCGGCGCCGGCGACGGCTACCGCGGCATCAACACCCTGCAGCCTCCCTACCAGCCCAGCGGCAACAAGCCGGCCAGTGCCGCCGCTGCCGACCTGCCCTACGCCAATCCGGCTACGAGCAACACGCTGGAGCCGCAGACCCAGACCACCATCGGCGATCTGCTGACTGCCAAGAACGTGTCCTGGCGCTGGTACTCGGGCGCCTGGAACGCGGCGGTGGCCGACGGCACGCAGGACCCGGCCAATGCACGCAACGTGATCTACGCTCCCTCCACGCCGCAGGCTTCCCCGGACTTCCAGGCGCACCACCAGCCGTTCAACTATTACGCCGAGTTCGACCCGGTCACGCACGCCGACGTGCGCAACGCGCACCTGCGCGACGAGTCCGACCTGGTGGGCGACGCGCTGGCCGGCACCCTGCCGGCGGTGGCGTTCTTCAAGCCGCAGGGCAACCACAACCAGCACCCCGGCTATGCCAACCTGGCCGACGGCGACGACCACATCGCCGACCTCATCGCCAAGCTGAAGGCCACCCCGGAATGGGACAGCATGGTGATCATCGTCACCTACGACGAGTTCGGCGGCGCCTGGGACCACGTCGCCCCGCCCAAGGGTGACAAGCTGGGCCCCGGTACCCGTCTGCCGGCGATGATCATCTCGCCGCTGGTCAAGCCGGCCTTCATCGACCACACCCAGTATGACTCCGGCTCGATCAACCGCTTCATCATCAAGCGCTTCGGCCTCGATGCCAGCGGCCTGCCGGGCCTCGCCGCCCGCGACGCGGCCCTGGTCGCCAACGGCGGCAGCAAGATGGGCGACATGACCAACATGCTGAAGTAAGCGGCTTCGCAGCACTTGCAACGGGCGGCCTCGGCCGCCCGTTCTTTTTTTGCCATCCGAACGGGACGGCCGGACCGGCTGGCGCGGACGCCGCGCAATCCGTATAATTCGCCCCTCTTTACGCTGTTCCGGCGTACAGGCGCGTAGCTCAGCTGGTTAGAGCACCACCTTGACATGGTGGGGGTCGTTGGTTCGAGTCCAATCGCGCCTACCAATCAATCAATTTCCGTTAGCGAGCGCAGCGAGCTTACGGAAATGATTGTCCCCGCGAAGGCGGGGATCCATTTTTTGCCCCCCAAGGAAGCCCGCCGCAGAGCCTTGTGCCGTTGGCGCGGCGGCGATTGCGTCGCGCCGGCAATCGTCACAACCTGCGGCGACGAAATTCATGACCGGGGCCCGCATGTCGCAGCAGAAAATCGAAGTGGTGCAGGACTACAGCAAGCCGGTGGCGGAGGTGTTCGCCTATCTGGCCGACCACAACAACCTGCGCAAGGTGTTCGGCATCCCCGTGCGGCGGGTGCGCGACGGCGAAAACGAAGTCAACGGCGTCGGCTCGGTGCGCCGCCTTGGCCTCGGACCGCTGGCGATTGAGGAGACGGTGACCGCGCTGTCCCCCAACCGCTCGATCGACTACCGCATCAGCAAGGGCGGCTTCCCGATCCGCAACCACAGCGGCCGAATCGAGTTCTCCGGCTCCGGCCGTGGCGCACGCGTGGCCTGGACCATCCAGTTCGACGCGCCGCTGCCGCTGCTCGGGCCGGCGGTGAAGCTGGTGCTGGGCCAGGCGATCCGCCTCGGCCTGAAGCGCGTCTGACAAAGACGAGAGCGCTGCCTAGTGGCAGCGCTTCATATTGCGACCGAGCATCCAGGCGTTGACCGGCCAGGCGGCGAGGAAGCCACCCAGCAGTGCCAGCGCGAAGGCTTCCCAGTACCGCGCCGAGACGAGGCTGACGCCGCGCATGCCGCCCATCTGGTAGTCGACCAGGTTCATCACCAGCTCCATCACGCTGATCGAGATCACCTCGCCCAGCCATACCGTGCGGAAGGAGTCGGCAAGGCCGAAGCCGCGGCGCAACATCGGCAGCAGGGTCAGGGCGAAGCCGCTGACGAAGGACAGCGCCACCGCCAGGCTCACCGTCATGGTGGGAGGCCAGCCGAGGCTGACGCCAATGGCGAGGCCGGCAAGCTCACCGATGGCGCAGCCGGTCAGGCAATGCAGGGTGACGCTGGCGGCGCCGCGCCAGCCGCCGTGGTGGGCGTGGCCGGCATGGGCATCCGGCATCGCTGCATGTGCCGGCGCGGCCTGCGCCGTATCGCCATGGCAGCAGGCGTGCGCTTCGTGTCCGGCGTGGCTTTGGTGCGTGGTGGCCATGGGTTGCTCCTGAACTGGATGCAACCAGCCTAAACCCTGGAGCGTGGTGCAGGGTCAAGCCAGTGCACGGAACTCGCGATTGACCCGCCGCAGGCGGCGCGCCAGCAGCCGCGCCAGACCCTGGGTCAGCTTGAGCTGGATCGTTCCGGCCTGCTCCGCCGGGAGCCCGCCCAGGGCCTCCATCTTCAGCACCAGGCAATGCACCGGCGTGTCCGCCAGCACATCGGCGGACCGGGTTTCCGGGTCCAGCACCGCGACCTCGCCGAAGGCGCTGCCGGGCCACAGCACGCTCAGCCGCAGGCGTGCCTCGCCGTCTCCTTCCGGCAGGATCACGCTGACCTTGCCGGACATCAGGAAGTACAGGCGCCCGCTTGGACCATGGTCGGCGCGGAGGATGCGCTCGCCCGCCGCGAAGCACGCCGGCTCGAGCAGCGGCCGCAACGCCGCCAGCTCGGCGGCGTTGAATTTCTGCAGCAGCTCCTGACGTTCCAGCGGCACCTCGCTCATCGGATCGCGGCCGCAACCCTCGGCCTCTAGAATGGCGTTCTCGGCCCATTCCATCGCCGCCTCGGTGTCGGCGAAGCGGAACAGCAGCTTCAGCCGCGACGCCGGCAACCGGTCGTGCAGGCGGTCGAGCAGGTGACGGCGGAAGTCCTCGAGGTGGGATGCGCCGGTGAGAGCAAGGTGCCGCTCCTCGCCGCACCAGCCCGGGCAGGCTTCTGCCAGCAGCAGCCCGGCCGCATCGTCGATGGCGGTGACGCGTTGAAGATCGATCACGTTCAGTTCGACACCGCCATGCCTCGGTGGGCCGATCTCGCGCACCAGCAGCTCGATGCTACCGAAGCTCAGGCGCCCTTTCAGCTCGAACACCCGCACGCCACCACCATGCGCCTCCAGCACCGCGGTCTCGGCCTCGCTGCGCTCGGCGCGCGAGCCGAGCACGGCGCCGCTATAGTGCGCACGGATCGCGCCGGGGAGGCCGCGCTCGCCGTGGAACAGGTGCAGCTGGAACTCCTGCGAAAAAGCTTTCACCACGCCGAGGCCGCGCACGCTGTTGCCGCGCTCGTCCAGCCTCGGCGAGAACACCGCCAGGCCGAACTGCCCCGGCAGCACCGCCATGACGCCGCCGCCGACACCGCTCTTGGCCGGCATGCCGACGTCGTACAGCCAGGCACCGGAGCCGTCGTACATGCCGCAGGAGGCCATCACGCTCAGCACCCGGCGCACGTTCTGCCCGCCGAGCACCGCGCGGTTGTCGAGCGGGTTGACGCCGTTGTGGGCCATGGTCGCCGCCATGACCGCGAGGTCACGACAGTTGACGGCGACCGAGCACAGCCGGAAGTACAGGTCCAGGCCGTTCTCGGGATCGCCCTCGAGGATGTTGAAGTTGCGCAGCAGGTGGGCAATGGCGCGGTTGCGATGGCCGGTGGCCTTTTCCGAGCGGTACACCGCCCCGTTCAGCTCCAGCTCGCGGCCGCAATACGCCGAGATATGCGCCAGCACCCGCGCGAAGCCGTCGGCCGGGTGCGCCTCATGGATCAGACCGCAGGTGGCGATGGCGCCGGCGTTGACCATCGGATTGCGCGGCCGTCCGGTCTCGGGCTCGAGATTGATCGAGTTGAAGGCGTCGCCGGTCGGTTCGACGCCGATCTTGCGCAGTACCGCCGCGACACCGCAGTCGCGCAGCGCGTAACCGTAGGTCGCCGGCTTGGAGATCGACTGGATGGTGAACGGCGCCGCCGTGTCGCCGGCCTCGTAGACCACGCCGTCGATGGTGACCAGGGCGATGCCCAGCGGCTCAGCATCGACCGCGGCAAGCTCGGGGATGTAGCTCGCCAGGCTGCCGCGGCGGTCCGGGAGGAAACGCCGGTGCAGCCGCTCCAGCACCTGCTGGATCGGATGCGAGGCGGCGCCACGGCGGGGTTCAGTGCTCATCACGGCCGGTCTCGGGCTCGCGCTACGGGTGTCCATCATAAGCGGCGGCAGGCGCCATTTCCGCCCGGAGCGGCGATACAATCCGACCAGGATGGAGCAGTACCTTGGGCCGGAGGGATGTCCGGCCGGCGCAGAGAAGCAGGGGACGCATCCGCAATGTCGCTGCTCGGCAAGATCTTTCCCGCCTCGACCGAGGCCCGGCTGAAGCAATTCGCGCAGGCGCGGCGCACCCGCCGCTGGGGCACCGGCATCCTGGTCTTCCTGGTGGTGTTCGGCCTGCTCGGCTTCTTCGCCGCGCCGCCGCTGATCCGCAGCCAGGCCGAGAAGCAGCTGGGCCAGCTGCTGTCGCGCCCGGTCAGCATCGGCAAGGTCTCGCTCAACCCCTACACCCTCACCCTGCAGCTCGAGAAGCTGCACATCGGCGAGCGCGGCGGCCAGGGCGACTTCGTCGACGTCGGCCGCATGCTGGTGCGCATCTCCTGGAGCAGCCTGTTCCGTCTCAAGCCGGTGGTCGGCGAGGCCTATATGGACGCGCCGCAAGTGCACGTGGTGCGCACCGCCGAGCAGACCTTCAACTTCACCGACCTGGTCGAGCAGTTCTCCAAGCCTTCGGCGCCGCAGCCGGCCGACAGCAAGCCGACCCATTTCTACATCGCCAACATCCACGTCGACAACGGCCTGATCGACTTCGACGACCGCCTGCTGAACCAGCACCACCGCGTCGAGCAGCTGATGCTCGGCATCCCCTTCCTTGCCAACCTGCCATCCAAGTCCGACGTCTTCGTGCAGCCCTTCCTCAAGGCGCGGGTCGACGGCAGCCCGCTGGCGCTGGAGGGCAAGGTCAAGCCCTTCGCCAGCAGCCTGGCTTCGGAAGTAGCCCTGTCGCTGGACCATCTCGACCTGGCGCCGCTGATGTCCTACGCGCCGGCGAAGCTGCCGGTGCAGCTGCCGCAGGGCCACCTCTCCACCGCGCTGAAGCTGAGCTTCGCCAAATCCGGCGACCAGTCCACGGTCGCGCTGAGCGGCACCGTGGACCTCGACCAGCTGGTGCTCAACGACGCCGCCGGCCAGCCCCTGCTCAAGCTCGGTGCGCTGCACCTCGACGCCGACTCGATCGAGCCGCTGCGCAGCATCGTGCACCTCAAGCAACTGCGCCTCGATCAACCGGAGGTGACGCTGGGCCGCGACAAGCAAGGCACCCTCAACGTGGCCCGGCTCGCCGCTCAGCCGGCGGCCAAGCCGGATGCGCCGGAGTCCGCCCCGAATCCGCCCAAGGCGGCCGAGCCGGCGGCGCCGTTCGACTTCGGCGTGCAGAACCTCGCGCTGAATGACGGCCACGTCTACTTCCGCGACGACCAGACCGGCGCCGACCTCGCGCTGGAAAAGCTCGGCGTCAGCGCCAGCAACCTCTCCACCGTCGATCACAAGGCCGGCCAGTACAAGGCCAGCCTGGCACTTGCCTCCGGCGGCACGCTCGACAGCAGCGGCAACCTGGCGCTGGCGGACAAGAAGCTCGACGGGCAATTGGGCCTGCAACAGCTCGCCCTCGCCGCCTTCCAGCCCTTCCTGGCCTCGGCGCTGAACGGCCGTCTCGCCGCCGGCACCGCCGGCGCCAAGCTCGGCTTCAAGGCCGACTGGTCCGGCGCCGCGTTCGCGCTGCAACTGGCCGACAGCTCGCTCAGCCTCGACGGTCTGCGCCTGGAAAGCGGGCCCAAGGCGCCGCCGGTGGTCACGCTCGGCCACCTTGGCGCGGATATCCGCCTGGTCGACCTCGCCGCGCGCCACGCCGAGCTGTCGGCGCTGAACGTACAGAACCTCACCGTCAACGCCGAGCGCGCGGCCGACGGCTCGATCAACCTGCTGAAGCTGGCGAAGGCCGGCAAGCCGCCGCCAGCGCGGCGCGTGAAGAAGGCGCCCGCGGCGCAGGAGCCGGACTGGATCTACGCCATCGACGAGATCAGCCTCGACCAGTCCAGCCTCGCATTCGCCGACCGCAGCCTGCCGCAGCCGGTCGCGCTCGGCCTGGCGCCGGTGCAGGTCAAGCTGCACCGCTTCAGCAGCGACTTCAGCAAGCCCTGGCAGCTCGAGGCCTCCACCGGCTTCAAGCACCGGGGCACGCTCAAGCTCGGCGGCGCGGTGACGCTCAAGCCGCTCAAGGCGGACCTGAAGCTGGACGGCCGGCAGATGGACGTGGCGGCTCTGGAGCCCTACTTCACCGCCAAGCTCAACGCCTACATCGCCAGCATGCTGGTCAACCTCAAGGGCGAGCTCAAGCTGGCCGGCGAAAAGGAGCAGTTCAAGGTCTTCTACAGGGGCCAAGCCGGCATCCCCCACCTGCGCATTCTGGAACCCGAGGATCGCGGGTATGTCAGCGGGATCACCATGTTGAAGGCATCGCTCGAGCCCGCGGGTGTCGCGTCCGCGGTCGTGTTCTTCGTCGACGGGCGTCAGCGCTGTGTGCTCACCGAGCCGCCCTTCGATTGCGAATGGGATGCCGGCCGATCGGTCAACGAACACCAGATCCGCGGGGTGGCGACCCTTGCGGCGGGCGGCCCCTTCCGCCCCACCCTCGGCAACAAGGGGAAGCCCGC
>CAYWPB010000076.1:0-12621 GCA_964458725.1 uncultured Nevskia sp. | reverse complement strand
TCACGGCGGTGGACTCGAAGGCCTGGTGCTTGTCCCAGTCCAGCATCAGGCCGCCGTAGCCGAACTCGATGGCGAAGTTGGACGGGCTGTTCATGTAGAACGAGGTCATGCGGTCGTTGACATGACGGCCGAGCGTGGCCATCAGCTTGACGCCGTGCTTCTGCATGCGGTCGTAGGCGCGTCCGACCTCGTCCATGGTCGGCACTTCCATCATCATGTGGACGCAGCCGCTGGGGATGGCCATCTCGAACAGCGCCAGGCTGTGATGGCGCGGGTTGGCGCAATGGGTGAAGTAGATGCGCTTGACCGGCTCGTTCGGGTCCGGCGTGAATTTGTGCCGGAAGATGTCGGACAGGCCGAAACCGAGCACGTCGCGGAACAGGGCCCAGGTCTCGTCGAACTTCTCGGCCGGCAGCACGGTGTGGCCGACGCCGTGCTCGCCGGTGATGAACCCCTCCACGCCGACCGGCGAGATGAAGCGCGCGAAATCGGTGGTGAAGCCCCAGGACACTTCATGGCGGTTGCCGGAGGGGTCGGTGAAGCTGGCCAGGTCCTGCACGCAGCGCGCCTTGCGCTGGGCTTCGCTGCCTTTGGTGACGGCGACGCCGGCCTTCTTCAGCGCGTCGAGCACGGCGCTGAAGGCGGCCTCGTCGCGCACTTCCCAGCCGGAGGCGTGGTAGCGGTCCTGGCTGCCCCTGATGACGGCGATGCGATACTTGCGCTCGTCCATCTTCAGGTAAAGCCCGCCTTCCGGCGCTTCGGAAGTGGCGACGCCCAGGACCTCCTCGCCGAACTGCTTCCACTTGGAAATGTCGGTGCTTTCGGCCACGACATAGGAGAGCGCGTCGATTTTTACGGTTTGCTGGGCCATTTTTGGGGGCTCCGCCGGGTTTGTCGGGATCTGGTTTACGATGACCGCAATTATCAAGACCCGGGCGCCGCAGCGGCTTCACCCAATTAGACGAGACCCGCCCCCGCGCCTCCTGCAAACGGCTAGTCTCAATGGATGATGATTCGCCGCACGGGATGGAAATAATGCATTTCTGACCCCGAAACGCGCCCTGCCGCGGCCTTGCGCCCGGCGGCCGTCCACGGCGGCGCTACGCGGCCCGACGGCCGCAATCAAGAACAGGCTTATCGAGGAGTATTGCATGGGCAGAGTGCAGGACAAGGTCGCCATCATCACCGGCGCCGCCAGCGGCGTGGGCAGGGAGGACGCGATCCTGCTGGCACAGGAAGGCGCCAAGGTGGTCCTGACCGACCTCAACGAGGAGGCCGGCCGCGCCGTCGCCGCGTCGATCGGCGAGCAGGCGATCTTCGTACGCCACGACATCTCCAACGAGGACGACTGGAAGGCCGTGATCAAGGCCACCGAGGACAAGTTCGGCGGCGTTGACGTGCTGGTCAACAATGCCGGCATCCTGCAGGCCGGCAGCATCGAGGACACCACCCTGGAGCAGTGGCGCACGGTGCAGCGCGTCAACTCCGACGGCTACTTCCTCGGCTGCAAGTACGGCGTGCTGGCGATGAAGACGCGCAAGAGCGGCTCCATCGTCAACATGTCCTCGATCTCCGCCATCGTCGGCATGTCCGCCTTCTGCGCCTACAGCGCCTCCAAGGGCGCGGTCGCCGCGCTGACCCGCAACGTGGCGATCCACGCCCGCCGCTTCGACCTGAAGATCCGCTGCAACTCGATCCACCCGGACGGAATCAAGACCCCGATGGTGGCGAACCTGCACGCCTCGGCAAAGCCGGGCCAGATGGCCGAGGTGAAAGACATCAAGCAGCAGATGTCGCGCATGGCGGACGCCAAGGACATCGCTAACGTCGTGCTGTTCCTGGCCTCGGACGAGTCCAAGTTCATCAACGGTGCCGAGATCCACGTCGACAACGGCTGGCGCATCTGGGCCGAGAGATAAACAAGTGACGGAGAGCCTGCACGAGGGCAAGGTGACGATCGAGGCCGAGCTCGACGGTGTCACCCACACCGTCACCGCCTTCCCCGGCCAGCTGGTCATCGAGGCCCTGGAGGACGCCGGCCTGGCGCCGCCCTATTCCTGCCGCGCCGGCGCCTGCGCTTCCTGCATCTGCAAGCTGCTGGAAGGCGAGGTAGAGATGCTGGAGAACCACGTGCTGGAACAGGACGAGCTGGACGACAAGTGGGTGCTGAGCTGTCAGTCCGTACCGAGGACGCCCAAGGTGAAAGTCCGCTACGTCAAATGAGCCATCCGACCCTTCCCCTCGCCTTCGCCGCCGCCGCGCAGCGCCATGCCGGCCGCATCGCCCTGGTCGGCGAGGACGGCCAGGTGCTCAGTTACGAAGAGCTCGACCGCCTGCGCATCGATGCCGGCCGCGCCCTGATCGCCCTGGGCGTGCAGCCCGGGGAGCGCGTCGCCATCTGGGGCCAGAACTGCGTCGAATGGATCATCGCCGCCCTGGGCGTGCTCAGCGTCGGCGCCGCGGTGGTGCCGGTGAATACCCGCATGAAGGGCAGCGAGGTCGCCTACGTGCTGGAGCGCAGCGGCGCGAAGCTGCTGTTCACTGCCGGCCGCTTCCTCGATCTGTACTACCCTGCCGTGCTGGCACCGCACCGCCCACAGGGGCTCAGGGAGATCGTGGTGCTGCGCGACGCAGAAGGCGGTGACACGACCTGGCAGGCCTTCCTGGCCCGCGCCGCGGAAGTGCCGGCCGGAGAAGTGACGAAGCGTAGCTCCGCCATTACAGCCGACAGCCTGATGGACGTGATCTTCACTTCCGGCACCACCGGCCTGCCCAAGGGCGTGATGACGGCGCACGGCCAGAACCTGCGCACTATCGCCGAGTGGTCGCGCCACATGGAGCTGGTGCCGGAAGACCGCTACCTGGTGGTCAACCCCTTCTTCCACACCTTCGGCTACAAGTTCGGCTGGATGGCCGGCCTGCTCGCCGGCGCCATGGTGCTGCCGCACGCCGTGTTCGACGCCGCGGCGCTGATGTCCCGCGTCGCGCATGAGCGCATCTCCGTGCTGCCCGGCCCGCCGACCCTGTTCATTTCGATCCTCAACGACCCGCGCCGCGGCGAATCCGACCTGTCCAGCCTGCGCGCCACCATCACCGGCGCCGCTGCCATCGCCCCGGCCCTGATCGGCCGCATCCGCGCCGAGCTGGGCTTCAAGGTAGTGCTGACGGGCTACGGCCTGACCGAGTCCTGCGGCGTCGTCTCGCTGTGCGGCGCCGGCGACGATGCCGAGACCGTGGCCCTGACCAGCGGCAGGCCCCTGCCCAACACCGAGGTGCGCTGCGTCGACGGCGACGGCAAGCCGGTCCCCGCCGGCGAGGCCGGCGAGATCGTGGTGCGCGGCTACAACGTCATGCGCGGCTACCTCGACGATCCCAGGGCCACCGCCGAGACTGTCGACGCCGACGGCTGGATGCATACCGGCGACATCGGCATTCTCGATGCGCGCGGCTACCTGCGCATCACCGACCGCCTCAAGGACATGTACATCGCCGGTGGTTTCAACTGCTACCCGGCCGAGATCGAGCGCATCATCGCCGGCCACCCGGCGGTGGCCCAGGTCGCCATCGTCGGCGTGCCGGACGAGCGCCTCGGCGAGGTCGGCAAGGCCTTCGTGGTGCCGCGGCCGCGAGCAAGCCTCGAGGCCAAGGAGCTGATCGCCTGGTGCCGCGACAACATGGCCAACTACAAGGTGCCGCGCTTCGTCGAAATCGTGAAGAGCCTGCCGGTGAACGCCGCCGGCAAGGTGCTGAAATTCGAGCTGCGCAAGGCGGCGGCATGACAAGCCCCTGCGCAGCCCGTTCGCCCCGAGTGTCCGCGCAGCGGACGTATCGAGGGGCCGCGCCATCCCTCGATACGCGCTGCAAGCAGCGCTACTCGGGACGAACGGTTTTCGCTTACCCATCATTAAACCATCGAGGTGCAAAACCATGAGCCAGGACAAGCCGCTGCAAGGCGTGGTCGCCGTCGTCACCGGGGCCTCGCGCGGCGCCGGCAAGGGCATCGCCCTCGCCCTCGGCGCGGAAGGCGCCACGGTCTACGTCACCGGCCGCTCGAGGAAGGAAGGCGACGCCGCCCTGCCCGGCACCATCTACGCCACCGCCGAGGGCGTGACCCGGGCCGGCGGCAAGGGCATCGCGGTCGCCGTCGACCACAGCGACGACGCGCAGGTGAAGGCCCTGTTCGAGCAGGTCAAGAAGGAGCAGAACGGCCGCCTCGACATCCTGGTCAACAACGCCACCGTGATCCATGACACCCTGATCGAGAAAGGCGGCTTCTGGGAGAAGCCGATCGAGCAAGTGAACATCCTCGACGTGGGCCTGCGCTCGGGCTATATCGCCAGCTGGTACGCGGCGCCGCTGATGGTGGCGCAGAAGCGCGGCCTGATCGCCTTCACCTCCTCCTTCGGCGCCAGCTGCTACATGCACGGCCCGGCCTACGGCGCGCAGAAGGTCGGCGTCGACAAGTTCGCCAAGGACATGGCGGTGGACCTGCGCAAGCACGACGTCGCCACCGTGTCGGTGTGGATGGGCATGCTCAAGACCGACCGCACCAAGCGCGTGATGGATGCCGACGCCGCCAAATACGCCGGCTTCTGGGATATTGCCGAAAGCCCCGAGTTCACCGGCCACCTGCTCAGCGCCCTGTACCGCGATCCCAAGCGCATGGAGAAGTCCGGCCAGGTGGTGGTGGGCGCCGAGCTGGCGCAGGAGTACGGCGTCAAGGACATCGACGGCAAGCAGCCGCCCTCGCACCGCCCGATGCTCGGCGGCCCGGTGCAGGCGCATCCCGCCGTCGTCGAATAAGGCAGCATCAACAAATCAGAGCGGAGGAGAACACCGTGGCCAGACTTGCAGGAAAGGTGGCGATCATCACCGGCGGCGCCCGCGGCATGGGTGCGGCCACCTCGAAGCTGTTCGCCAGCGAAGGTGCCAAAGTCGTCATCGCCGACGTACTCGACCAGGACGGCGCCAGGCTGGCACAGGAGATCGGCGCCAACGCCATCTTCGAGCACCTCGACGTCAGCGACGAGGCGAACTGGGCTCGCGTGGTGGAGAAGGCCATCGCCAAGTTCGGCCAGGTCGACATCCTGGTCAACAACGCCGGCATCCTGCTGTTCAAAACCCTGCTGGAGACCAGCAAGGCCGACTACGAGCGCATCATCGGCGTCAACCTGATGGGCCAGTTCCTCGGCATCAAGGCGGTGGCGCCGCACATGATCGGCCGCGGCAAGGGCTCCATCGTCAACGTCTCCTCCACCGACGGCATGAAGGGCGCGAACGGCCTGTCAGCCTACAGCTCCAGCAAGTGGGGTGTACGCGGCCTGACCCGCTGCGCCGCGATGGAACTGGGCCACAAGGGCATTCGGGTCAACTCGATCCACCCCGGCGGCATCGACACCGCCATGGGCAACCCCTACGCCGAGGCCAAGGACGAGGTCAACAAGCGCTACACCTGGGTGCCGGCGCAGCGCGTCGGCGAGCCCTCCGAGGCGGCGCATTGCAGCCTGTTCCTGGCCAGCGACGAAGCCTCTTATGTCCACGGCGCCGAACTGGCGGTGGACGGCGGCATGCTCACCGGCACGTACTACGTGGGTTTTCCCGGCGCTCCGGGGGTCTGAGGTCTGAAGCGGCCCGGGACACTCCCGGGCCGCCAGTCTCAAGCCGCGGCCGGCGTGCGGTTCAGCTCAGCGCTGTTCGGTTCGCGCAGCACACAGCTGGTGCCACCCGGCGTGTACATCATCACCACGCACTCGTTGCAGGCGGTGCAGCCGGACACCTTCAGCTCGCCGCTGCGGAACTTGTTGACCAGCTGCGGATCGTGGATCAGGGCCCGGGCCATGACCACACAGTCAAAGCCCTCGGCCATCGCCTGCTCGACGCCGGCCACCGACTTGACGCCGCCAAGGTAGGCCAGCGGCATCTTCACCGCCGCGCGCACCTTGCGCGAGTGCTCCATGAAGTAGTTCTCGTGGAACGTCACCTTCGGCTCCCACAGCCGCAGGATGCGCGTCGCGGCGCGGATCACCGGATTCTGCACGGTGTCGGTGGCGGCGCGCGGCATCGGGCTGCCGAAGATCGCCCAGGGCGCCTCCACGTTCATGCCGCCGCTGAGCACCAACAGGTGCGCGCCCTCGCGCTCCAGCACCTGAGCCACCTGAGCGGCATCTTCGGCGGTCGCCCCGTTCTTGAAGCCTTCGGTGACGCAAATCTTGCAAGTGACGGCCATACTGCCGCCAACGGCGTCGAGCACGCGACGCAACACCATGGCCGGGTAACGCGCGCGTTGCGCCGCGCTGCCACCGTATTGGTCCTTGCGCTTGTTGTAGGCCGGCGACAGAAACTGGCTCAGCAAGTAACCGTGACCCATGTGGATTTCCACGGCGTCGAAGCCGGCCTCGCGCGCCAACCGCGCGCCGGCGGCGAACTCGTCCGCAGTGCGCTCGAGGTCATCCCGCGTCATCGCCGTCTTGAACAGGCGGCCGCTGATCACGCCGGCGGCGTTGAAGCCGCCCGAAGAGCTGCGCGGGTACCTGGTGCTGAGCCTGGGCAGGAACGTGAAGGCACCGCCGTGGGTGACCTGGGCGCAGGCCGCGGCACCTTCTTTATGAACGGCGTCGGTGAGCACCTTGAGGTGCCTCACCGTGCCGCGCTCCAGCTGCACCTGGTCCTCGAAGGTGCGGCCGTCGGCGCTCACCGCGCAGTAGGCCACGGTGCACATCGCTACGCCGCCGGCGGCGACGGCACGATGATGCTCGACCAGCATTTTCGACGGTATCCCGCCCTTGGCCATGCCTTCGTTGGCGCCGGACTTGATGAAGCGGTTGCGCAGGCGCAGCGGGCCGATCTGGATGGGGTCGAAAGCGGACGGCGTGGTCATGTGGGTTCTCTCAGTACGGCGGGAACTGCTGCACTTCCGTGTATTTCGGATAGCCCGGCGCCACCGCGTATTCGATGATGCCGTAACCCACCTCGTCGCCCTCGCGCACCTCCACCACGTGGTCGGCCAGGGTACGGGCCTGGCGGCGGGTGGCGGCATCGCGCAGATCCCACTGCTCGTGCTCAAGGTGTAACGGTCCCTTGTCGTCGCCCTGGAACCAGCCTCCGAGGCCGCCGTAGAGGCCGCCCTTGAGGAAGTAGCGCGCCGGCAGGGTGCGCAGCTGGATGTGCCGGGTCTTGCCATTGGCCAGGGTCAGCTCGAACGTGCCGCCTTCCAGGGTCTGGCCAAGAGCGTCTTTGGCCCAGACCAACTCGTGCTTGACGTCGTCGACGTGCAGGCCGCGGCTGGCGCGCTGGCCCAGCGGCAGCACTTCCTCGCCGGTGAGGTATGCGATGTCGCCCGGCGCGCGCTCGGTGAAGGACCAGAGCAGGCCGCGCTGGGGGAACTGCACCGCCACCCAGGTCCAGAACGAGGGCTGGAAGTGGGTCAGCGGCGGATACGCCTCGTCGGTGCGCAGCTCGGCGCGTATGCCCCAGGAATGGTCGCGCTGGCCGCACCAGGTCTCGGGCGTCAGCTCGTAACGCTTGCCGTCCACCTTCAGCCAGCCGGCGTAGCGGCCGAGCTGCTGGCAGCGCGCCAGGTTCTCGGTGATGCGGCCGTTGCGGCGACGGAAACGCTGCGCTTCCTCGTGCAGGTTGAAGCCGCCGAGAAATTCCATGTCGAAGCTGATGCCGGACTCGCTCTCCTCCAGGCGCAGGCGGTGGCGCTTGAAGCCCTCCAGCACCGTGAACTCCAGCGGCCCGATCTTCGTCTGCAGCGGATGCAGGGGATTGGGCCGCAGCTGGCGCGAGGCGCGGAAGTTGTACTGGCGGCTGCCGACCGTGACACCGGCGAACGCGTCCATCACGTTGCGGTTCGGGTGGTAGCCGAGGCCTAGGTCGAAGATCACCTCGCCGGTTGGCACCAGGTGGCCAGTGTACCAGTAGCGCTCCATCCAGGCTGGATCGCTGGTGCCGACATGGTCGAAAGTTGTCGGCAACTGGTGGCCGATGTGGTCGTCCTGCGGCGTCAGCATGGTTCCTCCGGTATTACTTTTTGTCGGCGCCGGTGTTGCCCGCGATCTCGCCGAACAGCGGCTTCGCCGCCAAGCTAACCTCGCGCCGCACCTGTTCCTTCATGTACTGCGTCAGCACCGCCTGTACGGCATCGCGCCGCGCGGCCGACGTCTGCGGCAGGCCGTCCAGCACCCTGCACAGGTGCTCGTCGAGCGCGTCGCGGTACCGGCGCAGTGCTTCGCCGGTCGCGGGTTGCGGAGCGGCCTGCAGTTCCTGCGGCAGGGCATGCTCCGGCAGCAGCGTCGCAATGCGCTGTGCTGCGTCGAGCTGCGCCGCGATCTGTTCGGCCAGCGGCGCCACCGCCCAATCGAGGCGCGGCCGCAGGTTGTTGAGCAGGTCCACCGCGGCATAGGCCTGGCCGCGCGCGAATTCGTCGTCCAGGCGCGGGATGATCTCGCGCTGCAGGCTGGTGACGAGGCCGGCGAACAGGCGGTCGAGCGTGTTGTTCACGGCGCCTCCGCGATCAGCTTCTCGAGCTGCAGCAGCAGCCGCGGACCCTGCGCCGCCATCGAGGGCAGGCGCAGGTCGTTGTGCAGCCCGTCTTCAAAGCAGCGCTCGGCGCCGACGTCGATGACATAGAACTTGAACAGGCCCAGCACTTCATAGAAGTGCACCAGCTGCGGCGAGACCTTGATGCCGGTGCCGCGCTCATAACGCGCGTACAGCTCCTCGCGCGGGATCAGGGTGCAGATCAGCGGCGTGCCGGGACGGAAGGTGCGCTGGCACATCCAGCCCAGGTCCTCGTGCGGATCGCCCAGATGCACCAGCTCCCAGTCGAGGATCGCGGTGATGCGATCATCGACGCAGAGGAAGTTGCCGATGCGGTAATCGCCGTGGACCACCGTGACCGTCGGCGCCTCGGGACAGTGCGCCCGCAACCAGGCCAGCACCGACTCGGCCATGGGCTGGCGCCGCAGCTGCCAGCGCCGCATCTCGCCGGCCCAGTAGTCGACCTGGGTACGCGCGGCATTCGCTGTCGTCACGCCGCCGCCCAGGCTCTCGATCGCCGTGGCGCGCCAGTCGAAGCGGTGCAGCGCCGCCAGCGCGTCCGCCAGCTGCGCGCCGAGCGCGGCGCGGGTCTGGTCGCTGAAATTCTCGCCCCACATCACCGGCGCGCGGCCCGGCACTTTCTCGCAGATGAACCAGGGCGCGCCGAAGGCCGCGGCATCGTCGCCATGCCAGTGCACCGCCGGCAGCGGCACACCGCTGCCGCGCAGGGCCTGCAAGGTCAGGAACTGCGGCCCGGCGCTGTACGGCGCGAACAGGCCGTTCGGCGGCCCCAGGCGCAGGATCAACTCGCGCTGCTCGCCCTGCCAGCTGGCGGTAAAACCATAGGTGAGCCAGGAGTAGCCGACCGGGAAGCGCTTGAGCGCGCCGACCTTCGCTTCGGCGCCAGTGCGCTCGCGCAGCGCCCGCTCCAGGTTCTGGCGGACGCGCTGTTCGTCGAGCAGCTCGGCCGTTGCAGACATTTATCCGCGCTGCTTCTGCAGGAAGGCTTGCACGCGGTTGCGGAAGTCCTCGGTACGGGCGCAACCGAGGAAGGCGGCGCGCTCCCGCGCC
The DNA here is from genome assembly GCA_964458725.1 of uncultured Nevskia sp. Lineage (GTDB taxonomy): Bacteria > Pseudomonadota > Gammaproteobacteria > Nevskiales > Nevskiaceae > Nevskia. Next base: position 3,009 of record CAYWPB010000076.1, on the reverse strand, counting down.
AGCTGTGCCTCCAGCTCGGCATCTTCGGCCGAACCGACCAGCTGCTTGAACGCGCGCACCGACTGCGGGGCCATCTGCGCGATCTGCCGCGCATAGGCCAGGGTCTCGGCTTCCAGCTGCTCGTCGTCGACGACCTTGGCCACCAGGCCCAGCGCCTGCGCTTCGGCCGCGCCGAGCGGGCCGCCGAGCACGATCTCCAGCGCCTTCATCGCGCCAAGGCGACGGGTGAGGGTGTGACTGAGGCCACCGTCCGATGAGGTCCCCAGCGCCGGGTAGGCCGTGACGAAGCGGGCGCTCTTGCCCGCCACCAGCAGATCGCAGGCCAGGGCCAGCGAGAAGCCGCCGCCGGCCGCCGCGCCGAACACGCTGCCGATCACCGGCACCGGCAACCGCCGCAGCGCCAGGATCGACTCATGGAATGCGTCGATGATGCCGCCGAGCAGGCGGTCGGAGTCGACCAGGGTCGCGCCGATCGCCGAGATGTCGCCGCCGGCGTTGAACGACTTGCCGGCGCTGCGCAGCACCAGCACGCGCGCCTTGCTGTCCTCGCGCACCTGGCGCAGCGCCTGCGTCATCGCCAGGCTGCTTTCCAGAGTCACCACGCAAGCCTTGCCGGCCTGGCCCATGGTCAACGTGTAGAGTCCCTGGCCGTCATGGTCCAGGCGCATGTTCGGACTCTGGCTCATGTGCAATTCAGCCCAAATAAGCCTGCCCGCCATCCACGGCGACGCTCTGGCCGTTGATATAGCGGCAATCGTCGGAGCAGAGGCTGGCGACGAAGCGGCCAATGTCGAGCTCGCAGTCGCCGACGCGCTGCGCCGGCACGGTGGCGATGAAGGCCGCCGATTCCTGCGGCCGCTCGCGAGTCCACCACTCCATCGCCGGGGAATTGGCCAGCGGCAGGATCACGTTGGTGCGGATGCCGTCCTTGGCCCACTCGCATGCGGCGGCGCGGGTAATGGAGCGGATCGCCTCCTTCACCGCGGCGTAGACGCCGTAGCCGCTGGCGTCCCAGCGCATCGCCGCCGGGCTGCCGAGGTTGATGATGTTGCCGTCGCCTTTCAGGTGCGGATAACACAGCTTCATCAGGCGGAAGGTCGCCAGCGGGCCGGAATCCCAGCCGGCGGCAAAGGCCTCCTCGGTCACGCCATTGAGCGGACCCAGCGGCACTTCCTGGGCGTTGTTGACGAGAATATTGAGGCCGCCGAGCTGCTTCACCGTCTCCGCCACCACGCGCTCCAGCGAAGCCAGCTCCTTCACCTCGCACGCCAGCGGCAGGGCCTTGCCGCCGCGCTTGACGATCTCGGCCGCGGTTTTCTCCACCTTGGCCAGGGTGCGCCCGGTCACCGCCACCGCCGCGCCCTCCGCGGCGAGCGCGAATGCGATGCCCTGCCCCACGCCCTGACCGGCGCCGGTGACGAGTGCGACTTTGCCTTTGAGCTTGCTCATGGTCTCCTCGATTCGCTTGCCACTTCCAGCGTCATACCGGCACAAGCCGGTATCCAGGGCCCCAAGCGCCGCGCTCCGCAACCCTGGATGCCGGCTTCAGCCGGCATGACGACAATCAATCATGCCGCTTGCGCCACCCCAGCCTGCGTGGTCTTCACGCCCGCGGTCTTGGCGATTTCATGCGCCGCAACGTAGGCGAAGGTCATCGCCGGGCCGAGCGTGGCGCCGGGGCCGGCATAAGTGCGGCCCATCACGGCCGCCGAGCAGTTGCCCACGGCATAGAGGCCGCCGATGACACTGCCGTCCTCGCGCAGCACGCGCGCCGACTCGTCGGTAACCAGGCCACCCTTGGTGCCGAGCTCGCCGGCGTCGAGGCGCGCGGCGTAGAACGGCGGCTTGAGCAGCGGGCCGAGGCAGGGGTTTGGCTTGACCGAGGGATCGCTGTAATAGCGCTCGAACACGTTGCCGCCGCGGTTGAACTGCGGGTCCACGCCGCGCACGGCGTTGTCGTTGAACACGCGCACCGTGTCCTGCAGCCCGGCGGCGTCGACGCCGATCTTTGCCGCCAGCTCGTCGAGGCTGCCGGCGCGGTAGTAGACCTTGTCGAGCCAGTGCTTGGGCAGCGCCTTGTCCGGCTGGATCTGGCCGGGCAGCAGCGGACCCATCGGGTACTTGTGGCGGAACGTGGCATCGAATACCAGCCAGCAAGGCACGCCGCCGCCACTGCGCGCCTGCTCGGCGTACATGGCGTAGACGAACTCGGTGTAGGGGCAGGCTTCGTTGACGAAGCGCCGGCCGGACTTGTTGACCACCACGCTGCCCGGCAGGGCGCGCTCGACGAAGATGCCGCAGGCCGGCGTGTCGTTCGAGGTGACCACTGTCGGCGAGCCCCAGGTCAGGTCCATGAACGCGGTGCCGGCGCCGAGCGCCTGGCCGGCGCGGATGCCGTCGCCGTGGTTGATCGGCGGCGCCGCGGTCCAGGCCGCATTGGTCGGCTTGGGCAGGTACTGCTCGCGCATCTGCTGGTTGGCCTCGAAGCCGCCGGAGGCCAGCACCACGCCGCGGCGTGCGGTCAGGCGCAGCTTCTGCCCCTGGCGCACCACGTCGACGCCGGTGACACGGCCGTTCTCGAACACCAGCGACTCCAGCGCCGTGTTCAGCCACAGCGGCACCTCGTTTTCCAGCATCGCCCGGCGCAGCGCGGCGATCATGCCCTGCCCCAGCACCAGGCGGCGGTCGCGCTGGGTCTTGCGACGCCAGGCGAAATCGAACCAGTAGCGGCCCATCATCTTCAGCATCAGCCAGATCCAGCCCGGCGCGCGGGTGAACAGGATGTGCGCCTCGACCTGGTCCATGGAGATGCGGCCCATCAGCTGCGTGCCCTTGTACGGGCCGCGCAGGCGGTTGAACTCGTCGCCGAGTTGCGCCGCGTTGAACGCCGCCGGCTCCATGGTGCGGTAGCCCGGTTTGCCGCCGGGCAGGTGCGGGAAGTAGTCGGGATACTTCTTCACTGCGAGGAAGCGGATGCCGAAGCGCTTGGCCATGAAGCGCACCATGCCC
>CAYWPB010000075.1:0-12625 GCA_964458725.1 uncultured Nevskia sp. | reverse complement strand
CGCCCGGGTGCAGCCAGCGTCCCAGCAGGCCGACGATGAAGCCGATGATCAGGGTACCGATGAGGCTGAACATGGTGCTCTCCTTTGCTTATTTTCGGGAACCCGCGCAGCCATCTTAAGGCAAGCGCAGAGGCAGGCCGTTTCCGCCATTCCGCCGGCGCAGACTGAACAGCAGCTGAACGGCTCCTGACAGCCGGCTTACCGGGGGCAGTCCGACGCGATGTGCCTGTCCTCCGGCCGGAACCAAACCCCCTGCCGCGCCGTGTTAAGTCATGCGCCCCGTGCGGACAGAAGCTCCGCCCCGGGCCAAGGAGGCGTGCCGAACTTGGCCACACGGAAGCCGGTTGGCAAACACATGGAGCAGGTACTGCAACGCCGTCACTGGAAGCAGACAACGCAGTGGTTCGATAAGGAAATCTTATGAAAAGCAAATACATCGCCCTTTGTTCCGGCCTCGTGGCCGCGGCCGTCGCCGGCTGCGGCGGCGGGAGCGGCAATTCGGATAGGCCTCCGAGTCCAGCCACGGTGCGCGTGGCCATGACCGACGCCCCGGCCTGCGGCTACGACCACGTCTTCGTCACGGTATCGAGCGTCGGCATCAACTCGCGCACCGACGGCAGCGGGAGCTGGACCGACATCACGCTGGCCACGCCGCAGAAGATCGACCTGCTGAACCTGACCAACGGCACCCTGGAGACCCTGGGGGAGACCGCCCTGCCGGCCGGTACCTACCAGCAGTTGCGCCTGGTGCTGCTGCCCAATGCGCAGGGCGCCGCCATGCTCAACAACTCGGTGGTGCCGAGCGGGCAGACCACTGAGGTCGCGCTGAAGACGCCGAGCGCGGCGGAGAGCGGCATCAAGGTCAATACGCGTGGGCCGTTTACCGTAGCCGCCGGCACGCTGGTCGACCTGGTACTGGATTTCAACGCCTGCAAGTCGATCGTCACCACCGGCCGCAGCAAGGGCGGCAGCACGCACAGCGCCACCGGCTTCCTGCTCAAGCCGGTGATCACCGCCACGCCGGAGGTGGTCAGCGGCGAAATCGACGGCTATGTCGACGCTGCCGACGCCACTACGACCTCCGGCGGCGTCGCCGTGCCCGGGGCGCTAGTGTTCGCCGAGCAGGACGGCGTGATCGTGCGCGGCACCGTGGCCGACAGCAGCGGCCATTTCGTGCTGTCGCCGCTGGAGCAGAGCTCCGGCGCCGGCAATTACGATGTGGTGATCGTCAACGACGGCAAGGCTTCGGACGTCGTCTCCGGCGTGCCGGTGGTGGCGCAGACCACCACTACGTTGTCCACCGCGGCCCTGCCGTTCACGCTGGCGGTCTCGCCGACCGGCACGGTCGACGGCACGGTCAACGTCGCCGCCAATGCCTCGCTGACAGCGTCGCAGACGCTCAATGGTGTGAACTACACCATCGCGCAGACCAACGCCGACAGCAGCACCGGCGCCTACGACTTCACCCTGCCGACCGCCGCGCCGCAGCTGGCGCCGTACTCGTCAACCCTGCCGATCACCCCGGCGCCGGTTGCCGCGGCGGCGGGACAGTACACCATCACCGCCACTTCGGAAGCAGGCAACACCGCGACGGCTCCGGCCACGGTCACGGCCGGCGGCACTACCACAGTGGATTTCGCCAACCTGCAGTAAGACAGGGAAGGTTGACGGAGCGCGCGGCCGGAGACGGCCGCGCGCTTTTTTTTCCTGCCGTTTCGACCCGCGCTACTGCAGCGAGAAGCCGGGGGCGTGGCCGACTGCGTTCATGATGGGCTGGAAGTCCGCATAGTTGCCGGCAAGCGGCGGCGACTCCCAGGTCTTCTGCGCCATGATGCGCAGCCGCGGAAACAGCTGGGTGGCGATGCTGCGCTCGTCCTCCGCGCCCCACACGTGGACCTTGGAACCCAGGTTGCGCGGCTCGGCGGCGGCGATCACCTCGGGCGGCAGCCGGATCGGTTGGCCCGGAACCACCGGGCCGAACACGGCGCCGGAGAACTGGTTGACCGCCCACTGCTCGTACATGCTCTGCGGATCGGCGGTCGGGGTGTAGGCGATCGAGGCGGCGTTGTAGTAGGTGGGGAAGGAACCGCAGTTCATGATGGCGTGACCCTGATCGAGCAGGGCCTGCGCCTTGGGCGCCTGCGGACTCGACAGCGGGCTGATGTCGGTCCACCACTCGACGATGACGTCGGGATGGAGCGCCACCGCGCTGCCACCGCCGAGCTCGTCGTTCCAGATGCGCAGGGTCTTGCCGTGGGCGCGCACCAGGCTGTCGATGCGGTTGGCGAAGCCGAGGATGGCGTCGTGGGCGGTGGCGCCGGCGCCGTATTGCTGCTGCGCATAGCTTTGCAGTTGCGGATACAGCGGCAGCTCGGCATCAGGCATGTACTCATCCGCGCCCATGTGCCAGTACGCAGCGGGAAACAGCGGCAGGTACTCCTCGATCAGCTCGCTGGCGAACTGCAGGGCGGCCGGATTGGTGATGTCGAGTTTGTCCGCCGCCGCCTGGCCCAGCGCGTTCTTGAGCTGCAGCTCGGGGTGTGCGGCAAGCGTGCTGTCCATGTGGCCCGGCATGTCCAGCACCGGCACCACGCTGATGTGGTAGCGCGCGGCCTGCGCCACCAGCTCGCGCAGCTGCTGCTGGCTGTAGGCGGGCTGCTGCACCGCCTCGGGGTGGGTGAAGCTCTGGAAGCGGTAGCCGGTGAGGCTGAAGTAGTTGAGCTTGAGATAGGCCAGCTCCTTCAGGTGCTGGGCCATCCAATCCGGCGTGTAGTATTGCGCGCCGGTTTCGATCATCAGGCCGCGCTCCGCATAGCGCGGCCGGTCGCGGGCGATGCCGGCGGGAATCACGGCGCTCTGGTGCAGCAGTTGCAGCACCGTGCGCGTACCGTAAAAGGCGCCGGCCGGCGCATTGGCCGAGATCACGATGCCGGGCCCGATGCTGAGCCGGTAGCCCTCGTCGCCGAGCTGGTTGTCGGCGGCGCCGAGATCCAGCTCGATGTCGCCGGCCTGCACCGTGCCGCCACGCACCACCGCGGGCGCGGCGCCGGTCAGCGCCTGCAGGTCTTCGGCAAAAGTCTGCGCGTCGGCGCTCAATGTGGCGTCGTCGCTGCCGAGCACCAGGCGCAGGTCCCTAGTCCAGCGGAAGCTGCCCGCTGCCGCGGCCCATTGGTCCAGCGCCGGTATGGTCAGCGGGCGCGACGTGCTCGCGCCGGTCGGAGTCGGCGGATCGAAGCCGAGCGTGGTGGCGACGGGGCCGCTGCTGCCGCAGGCGCCGAGCGCCAGCAGCAGGAGGAGGGACAGGGGGCGGCGCGTGCGCATGGTTTTCTTTTATCGGTAATAGCAATCAAGGTAGCGGCTATACGACCTGGCCGCATCGCCTGAAGGGCGTAGGAGCCGCCGGAAATGCAACCCACGATAGCCTGCGGGGCTACTCGGGGCGAACGGGTGCGGCGGCGGGCACTGGCCCGCGCTGCTCAAGCCACTGCCGCGCGTCGTCCGCGTCATGCGCCAACCGAGCGGCGGCGCTGCCGAGGATGAAGCGGTAGCCCCCCAGGCGTCCATGTCGGCGAACAGGCGCTCGCTCGAGTAGCCGCGCAGCCGCGGCGCCAGCAGGGCCTGCGGTAGCAGACCGCGTTTCCTCAGTGCCGCTGCCTGGCCCGGTGCGCGGCCTGCTTGGCGCGGTTGCCGCACAGCTCCATGCTGCACCAGCGGCGGTTATGAGCGCGGGTGTGGTCGGCGAACAGCAGGGTGCAAGCGGGGCCCTCGCAGGCTTTCACCTGGGCGAAGTCTTCCTCCGTCACCAGCCGCGCCAGCGCCAGCCCGATCGGCAGCAGCAGCGCTTCGGGTGATTTCCAGCGGCGCGTGTTGCGCAGCTCCAGCGCGGAACCGCTGCCGGCGGTGACCACCCCATAAGCCTCGTCGCGTTCGAGCAGCCGGTTCAACGGTGCCAGTTCCGCCACCGCCTCCGGCTGCAGCGCGCGGCCGCGGTGCGCGCCGACGAAGCCGCGGAACCACTCGCGCAGATCGCGGGCCTGCGCGGCGACGCGGTCCAGTTCGCCCGGCATGGCTTCGCGGCGCAGATTCGCCAGCACTTCCCGCGGCACCAGCTGCGCCTGCTCCAGCCAGGCCAGCAGGCCGTCGCCATCGCCGATCCAGTCCACCGGCGTGTCGACCGGCGTGGCGATGGAGTTGAGGAAGTCGAGGCCGGGGGCGTCGGCAATGAGGATGGCGGGAACTGGCTGGGACACGGAGATCTCCTGACCAGCAGAACATAACCGTCTAAAAACTTCTTGACAAGTTACTACTGCCTGAGTAACCTGTTTAAGCAAATTTAGATGGTTACTTAGATGGAGCCGACAGGAATTGATCGGCGCCCGTGCGGAAACAGGAGGAGTTTCATGAATTCAAACAGCGTCACTGCGGTCCTCGTCCACGGCGCCTGGGCCGATGGGTCGAGCTGGCAAAAAGTGATCAACCAGCTCCGGTCAAACGGTGTCAATGCGGTTACGGCGCCGCTGCCGCTGACGTCCTACGCCAAAGATCTTGCGGCGCTGGAGCGGGCCCTCGAACGGATCGAAGGACCGGTGGTGCTGGCCGGGCACGCCTATGCCGGCGCGGTCATCGGCGGCACGCGCAGCGAGCGGGTCAAGGCGCTGGTTTACATCGCGGCGCTGGCGCCGGACGAGGGCGAGACGGTGGCCCAGGTGTTCTCCCGCGATGAGCCGCACCCGCAGGCGCCGACCCTGGACGCGGACCGCCACGGCCTGGTCTGGCTGCCGGAGGCGGCGTTCGGCGCGGCCTTCGCGCAGCACGCGACGGCGGAGGAGCAGGCGCTGCTCCATGCGCTGCAGCGGCCGATCGCGCCGGCCTGCATCACGGTGCCGGTGGGCCGTCCGCGCTGGAAGGAGTTGCCGTCCTGGTACTTGGTGGCGGAAGAGGACCGCATGATTCCGCGCCAGACCCAGCTGTTCATGGCCGGACGCATGCAGGCGCGCACCAGCGTGCATCCGGTCGACCACACGCCCAGCGTCACCGCGCCCGAGCTGGTAACCGGGCTGATCCTCCAGGCCATCCGCACCGTCACGGCCTGATCCACCGAAGCATCAAAGCATACCCAGGAGTACCACCATGTCCACGATCCGCTATCGCACCGCCGATGTCGACGGCTTCCAGGTGTTCTACCGCGAGGCCGGCGCGCTCGGCTTGCCCAAGCTGCTGCTGCTGCACGGTTTCCCCAGCTCCGGCCATATGTTCCGCGACCTGACCCCCTTGCTCGCCGACCGCTTCCACATCGTCGCGCCGGATCTGCCGGGCTTCGGCCAGTCGGCCATGCCGCCGCGCGGCGAGTTCCAGTACCGCTTCGACAACATCGCCCGGATCATCGACCGCTTCACCGAGGTGGTGAGCTTCGACCGCTTCATCGTTTATGTCTTCGACTACGGCGCGCCAACCGGCTTCCGTATCGCCGCGAAGCATCCGGAGCGTATTGCCGGTGTCGTCTCGCAGAACGGCAACGCCTATCTGGAGGGCCTGAGCGAGGGCTGGAACCCGATCCGCGCCTACTGGAAGGATCCTTCGGCGGAGAACCGCAAGGCGCTGCGCGCCTTCCTCGCGCCGGAAACCACGCGCTGGCAGTACACCCATGGCGTGGCCGACGAGTCCGCGGTGTCCCCCGACGGTATCGCGCTCGACAACTGGTACCTGGCGCGGCCGGGCGCCGACGAGATCCAGCTCGACCTGTTCGGCGATTATCAGAGCAATGTCGCGCTGTACCCGCTATTCCACAAGTACTTCCGCACCCACCAGCCGAAGTTCCTGGCGGGGTGGGGCCGCAACGACCCGTTCTTCCTGCCGCCCGGCGCCGAGGCCTTCAGGCGCGATATCCCGCAGGCCGAGGTGCGCTTCTTCGACACCGGGCACTTCGCGCTGGAGACTCATGCGGCGGAGATCGCGGCGGCGATCCGGGAAGTGTTCGCAGCTTGATCGGCTGTTCCGTTCGTTCCGGGTAGCGTCACGCGGCGACGCATCTCCCCTCGATACGCCCCTGCGGGGCTACTCGGGGCGAACGGGTGCGATTGTGTCGAGGATCAGGCCGTGCTGCTCCAGCCACTGCCGCGCGTCGTCGGCATCGTGTTCGAACCAGGCGGCCGCCGAACCCAGGATGAAGTGATAGCCCCAGGCATCCATGTCGGCGAACAGGCGCTGGCGCGAGTAGCCGGCCAGCCGCGGCGCCACCAGGGCCTGCAGGTAGCAGACCGCGTTTTCCTCGGTGTCGGTGCCGCCGGCGTCGGTATGCAAGCCGGCGCGACGCGCTTCGTCCATGCACAGGTAATGACAAGCCTCGTGCAGCGCCGAGTGCACCGGCGTGTCCTCGCGCACGTACAGCAGGTTGCCGACCAGGCCGGCCTCGGGTTCGCCCCAGTAACTGCCGGGAATCGCGGCGCCATCCGGCAGCAGCTCGACGCGCAAGCCGTAAGGGCGCAGCAATCCGCGCAGCGCTTCGGCGCCGATCTGGGACAGTGGCATGACCTCGGCTTGAGTCATTTTTGCTAGTGGTGGCTCCGGTGGCGGCGGCTATGCTGCCTGATAGCGTCCCAAAACACATCTAGAACACATCTAAAACAAATACGCCCCCGGCTTCCGGGCGGGGGCCGGCGAGGGGTTCTCCAGGGGCTGCGGTGTGGGGGTGGGCTCGATACCGTCCCTGGTTTCGAGCGGTCTGGCGCTGGGGGCCTGCGGCAGCAGCAGGCCGGTGGCCAACTCCGGCGCGGCTGGCGGGGGCGGCGGAAGCTCTTCCGGCGGTGGCGGCAATGGCGGTGGGGCGGTCGGCGATGGCGACAGCATCTACCTGAACGTGCTGCCGCCGGGTTCCAACGGCAACGCGGCCGGCGGCGTCGGCGCGCCGGTGCCGGGTGTGCCGGTGGTGTCGTACCCGAAGAACTTCGAGGACCAACTCGCGCTGTACGGCGACCTGAGCTATGCCAAGCAGAACCTGACCACCGAAAACTGCACCCCCCCCACCGACGCCAGCCAGCACCAGCAGGCCTCGAACTCCGCCTGCAATTACTACAAGCACGAGGGTTTGAAGCCGGACACGGTGGCTTCCACCGAGACCCTGAGCGCGCCGGACGGCAAGACCGTCACCATCACCCGCGACAACTGGGGTGTGCCCTTCATCGATGCGCCGAACCGCGCCGACGCCGAGTTTGGCGTGGGCTACGCCAACGCGGAGGACCGGCTGTGGCTAGACGACATCCTGCGCCACCTCGGCCGCGGTACCGTCACGCAGTACCTGGGCGTGGCGCCGGGCATCACCGACTTCGATGCCAACCTCGCCGCGGTCGCCGGCTACAGCGAGGACGAGTTGACGCAGATGGTGCAGGACACCGAGCAGCAGCTTGGCGCCCTTGGTCCGGTGTTCGTCAGCGACGCGACCAGCTTCGTGGCCGGCGTCAACGCCTACATCGCGACCCTGACCGGCACCAACGCCGCCAAGATCCCGCCTGAATACGGCACGCTCAAGCCTGGCGGCTTCCCGACCCAGCCGTTCACGATCAACGACGTCGTCGCCTCGGCCATCCTGATCCAGTCGATCTTTGCCGTCGGCGGTGGCGGCGAGGTCACCAACGAGCTGATGCTGCAGAAGGCCGATCCCTCGTTCACTGCCGGCGCCAGCGCGGTCGGCAACGACGCCTGCCTGCTGTGGCGCGACCTGCGCCACGCCGACGACCCGGAGACGCCCAACACCATCGACGACCGCTTCGCCACGCAGTCGCCGGCGAGCCTGGACGAGAGCTGCCCGCACGCGGTGCAGCCCGGCGCGGCGGTGTGGGATGCCGGCAGCTTCCAGCGCTTCACCAGCTTCACCTACGGCAATGTCGGCGGCCTGCCCGGCGCGGTGCCGGGCGGCAGGCCATCCGCGGCAAAGCTGCCGGGCCTGCGCCGCGCCGCGGCGAAACAGGCGGCAAAAGTACTGCACCGCATCCAGGTGGCTTACAACCCGATCGATGGTGCGCGCGCCGGCCTGCGCCGCGCCGGCTGGTCGCTGCCCAACACCCTGTCCAACTGGATCGCGGTCAACGCCAACCTGACCAGGAACGGCCATCCCATCGTCGTGATGGGGCCGCAGACCAGCTACTTCGTGCCGCAGCTGCTGTGGGAGTTCGCAGTCACCTCGCACGGCGGCACGCCGCTGGATTTCAACGGCCGCGGTATCGACTTCGCCATGCTGCCGTACATCGAGATCGGCCGCGGCGTCGACTACGCCTGGAGCGCCACTTCGGGCGAGTCCGACCTGGTCGACACGCGCGTATCGAAGCTGTGCAATCTCGACGGCTCGGCCGCGTCGATCACCCTGGCCGGCGGCTACCCGCAGGCCGACGGCTATCTCTACGATGCGCAGGACGGCAAGGGTCCGCAGTGCCGCCGCTTCTACAAGCGCACCGACAGCTGGACCGCGCTGCCGACGCCGGCCTCGATCGCCTCCGGCGGCCCGGCCGTGCCGCAGACGGTGACGCGCTACATCCTGCGCACCCACTATGGTCCGGTGTTCGGTCTGGCCACCGTCAACGGCGCCCCGGTGGCGATCTCGCAGCAACGCAGCACCTTCAGCTACGAGCTGGGCACGGCGGCGCCGTTCGCCCTGGCTTCGGCCGGCGTCATCCACGATCCGGCCAGCTTCCAGCAGGTGTTCAACGGCGTCACCGGCACTTTCAACTGGCTCTATACCGACCGCGACCACATCGCCTACCTGCACAGCGGCCTCTACCCGCAACGCGCCGCTGGCCATGATCCGGACCTGCCGGTGTGGGGCGACGGCCGTTTCGAGTGGCGGGCCGATACCGACGCGGTGAACGGCGCCGGCAGCGGCTACTTCGACAGCCACGGCGGTACCGTGCCGTACCCGGCGCGCGCGGTGATCCAGGCGCAGGGCGATCCGACCCAGACCGGCTACTACGAGTTCAAGGACTACCTGCCGCTGGCGGCGCATCCCAAGACCGTCGATCCGGCGCGCGGCTTCATGGACAGCTGGAACAACCATCCGGCGCCGGGCTGGTGGGCGGCCGACAGCAACGGCACCTACGGCCCGATCCACCGCGTCGACATGCTGGCCAAGCGGGTCAAGGCGTTCAAGGACAGCGGAGTCAAGTTCGACTACGCCAACATGGTCGAGATCGAGGCCGACGCCGCCTATACCGACTTGCGCGCGCAGGAAGTGCTGCCGCAGCTGCTGACCTTGATGAACGGCGGCAGCCTCACCCCGGACGAGCAGGCCGCCGCGGCGATGATGCGGCAGTGGCTCGACGGCACCAGTTCCGCCGCCTGGATCGGCGACACCGCCAAGGGCCTGGCTGGCTGGCGCCGCGACCGCAACGGCGACGGCATTTACGATTTCCGCAAGCAGGTGGTGCTGATGGACGCCTGGTACCCGCACCTGATCGACGGCCTGCTGCCGCAGATTGTCCAGCTGGGTAGCGACAGCTACGCCCTGCAGGGGCGCTACGACGCGCCGCGCGCGCAGGGTTCGGCCTACCAGGAAGGCTGGTTCGAGTTCATGAAGCGCGTGCTGGAGATGGCGTTGGCTACGCCCGGCCACACCGACTACCGCGCGCTGAAGTGCGCCAACAGCAGCGATGCGACGGTTTGCCGCGCCGCGGTGCTGCAGGCGCTGGACCATGCCATCGCCGACCTCGGCGGCATCGCCAACGCCGCCAACTGGGACGGCACTCAGCTCGCCAATCCGGCCGACGGCAAGACCGGGGAGACGGTGGAGACCTACGACGAGGTCAAGCACACCGACCTGAGCCTGTTGCCGGTGCCGCCGATCCGCTGGATCAACCGGCCGACGTTCCAGCAGGTGGTGGAAGTGCACAACAAGCGGTGAGGGCGGGGCTGCGTGCCCGGTGGGGCCGAGCCCCTGCCGGGCGCAGTGAGGACTGGACTTGTAGGTCGGCCTTCAGGCCGACAGCTTTGTCGCCCTGAAGGGCGACCTACAACCGGCGGCGCAGCCGCCGGCCTCACTGCGCTATGCTCCCGCCATGCCCCTCATCTACCTCGTCCGCCACGGCCGCGTCACCGCCACGCCGCAGGATGCGCGCGATCCGGAGCTGGACGCGGCCGGCCAGGCGCAGGCCGAGGCCGCGACGCAGGAGCTGCTGCGTCGCCTGCCGCAGCCGCTGACTATCCTGTGCAGCCCGCTGCGCCGCTGCCGCGAGACGGCGGCGCCGCTGGCGCGGGCCTGGAATGTGGAACCGCGCATCGAGCCGCGGGTGATCGAGGTGCCTTCGCCGCACGACCCGGCGCTGAGCCGCGACGCCTGGCTGGATCGCGTGCTGACCGGCAGCTGGGACGAGGCGGCGCAGTTCGGCGAAGGCCATGAAGCCGGCTACGCGCGGCGCTTTGCCGAGTGGCGCCGCGGCGTGGTGCAGGCGGTGCTCGACTGCGCCGGCGACACGGTGATCTTCGCGCACTTCATCCCGATCAACGTCCTGGTCGCCGCCGTGCTCGATGCATCGCGCGTGGTCAGCTTCCGGCCGGCCAATGGCTCGATCACGGTGTTTGAAACCCGTGGCGGCGTAATCCGGCTGGTGGAGCAGGGGCGGGAGGTGGCGAGTCGGGTGGTGTAGCGGGCCCTGAAAAGAATCAGTCGTCATTCCCGCGAAAGCGGGAATCCAGCGATCCATCAGTGTGCGCCGCTGGCGGTCTTCCTGGATTCCCGCTTTCGCGGGAATGACGATTTATGGAGATTCGCCGCGGTTAAAACACCCGTAGCAGCGCCTCGAACCCGGCCACTTCCGGCGCGTCCGCGCGCAGCCGCCCGCTGCGCAGCAGCCAGTCCAGGGTCACCAGGCTGGCGTCCACCGTCAGCGTTTCGGCGGCGATCAGGCGCAGCGCCTCGCTCACGCTGACCAGGCGGTGCGCGCTGACCTCGCCGTCCTGGTTGGCCGGCTTGAAGCCCGCCGGCAGCTCCAGGTCGTAGACGAACAGCTGCTCGGCCTGCACGCCTTCCGGCACTTCCTGCAGCAGCCAGATGTTGCGGCCCGGACGAGCCCGCGCCGCCTGCTCGGTGGATACGCCGGATTCCTCCCAGCATTCCTTCACCAGGGTCTGCACCACGCTATAGCCCCAGCCGATGCCGCCGCCGACGAGGTTGTCGTACTTGCCCGGATCGATCGGCTTGGCGGCGCTGCGCTTGCCTAGCCACAGGTGCGGCGCATGCTCATCGGCGACGACGCCGTTGGCGTGCACGCCGAAAGTCAGGATGCCGAAGAAGCGCGCGGCGGCGCGCTCGATCAGCGCAACCGGCGGCGCGTCGAAGGCGGCGCGGATGGCAAACGTTTCGTCGCGCCAGCCGGTGATGCGCCCGCCCTCGGCCAGAGTGCGCGCCACCTGTTCCAGCGCGGCGCTGCGCGCCTCGACGCTGTCCAGCGCCGGCGCCAGCTCGACGCTTGCATCGGTGCAGTGGAACCATTCGGGCCACAGCGCCAGCAGCGGCAGGTCGTCGAGGCCGAGCCAGCCGAGGCGCTCGCCGCCGATGTAAAAGGGCAGATGGGCGGCGGCGCGAAAGCTCCGCGCCGCCCGGATGCAGGGATAGGACATGTCCGTGTCGCAGGGGGAAATGCGGCCGATTGTACGCGCCCCCGCGCAGGCGGAACTATGCCGGCTGCGGCTCCGCCATGCGGCCGCGGCGCGCGATGCTCGTCACCATCAGCGCCGCGATCACGCAGAACGCACCCGCGGTGAAGTAGGCGCTGGTGTAGCTGCCCAGCGTCTCGCGCAACACGCCGGCACCATAGGCGGCCACCGCCGCGCCGAGCTGATGTCCGGCCACCACCCAGCCGAACACCACCGGCGCGTCCTGCGCGCCGAACACCTGGTTGGTGAGACGCACCGTCGGCGGCACCGTGGCGATCCAGTCCAGGCCGTAGAACACGGCGAACAGGAACAGGCCCAGCGGCGCATAGCCGGAGTAGGGCAGATAGAGCAGGGCCAGGCCGCGCAGGCCGTAGTAGGAGAACAACAGCAGGCGGTTATCGTAGCGATCCGACAGCCAGCCGGAGGCGGTGGTGCCGATCAGGTCGAACACACCCATCATCGCCAGCAGCTTGGCGCCGCTGGTCGCGGGCAGGCCAGCGTCGATGCAGGCCGAGATCAGGTGGGTGCCGATCAGCCCGTTGGAGGAGAGGCCGCAGACGAAGAAGCTGAAGAACAGCAGCCAGAAATCGCGCACCCGCACCGCCTGCCCCAGTACGCGGAAGGCGCGAACCACGGGGTTGAGCTGTGACTCCGCCGGCGGCTCCTCGCCCGGTGCGGCGCCGTAGGGCCGCTGGCCCACTTCGCGCGGCGACTCCGGCAGCAGCGCCAGCGCCAGCAGCGCCACCACCGCGGCGACGCCGGACACGATCAGCCCCACCGGGCCCCAGCCCCCGTGCCCGACCACCCCTGCCAGCCGCGGCCGGAACCCCAGCTGGCCGGGCGCGGGTACGGTCCGCTCCAGGCGGACGGCGGGAGCTGCGGGAGGGATCCCGCCGGCCGGCCGGTCGCGATCTCGGATCCGGCGTCCGTGCGGTATGCGGCGAAGCTCAAGTGCGGATCGACGGGGCCCGCGACGATCCTCCTTGCG
>CAYWPB010000074.1:0-12745 GCA_964458725.1 uncultured Nevskia sp. | reverse complement strand
CTGCTGGCTGGCGCGGGGGCGCTGGCGCGCGCCTTCCCCGGGGTGCGCGTGGCGCCGGTCTGCGCCGACTACACCCAGTCGTTCGAGCTGCCGACGGCGGCGCGCACACTGCCGGGGCGGCTGGCCGGCTTCTTCCCCGGCTCGACCATCGGCAACTTCACCCCGGGCGAGGCGCGCCGCTTCCTGGCGCAGACGCGCCGCACCCTCGGCCGCGGCGCGGTGATGATCGTCGGCGCGGACCTGCGCAAGGACGCCGCCATCCTCGAGGCTGCGTACGACGACGCGGCCGGCGTCACCGCCGCGTTCAACCTCAACCTGCTCCAGCGTATCAACCGCGAGCTGGACGGCACATTCGACCTTTCCGCCTTCCGCCACGTCGCGTTCTGGAACGCCGGCGAAAGCCGCGTCGAGATGCACCTGCTGAGCCGCAGCGCGCAGCGCGTGCGCATCGGCGGGCGGAATTTCCACTTCGCCAGAGGTGAAAGCATCCACACCGAGAACTCCTATAAATACACGCCGGAGTGCTTCCGCATGATGGCCAGCGCCGCGGGCTACGAGCCGCTGGAGTGCTGGACCGACGAGCAAAACCTGTTCAGCGTGCACGCGTTGCAGGCACGCTGAGCTGCGACTCCAGGCGCGGCCGGCCCGCCGGGCTGGCACAATCGCGCCATGCACTACGACGTGATCGTCATCGGCGGCGGCGCCGCCGGCCTGATGTGCGCCACCGTGGCCGGGCGGCGCGGGCGGCGCGTGCTGGTGGTCGAACATGCCAACCGGGTCGGCAAAAAAATCCTGATGTCCGGCGGCGGCCGCTGCAATTTCACCAACCTGTACGCCGCGCCGGAGAACTATCTTTCGGCCAACCCGCATTTCTGCAAGTCGGCGCTGGCGCGCTACACGCAGTGGGACTTCATCGCGCTGGTCGACCAGCACCGCATCGCCTGGCACGAGAAGGAGCTGGGCCAGCTGTTCTGCGACGAGTCCTCCAAGCTGATCGTGCGCATGCTGCTCGACGAGTGCGAGGCGGCGAGTGTTCAGATCCAGACCGACTGCGCGGTGGAACAGGTGCGGCGCGACGGCGCGGGCTTCGTGCTGGACACGGCGCGCGGCGCGCTGTCCTGCGCCTCGCTGGTGGTGGCCAGCGGCGGCCTGTCGATCCCCAAGATGGGCGCGACCGGCTTCGGCTACGAGCTGGCGCGGCAATTCGGCCTGGCCGTGCTGCCGACGCGCGCGGCGCTGGTGCCGCTGACCCTGAGCGGCCGCCACCTGGACGACTACGCCGACCTCAGCGGCCTGGGCCTGCCGGCGGTGGCGGCGGAGTGCGATGGCCAGAGCTTCCGCGCCGGCTTTCTCATCACCCACCGCGGCCTCAGCGGCCCGGCCATCCTGCAGATCTCCTCTTACTGGGAGCCGGGCAAGCCGCTGCATCTGAACCTGCTGCCGGACCTGGACGCCGCGGAGGCGCTGGCGGCGCAGCAGCGCGAACGCCCGGCGGCCGAGCTGAAGACGGTGCTTGGCGACTGGTTCCCCAAGCGCCTGGCGCAGCGCCTGTGCGAGCTGCGCTTCGGCAACCGCCTGATGCGCCAGTACCACCCCGGCGAGCTGCGCGAAATCGGCATCGCGCTGCAAGGCTGGCCGGTGACCGCCAGCGGCACCGAAGGCTACCGGACGGCCGAAGTGACCTTGGGCGGTGTGGACACGCGCGAGCTGTCCTCCACCACCATGGAAGCGCGCCAGGTGCCGGGCCTGTACTTCATCGGCGAAGTGGTGGACGTCACCGGCCACCTCGGCGGCTACAACTTCCAGTGGGCCTGGGCCTCGGGCAACGCCGCCGGTCAAGTGGTGTGAGCTAATCCTTTTGGCGCATGGCGCGCCGGGCCAGCGACGGTTTATGATGCTAATTGAGAAAATCTAAACCGTGCCGTGTCTTTTAACCGATTGCCCCCGCTCAATGCCCTGCGCGCCTTCGAGGCCGTGGCGCGCCACAAGAGCTTCCGCAAGGCCGCCGAGGAGCTGTTCGTCACCCCGGCGGCGCTGACCCATCAGATCAAGGCGCTGGAGCAGCAGCTCGGCTTCGCCCTGTTCGAGCGCCTGCCGCGCCGCATCGAGCTGACCCCGGCGGCGCAGGCCGCGCTGCCGCGCTTCCAGCAGGGCTTCGAGGCCCTGGCCCAGGCCGTGGCGGAGCTGCGCAACCACGGCCGCGCGCCGCATCTCACGGTAGGCGCCACCCCGACCTTCGTCTCGCGCTGGCTGATGCCGCGCCTGCAGCGCTTCCTGTCGCAGCACCCGGACGTCGACGTGCGCCTGGTGGCGAGCGGCCAGCTGATCAACGCCTCGGCGCGCGAGATCCGCTCCGAGGACGCGGCCGAATCGACGGTCGACGCCGACATCGAGATCCGCTTCAACAACGGCCGGCCGCACGGCAACAACGTCGACCTGCTGTTCACCGTGGAAGTGGTGCCGATGTGCCACCCGCGCTTGCTGAAGGGCCCGCCGCCGCTGGCCAAACCCGACGATCTGCGCCACCACACCCTGCTGCACGGCGACGCGCGCGTCGCCGACCGTACCCGCTCGGCCTGGGCGCGCTGGCTCAAGCGCGCCGGCATCACCGACGTCGACCCGCGCCGCGGCCTGCAGCTCGATCACTCGACACTGGCGCTGGAAGCCGCCGCCGACGGCCTTGGCGTGACCCTGGCGACGCCGCTGCTGGCCGCGGCGGAAATGGCTGAAGGCAAGGTGGCGGTGGCCTTCCCGCTGGCGCTGCCGCTAGACAATGCCTACTACTCGGTGGTGACCGACGCGGCGATGGCGCGCCCGGAAGTGGTGGCGTTCCGCGACTGGCTGCTGGACGAGGCGCTGCGGCAGGCGCCGGAGGCGACAGCGGCTGTGGCCGAATGAACTTTGCGGCCCGCCAGGGCCGCTCGCCCTCTCCCTGCGGGAGGGCCGCGCCGCAGGCGCGGGGAGGGGTCGCGCACCTGGCTGAGTGCGGCACGCTCTGAAAGTGCGCGCCCCTCACCCATCCCTCTCCCCACATCGTGGGGAGAGAGGTATCAGCTGCAACTGTGACTCTGCAAATCCTCGCCGTGCCCGAAGTCCAGCCGCCACGGGTCGGCGCGATCGTCGAGCAGCACGAAGCCCGGAGTACCGTCCTCGAACGTCGCGCCCACCGCCACCAGGGTGTGCCGCGCCATCTCGCCACTGCCACTGGCGCCTACCAGGCTGAAGGGGTTGAGCTGCATGAAGCGCTCCTCGCTGACGCGCATGGCGCGGTAGCGGCGTCCGGCCAGCGGCGTGTCCAACGGCGCCCAGCTGTTGCCGATGCGCGGCAGCTCGGTACGCAGGGTTTCGCGCACGCGCTTGCGCACGCAATCGATATGGATGTGCAGCTGGTTCTGCGAGCGGCCGTACCTGGAGTTGATCGCCAGACTCAGCGCCTCGCGCGGCAGCGGCTTGCCGTAGCCCTGCTCGACGAAGCGCCGCGCCTCCCAGGCGGCGGCGAAATAGTGCGGCGTGTCGGCGGCCAGCAGCTCGGGGCTCTCGATGCCGCTGCGCCTGGCCGTAGGAATCAGCAGGTACTGGTAAGGACCGTTGATGTCCTTGAGCACCGCGTAGCCGCGGTCCTCGCCGGCGGAGAGATCGACCAGGGCGCAGGGCGCCGGCGCGCCGTGCTCGCGCTGGTCGGGCACGCACTGCTGGCTGACGATTCTCCACAGCGCGCTGGGATCCTTGCGATGGCAGGCGCCGGCGAGCAAGGCCAGCAGCAGCGCCGCGAGGAGGCCGGGCCAGCGACGCGCGTAGGCACGCGGCAAGCGCAGGCCCGCCGCGCTACTGCAACGAAGCCAACTTCTGCGCCGGCGCCAGATCGATCAGGCGCGCGACGTCCTCCAGCTGGCTCATCAGGCGCGCTTCCACCGCGGCAGGGTCTTCACCGTCGAGCGGACTGCTCAGCATGATGGACACGGGTACCACCGAGTCCCTGGTCGTGGATACCCCGTGCCAACGCAGTTGCGAACTGCCCAGGGGATCACCCCACAGGCCATGCTCGATACAGCCCTTCGGGCTGCATTCGGTGGCGGCGACGAGGCGCAAGCTGTCATTGTTGCTAAGCAGGGCCACGTCGAATTTCGCCGTCATATCGGCCACCTGCAAAGCCTGCAGCCGCTCCCAGGCGAGGGACTCACCCTCGCGCAGATAGCAGCCGATGCCGTTGTGCTCGAGGTGCCGGTTGCGGAAGAAATCGAGCTGTACCGGCATACCGGAAACCCCGTCGTAGAGCGCGCCCTCCTCGATGCCGCCGCCGAGCAACCGGTTATTCCAGCGCTTGCTGACGCTACGCACGCCGAGTGTCTCCGGCAGCAGCACGATCACCGCAGCCGCAGGCGAGGGCTCCTGCGTCCAGCTACGCTCCTGAATGCCGCTGGCTGTGGCGCCGGAAATCACCAGTGCGGCGAAAGCAAGCAGTTTGGCGTTCATGTGCGCCGCCAATAGCGCGGCAGGCCGAACAGGAAGAAGGCCGCCAACGTGAATAGAACGCCGCCGATGGCGTAGTCGACCTCAGTGCCGTCGTTGGCGATGGCTGGCACGCGCAGGGCCAGCCAGTAGTAGCCCACCACGCCGCAAAGGCGCAACAGATTGAACACATACGCCAAAATCACGGCACCAATGACATACGCTGCCCAACGCCAGCGCGGCATTCTGTACAGATAGCCGATGACCAAGGCTAGGTAACCCATGGTGGTGGCGCCGCGCATGCCATCACACCCGGGTGCGATGAACATGCCCAGGTTGGTGGCGAACATCATCTTCAGTGTGCCTTCCGACACCGGCACGTGCAGCAGCGCGGCAAATGCCCGCGCGGTGATCGCCGCGAAGTGTTGCAGGGGCAGATCGACAAAATTATTGAATTTGCCTGGTACCGGATTGACGAACAGCAACAGCAGCAAGGGAAACGCGGCCTTGCGCCAGGCAGTGCCGCCGGCAAACAGCAGCACCACACCGCTGAAGTAAGCGCAAAACAGCAATCCTGCCGGGACCAGGTTGATGGAAGCCAGCTGCGAACCTGCAAACAAGTTGAGACGCGGCCCGAATCCGCTTGAACCCATGGCGGCCACCATGGCCGCCGCAACAAGCAACAGCCCCCACCAGACGCCGCCCTTGCGCCAATCGTCCAGGTGCCATGCGCGCAGCGCCAACACCAGACTGGTCGGTGGAATCAGGATGCCGACGGAGCGCAGCGCGTCCGTGGTCCACATGTCCCACATGCCCTGCACGGTGAAACGCAGGCACCACAAGCCGGCTACAGTCAATGCGGCAATCGCCGCCAAGGTAAGAAGCTCGGAAGCTGTTGTCGCCCGCACCCCACTGCGGTCTTGGATCTCGCTAGATACCGAACTGCTCATGTCATATTCCCGTAAAACTCTTGTGGCATCGGTACTTTTGCAGTACTGATGCTTGCTGGGCGCCCATGTTGCCACCGTTCCCGGCGCCGCGCATCCCGGTACTTTCCGCCCCGCGGAATCAGCCGTTCAGGCGGGCGCCGCGCTCGACGAGAAGAGCGCGCAGCACGCTGCGGTGGCAACGCGCTTCCTCTTGGCAGTAGCAGCCCACCGCGAAATCGCTGCCCTGCGACAGAGCGGCCAGCAGGTCCAGCGTGCGCGCCGCATCCGGTCGGGCCATTTCCGCCCGGAACTTGCGCTCGAACTGGCGCCAGCCTTTGGCGTCGTCGGCGGCCTGCGCCGCCAGGGCCTCGGCCACCAGCTCCGGGCTGGGCGAGAGCAGGGGCAGCCAGACGTCGTAGTAATCGCGCTTGGCGAACTGTGCCTTAGGCACGCCGCGCGGCGGACGCCGCACGGTACCAATGCGCAGGCCCTCGCCGCGGGCGCGCGGGGAGCCGAGCTGGACGATGGAGATGGACATGGGCCGGCACCTCTGCTGGTGAGTCGCGAACAGTAGCACCTCGCGCCCCTATAGAGGCCGGGTGCTGACGCGAATCCCGGGCCTGCGGCGGCGCCCTCAGCCGGCCAAGCGCTTCCTCACGGCGATCAAGGCCGCCGGCAGCAGCGCCGCCGCTATGGCGACCGTGTCGGCGACCCAGTCGAAGAACTCCGCGTCGCGGTGCAGCGCCGGGATCATCTGCACGAACTCGATCAGGGCGCCGAAGGCCGAAAGGGCGGCACCGATGCCGAGCAGGCCGCGGCGCGGATAGGCGGCGGCGCCGAGGAAGGCCAGCACGTAGAAGGCGAGGAAGTGCTGCGCCTTGTCCCAGGGCAGGACGTGCGGCGAGTCCTCCGCGGGCACGACGGCGGCGGTGAAGGCGACCAGCACCGCGAGCCAGAAGGCGAAGCGGAGCAGGTGGCTTGCGGTTTGGGGGGATAGGAGCATGGGCGTCTTGTGGTGCTATCCAGTGAATCGGGGCCAGGCCAATCATTTCATACACGCGGGCCGAGCCTGAAACCACTGCGCACGTTGGCGCGGCGCCGGTTGCCCAATTACGTCGTCATCCCCGCGAAAGCGGGGATCCAGCGCAGCCAGGATGTCGCTCCGCAAATTGGAATTGCGCGTGGATTCCCGCTTTCGCGGGAATGACGAGTCACAGGTTCCCGACCTTGCTCCTAGCCTTCCGCCACGGACGCCTGAGTTGCGGTCTCGGGACTCTGCCCCTTCTCCCGCAACAACACCGCCCCTGCCAGCGCCGCCACGCCGGTCAGGCAGGCGCCGATGAAGAAGGCCAGGTGATAGCCGCCATTCAGCGCGGCAGCAGCCTCAACGCCATCACTCATCAGCCGCTCGGTGCGCGCGTCGGCCAGGCTCGCCAGCAAGGCCAGCCCCAGCGCTCCGCCCATCATGAACGAGGTGTTGACCACGCCCGAGGCCAGGCCGGATTCGTCCGGGCCGACGTCGTTCATCGCCGCCAGCAGCACCGGATTGAACGCCAGGCCCGCGCCCAGGCCGAGCAGCAGCATCCCCGGCAGCACGTCGACCATGAACGTGCCGTCCTGCGGCGCCCGCGCGAACAGCGCCAGCCCCACGGTGGCGAGCAGCAGACCGATCCACAGCGGACCGCGGATGCCGTAGCGCATCACCACCCGCGCCGACAGGCCGAGCGAGAACGCCGCCATGATGATGTCCGCCGGCACGAAGGCCAGGCCCACCTGCAGCGGCGCGTAATTCAGCACTCTTTGCAGGTACAGCGCGGAGAGCACGAACCAGGCGAACATGCCCGCCGCCCAGGCCACGCCCACCGCGTTGGCCACCGCCAGGTTGCGCAGGCGGAACAGGCGCAGCGGCATCAGCGGATCGTGCACCCGCGCCTCGATCAACAGGAAGGCGCCGAGCAGCAGCGCCGCCGTACCGAACAGGACCAGGGTCTGCGCCGAAGCCCAGCCGGCGCGGTTGCCGTCGACCACGGCATACACCGCCAGCATCAGCCCGGCGGTGACGCTGAGCGCGCCGGCCACATCGAGCCGCCGGCCATGCGCGGCCCCGCTGTCGCGCGGCAGCATCATCAGCGACAGCGCGTACACCGCTACGCCGATCGGCAGGTTGACCAGGAAGATCCAGTGCCAGTTCAGCGCTCCGGTGAGGAAGCCGCCGAGCAGCGCGCCGAGACTCGAACCCGCCGAGCAGACGAAGCCGTAGATGCCCATGGCCTTGGCGCGATCGCCCGGCTCCGGGAACAGGTTCATGATCAAGGCCAGCGCCACCGCCGTGACCACCGCCCCGCCCAGCCCCTGCACCGCGCGCGCCGTCACGAGCAACACAGGCGAGGTTGAGAGCCCGCAGGCCAGCGAAGCCAGGGTGAACAGCGACAAGCCCAGCAGGAACAGCCGCCGGTTGCCGTAGAGGTCGCCCAGCCGCCCGCCCAGCAGCAGGAAGCCGCCGAAGGTGAGCATGTAGGCGTTCAGCACCCACACCAGCGAGGAACCGCTGAAGCCAAGATCCGCCTGGATCGAAGGCAGCGCGACGGTGACGATGGTGCTGTCGAGCACGATCATCAGCACGCCCAGGCACAGCACGTAGAGGGCCAGCCAGCGGTTGGTGAGCTTGGAAGACATTTGATCTGATTCCTATTGCTTGATTCGTCGGACCCGAAAACAAAACGCCCCGGAAGCGGCTTCCGGGGCGTCGGGACATCCGCGGAAGACCGGCATCGCGCCGGTCCTCCTGTGTTCAGGTCAGACCGGCACCCTGCACAACGCAAGCGCGCCGCTGGGCGGCACGCTGCGTACGGCGGTGGGCGACGGAATCAACACATTCGATCTCATGGTACGCGGGCTCGCGCAACGGGTTTGGAATCTACGCCGCTCGCACAGGGATGGCAACCGCCCTGTGACGAACCGTGCATTGGTTCACAGACAAGCGCGGCGTTCAGGCATCTGATGAACCGATCGGGAGCTTCCGCAGAAGGACCTGGCCGGCTTTGGGCCGGAATCGCGTTCTGTCGTATGAACCGCCGCAAGCGGCCCATACGAACACTGCCAGGGAGAACAAGAATGAATAAGCCAGTCTCGACCCATCATCCGTTGCACAATGCCTGCTCGCGCCGCGGCTTCCTGCGCGGCGCCGCGCAGCTCGCCGGAGCCGGCGCGCTGGCCTGGGTGCCGGCCTTCCGCATCGCCGCCGATGCCGCCAACCCACCGCCGCCCGACTTCCCACCCGGCATCCCGCTGTACAAGCAGGCGTTCGAGAACTGGTCCACCGAAATCGTGGTGGACGACCTGTGGACCTGCACGCCGGGATCGCCGCAGGACGTGGTGACCCTGGCCAACTGGTGCCTGAGCCACGGCTACCGCCTGCGCGCCCGCGGCATGATGCACAGCTGGGCGCCGCTGACCGTGCCCGCCGGCGGCGCGCCGAACGTGCTGCTCGCCGACACCACGCAGTGCCTCACCGCCGTCTCCATCGACACCGCCGCTTCCACCGTGACGGCGCAGGCCGGCGTGACCCTCGACGTGCTGCTGCAAAAGCTGCAGGACGCCGGGCTGGGCATCTCGGCAATGCCGGCGGTGGGCACCATCACCCTGGGCGGCGCCCTGGCCATCGACGCGCACGGCAGCGCGCTGCCGGCCGTGGGCGAGACCCTGCCGCCGGGGCAGACCCTGGGCTCGCTCAGCAACCGCGTGCTCGGGCTCACCGCCGTGGTGTGGGACGCAACGCAGAACGCCTATGCCCTGCGCAGCTTCACCCGCACCGATGCCGAGTGCGGCGCGCTGATGACGCACCTGGGCCGCGCCTTCATCACCGAGGCCACCCTGCGCGTCGGCGCCAACCAGCGCATGCGCTGCCAGAGCTACACCGGCATCACCGCCGACGAGCTGTTCGCCGCCGCCGGCTCCAGCGGCCGCACCATGGCCCACTTCACCGACCAGGCCGGCCGGGTCGAGGCGATCTGGTTCCCCTTCACCACCAAGCCCTGGCTCAAGGTGTGGAGCCTGGCGCCGCGCCAGCCGTTGCTGTCGCGCCCGGTGGTCACGCCGTACAACTACCCGTTCTCCGACGTGATCCCGCTGCAGGTGGCCCAGCTGGCGGAGGAGATCGTCGCCGGCAACCCCGAGGCCGCGCCCCTGCTCGGCCAGACCCAGTACGACGTCAGCGTCGCCGGCCTCGCCGCCACCCTGTCGCAGGACATCTGGGGCTGGTCCAAGGACGTGCTGCTCTACATCCTGCCCAGCACCCTGCGCCTCACCGAGAACGGCCACGCCATCCTCACCAACCGCGCCAACCTGCAAAGGACCATCAACGAGTTCGTCACCCGGTTCAGCGCGCAGCTTGCCGCCTACCAGGCGCAGGGCAAGTACCCGATCAACGGCGCCGTGGAAATCCGCGCCTGCAGCCTCGACAACCCCGCCGACTGCGGCGTGCCCGGCGCCGGCGCGCCGCTGCTCTCCGCGCTGCGGCCGCGCCCCGACCACCCGGAATGGGACACCGCCGTCTGGCTCAACTGCCTGAGCATCCCCGGCACCCCCTACCTCAACGACTTCAACCGCGAGTTGGAGCAGTGGATCTACGGCAACTACACCGGCAGCTACGCCGCCGTGCGCGCCGAATGGTCCAAGGGCTGGGCCTACGGCGCCACTGCCGGCTGGAGCGACCCGCTGATGCTCGGCAGCGTGATCCCCAACTCCTTCCGCACCGGCCAGCCCGCCGCCACCAACTGGGACGCGGCGGTCAGCCTGCTCGACCAGCTCGATCCCTACCGGCTTTACAGCGCGCCGCTACAGGATCAGCTGTTGCCCTAGCTGTTCCCTGATGGTCCTCCCCTCTCCCGCGTGCGGGAGAGGGGCCGGGGGAGAGGGGCCGTTAAAGCCCTCCACCTCTCGAACAGCGCCTAGCGCCCGATCGTCGCCACCACCGCCAGCGGCGCATGCAGCCCGCTACGCGCCTCGGCCACGCGAATTCCCCGCGTTGCCTCCGCGGAGCCGGGCTGCGAAACCTGCCCGCTTTGCGAAACCAACTCCGGCTGTTGCAGCGCGTGATGCCACCAGCGATCGCCAGCGTGATAAGCCGAACCAGCCAGCAGTAGTGCAGCGACGGCATAGAGCGTACGGGACATGGCGAACTCCTTGAGCTTAATTTTGTACCGATGCGCATATAATACGCTCAAGCCCGGCCCCGTCAACGATTTTTATTCTAATCAGTACATAATGTTAGGCGCGGCGGTCTTGCTGTCCCCTCTCCCGCTTGCGGGAGAGGGTGGCCCGTCAGGGCCGGGAGAGGGGCCGTAAAAGGCTGAGTTTTACGGCCCCTCTCCCCCTGCCCCTCTCCCGCAAGCGGGAGAGGGGAGAGTTGTATGCACTTGAACGAAAAACGCTTTAGCGACCGCCCGCCCGCCCCTTCGCCGCCGCATCGCCCGCCGGCTCCTCCAGCGGATGCTCCCGCGTCAGCAGCACATTGAGCAGGTTGTCCTGGAAGTTGATGTTGCCGGTCAGCCGCTCGTGGTTCTCGCACAGGAAAAACGACCAGGCCAGCGGGAAGAACAGCGCGTCCGAGCGCGGCGCCACCGGGTTGAGGGCCTGGCGTGCCAGCAGCGAAGGTTTGGTCACCTCGCCGTCGCCCGGCTCCAGCATCAGGCGCGAATAGTCCACGTTCGGCGCCTTGTGCTGCACATCCTGCGGGAACAGCCGCGCCTTCGTCTCCGCGCCGTCCTGCTCCACCACCATGCGCGCCGGCGTCAGCACGCAGTCGCCGCCGAACACCACCAGCTTCACCGGCGAGACCGGCTCCTCGAAGGTGATGGACCAGATGAAGCGCCGCGCCCGCTCCAGGGTGCGGGCGAAATAGGCCTGCAAGGTGGCGATGTACGCGTCCGCCTGCGCCGGGTCCTTGTAGCGCGCGCGGATGCGCTGCTGCACCACCGGGCTGTACACCGACCAGTGGAAGCGCTGCCAGGTGGCGGGGTCGAACAGGTCCAGGTCGAGATCCTTGCCCTCCGGCGACACCGACCAGTCGCTGAGCGGATGCGGCAGCAGCTCATAGACGCTGGGCATGGTGGCCAGCACCTCCGGCGGCACCCGGCTGAAGCCCACCTCGTCGCCCAGGATCAGGCCGTGCAGCGAGCGGATCGAGCCCAGGTTCGGCGTGCCCAGCAGCACCACCGTGCCCACTTTGGCCGCGCCGTTCATGTTGATGGGAAAGTCGCCCTCCCCCTCCAGCGCATCCACCGTGCCGTAGCGCAGGTAATAGCGCGTCACCAGCCCGCCCATGCTGTGGGCGATGATGTTCACCTTCAGGTTCGGGTCGCCGTAGTCGCGGCGGATGTCCTGGATCAACGTATCCAGCTGGCGCGCCGTGCGCACATTGTCCTGCCGCCAGTCGTAAGCGAAGACGTAGTAGCGGCGCTGCCGCGGGTCCGCCGGCGCGCCCAACTTGCCCGGCACAAAGCCGCCGGACTCGCGCAGGGTGCGCAGGATCGCGCCATAGAAGTCGCTGTTGAACGCCTCCTCGAACAACCCGTCCGGCTGCACCCCGTCCCGTTTCGGCTGCAGGGTTTGCGGGTCGATCTGCAGCGCCAGGTTCTCCTTCGCATCGAACAGCAGGTTGAACGAAGACCCCGGCCAGATTTCCTCGTGCGCCTTCTCGTTCCGCAGCCGCGAACCCAGGATGCCCGGGATCAGGATCACCGGCGGCGTGCGCTCCTGCTCCATGCCGGAAGCGTAGAGCCGGCTCAGGTCGGGCACGACTTCGTGATGGCAGCCCAGCACCAAGACCAGCGGAAGGATCAGACCCAGCTTGAGGAGACTCCGCACCTAAAGGCTCCGTGGTCGTCGGGCTACTGCGGGTGGGCAGCAGGATAACAAATCGCAGGCGTCCATCGCCGTTCAAAACAGTGTGGCCTGCTTTCTAAAGACCCACCGCGGACTGGCCGTATTCCCCGTGAGAAGTCCACGCTCTCCCTCTCCCGCAAACGGGAGAGGGGCAGGGGAGAGGGGCCGTAAAACTACCCCGCTCTCTCATCCCCTCTCCCCGCCTGTGGCGGACCAGCGATGCACTCAGCAGTCCCCTCTCCCCTTGCGGGAGAGGGTTAGGGTGAGGGGTAGCGCCCCATCCCTAGTCCGCTCAGCAGAGGGTCCATAAAGCCCCATGCCCCATTCAGACGATCCCGCAGACATGCGCCGCTGGCACCCTCCAGCCATACGCCAACAACGCCGCCCCCAGCCCCCACCCCACCCGCCCCCGCCCAACCAAACAACCCACCCCCCCCCACCCACCCCACGACTCCCCCCCCCGCCGCCCCCTAGCCCCCGCC
>CAYWPB010000073.1:0-12893 GCA_964458725.1 uncultured Nevskia sp. | reverse complement strand
ATATCCGCGAGGTGGTGTGCTTCGCCTTGCAGAAGGCCGGCTATGCCACGGTCAGTGCCGAGAACGGCAAGCAAGCGCTGGACTGCTTCGCGCGCGAGAAGCCAGCGCTGGTGGTGCTGGACATCCTGATGCCGGAGCTGGACGGCACCGAGGTCTGCCGCCGCCTGCGGGCCGCGCCGGCCAGCGCGCACGTGCCGATCCTGTTCGTCTCCAGCAAAGACGACGAGGTCGACCGCATCGTCGGCCTGGAGCTGGGCGGCGACGACTACGTCGCCAAGCCGTTCTCGCCGCGCGAGCTGGTGGCGCGGGTCAAGGCGATCCTGCGCCGCGCCGCGCACCGGCCGGGCCAGGCGCCGCAGGCGCTGAGCCACGGCCGCCTGCGCCTGGACCTGGACCGCTACGAGGCGCACTGGAACGAGCAGCCGGTGGTGCTGACCCTCACCGAGTTCGGCATCCTGCGGACCCTGATGGAGCGGCCGGGCAAGGTGTGCAGCCGCGACCACCTGATGAACACCGCCTACGAGCTGCACAAGATCGTCAGCGACCGCACAATCGACAGTCATGTACGGCGGGTGCGCGCCAAGTTTGCCGCGTGAGCGCAGATCGCGGTGCAGACCGTGCCCGGGGCGGGGGTCCGGTCGGGGCCCGGCGAGGAGCTGTATGAGCGATCCACGTAGGGCGGCCCGCGGCCGCCGATGTCTCATCGCGACGGCTACCCTTCCCCCGCGCCTCACAGCGCGGCCCCTCCCGCAGGGGGAGGGGCGAGCAGCCCTGCGGGCCGCCGTAGGCTGAATGGCCGCGCTTCCTGAAACGGCGATGCCGAACACGGCGGGCGGCTTCCGCCTCCGCCTGCGCACCATTCTGCTGCTGATCAACCTGGTGGTGCTGGCGCTGCCGCTGGGCAGCATCTTCGTGCTGCGCATCTACGAAAGCGCGCTGATCCGCCAGACCGAGTCGGAGCTGATCGCGCAGGGCGCGGTGCTCGCCGCGGCCTGGCAGACGCTGTACCAGCGCAACACCCATCACGAGCCGAAGGCCGCCACCGGCGTCGCCGCGCTGGACTACGGCAACCCGGTGCTGTACCGCGCGCCGGCGCGCCCCGAGGAAGGACCATACCGGCCGCGCAGCGCGCAGCTCGACCTGGCCTCGGACCGGGTGCGCCCGGCGGTGCCCGACCCGGTGGAGGCCGAAACCGAGGCCGATCCGCTGGCGCAGGCGCTGGGTCGCGAGCTGACGCCGGTGCTGCGCGGCGCGCAGCTCTACACCCTGGCCGGGATCCGCGTGGTCGACTACAACGGCACGGTGGTGGCCACCACCAGCGAGGACCTGGGCCAGTCGCTGCGCAACCGCGAGGAAGTGAGCCGGGCGCTGCAGGGCGAGCCGGTGAGCCTGCTGCGCTGGCGCGGCACCGAGCCGCCGGGCCTGCTCGAATCGATCAGCCGCGGCGCCCATGTCTCGGTGCTGGTGGCGCAGCCGATCGTCCGCGACAACCGCGTGCTCGGCGCGGTGGTGCTGGTGCGCACGCCGGCCAACATCAAGCAGGCGATCCTCGGCAAGCGCAGCGCGCTGCTGCGCGCCACCCTGGCGCTGCTGCTGCTGGTGCTGGCGCTGTCGCTGTTCACTTCGCTGACCATCAGCCGCCCGGTGCAAGCCCTGATCGAGCAGGCCCGCCGCGCCGCGCGCGGCGAGCGCGGCGCGGTGACGCCGCTCAAGCGCGCCGGCACCCGCGAGATCCATGAGCTGTCCGAGACCATCGCCGCAATGGCCTCGACCCTGGAGACGCGCTCGGCCTACATCCGCGACTTCGCCGCTCACGTCTCGCACGAGTTCAAGACGCCGCTGACCTCGATGCAGGGAGCGGTGGAGCTGCTGCGCGAGCACGGCGCCGAGATGTCGCGCGAGGAGCGCGAGCGCTTCCTCGGCATGGTCAGCGCCGACGCCGCGCGGCTGGAGCGGCTGGTGCGGCGCCTGCTGGAGCTGGCCCGCGCCGACGTGCTGCAGCCGCGCCGCGAGCAGGCGGTGCTGGCCGAGGTGATCAACGCGGTGGCCACGCGCCAGCGCGAGCTGGGCCTGACGGTGCGGGTCGACGACACCGCTTCCGGCGCGCGCCTGGCGATCGCCCCGGAAGTGCTGGACTCGATCCTCGGCACCCTGTGCGACAACTCGCTCGTCGATGCCGGCGCCGGCGCGGAAGTCACCATCCAGTGTCGCCGCGAGCCCGGCGGCGGGCCACTGCTGCTGATCGACTTCAGCGACAACGGCCCCGGCATCTCGCCCGGTAACGCCGCCAAGATCTTCGAGCCCTTCTTCACCACCGCGCGCGAGCGCGGCGGCACCGGCCTGGGCCTGTCGATCACCCGCTCCCTGCTGGCCGCGCATGGCGGCGGGATCGAGCTGATTCCGGCGCAGAAGGGAGCGGCGTTCCGGTTGCGGGTGCCGCTGGTGCTGGAACCGGTGGTTTGAAAAGCGCGGGCGCGTGGGTTTGGTTGTTCTGGTTCTACCTGTGGGGGCTCGCTTTCGGCTATGCGAAAGCATTCTGTTATACCGAGGACGCAGGGACGATATTTGCGGCAATCGCCGTGTTCCTTCTGTCAACGGCAGCCTTGGGAGTCGTAACCCTCCTCTGGTATTTGCTGGCGCGCAGGTTTGTTAAAGGAACCGGCCGGACCACGGTCCCCAACAAGCCCATGTGGATCTTGCTCGCCATATCGACCTGCGCATGCATCGTGTGGCTCTACCCTCTATCCATGTATCACCATGGTCTTCGATTCGAATGGGAGTACGGCAGCGGTGCCAGCGGCGACTACGCCATCATCCACAGCTATCGCTTGATCGACGGCCAGATGATCCCCGGCCCGGAATGCGATGGGCTGGGTCCCCTGATCTTGTTTTCCGACCGGAACGGCGACGGCAGGCGCGACCTGGTGTGCTACGGCGACGGCTTCGAACGGGCCGTGTTTGGGTTGGTCGACCCTTACGCGAAGGGGCAGCCCGCGTTCCAGTTGATCCGCGGCGGCGCGGGCATTAACTACCCACAAGCCGGTCTGTATGGCAACTGAACGTCTGACCTGCGCAAAAACTGGATTCCCGCCTGCGCGGGAATGACGAAATTGAAAGAGTTGGCGTGGCCCGACTAACGAAGCGTCTTAGCGCTTCATCGCCTGCATGATCTCCGCCACTAGCCCATCGCGGTCCTCGGCGATGCGCTTGGCCATCTTCGCCGGCATCCGCGTGTGCGGGTCGTACTTGCCGCTCCAGCGGCTCAGCTCCAGCAGCGCGGGGATCAGGTCGGCGGCTTTCTGGGTCGGCTCGTAGAGCACGCTGCGGCGGTTCTCGGGGTCGGGGCGACGGGTGACCATCTCCGCCGCCTCGAGGCGCTTGAGGCGCTGCGTCAGGATGTTGGAGGCGATGCCTTCTTCGGAGGCGAGGAAATCGCCGAAGCGGCGCTTGCGCTGGAACAGCAGGTCGCGCAGCACCAGCAGGGTCCACTTGTCGCCGAGGTAGTCGAGGGCGTAGCTGATGGTGCAGCCGGAGCGGCGCGGGGGCAGATTTTTCTTCACCGGCACAGCCTAAGTCAGACCACTTGCAATCCGCAATCGAAGGCTTAGAATCAATTGCACTTTGCAAGTAATAGCGGTCGCTTCGAAAACCACCCCCGGAGGATTCCCATGAGCATTTCCATGTACCAGGCGTCCGTGCCTGTCTTCATCCGCTACCTCGGCAACCTGCGCGCCATCCTGGAGAAGGCAGCAGCCCACGCGGAGACGAAGAAGATCGATCCCGCCACCTTCGCCGGCAGCCGGCTGTATCCGGACATGCTGCCGCTGACGCGGCAGATCCAGCTGGCCTCGGACATGGCCAAGAGCGCGCCGTGCCGGCTCAGCGGCACCGAGCCGCCGAAGTTCGAGGACACCGAGACCACGTTCCCGCAGCTGCTGGAGCGCATCGACAAGACGGTGGCGCACCTGAAAACCTTCAGCGCGGGGCAGATCGACGGCTCGGAGGAGCGGCCGGTCACGGTCAACACCGCGCGCGGCCCGATCACCGTGCCGGGCCTGCCCTACCTGACCCAGTTCCTGCTGCCGAACTTCCTGTTCCACATCACCACCGCCTACGGCATCCTGCGGCATAACGGGGTGGAGCTGGGCAAGGCGGATTATCTGGGCACTGCCTGAAGCTGGGCTCGCGGGAGCGCGTCGGCGCTCCCGCGCGATTTCCCTCGTGTGGCGAAGTCGGTCGCTCCGCGGCTTACCCCTCACCCTGGCCCGCTCCCGCAAGGGGAGAGGGAATTTCCTCAGGCGGCTTTGCGGAAACTCCGGTTGATGCGCTCCTCGCCTAGCAGCGGATGATGCCCCGCCTTGAGCGGCAGCACGCCATGGAAGCGCAGGCGCGAGGCGCCGCCCCATACCACCACGTCGCCATGCTGCAGCGGTATGCGCCGCTGCGGGTCCTTGCGTTGCAAGCCGCCGAACAGGAACACGGCCGGCAGGCCGAGCGAAACCGAGACGATGGGCGACTGCAGGTCGAGTTCATCGCGGTCCTGGTGCAGCGACAGCTTCGTTCCAAGCACGTAACGGTTGATCAGGCAGGCATCCGGCACGAATCCGTCGCAACCGGCAAGTGCGGCGGCGGACGCGGCCAGATGCAGGAACGCCGCCGGCAGTGCAGGCCAGGGCCGGCCGCTGTCGGGATCGTGCGTCTCGTAACGATAGCCGCGACGATCGCTGATCCAGCCCCTCGTGCCGGCGTTGGTCATCGCCACCGACATGCGCAGGCCGCCAGGTGTGACCAGATGGCGGAACGGCGCGGCGACGAGGATCTCGCGCAGCGCCGTCAGCACCGCCTGGTCCTGCCCTGCCACGAGGCCGCGCAGCAGCACCGCGCCGTCCGCCAGCTCCTCTTCGGCGGGCAACAAAGGCGCGGGCTCGGCGAACAGCGGCAGGGTATCCATTTCTAACCGCTGGCTTGCAGGGTCAGATGGAAGGCGGCGGCCTGCTCGCGCTCGAGCAGCGCGCGCTTGCGGCGCAGGCCCCAGCGGTAGCCGGAGAGCGAGCCATCCTTCTTCAGCACGCGATGGCAGGGGACCGCCACAGCCACTGGGTTGTCCGAGCAAGCCTGGCCGACCTCGCGCGACAGGCGCGGCGTGCCGAGGCTCGTGGCGATGGCGCCGTAGTAGGTGGTCTCACCGGGCGGGATTCTCCGCAGGGCGCTCCATACGCGCAACTCGAACGCCGAGCCGCGCAGATCCAGCGGCAGGTCGATCATCTCCGCCGGCTGCTCGATCAAAAGCCGCGCGGCAGCAAGCGTTTCGGTCAGGCCTTGCGCATCGGCGGTGAAGACGGCTTCGGGGAAACGCAGCTCCAGCTCAGACACTAGCGATTCGGCCTCGCCGAATTGCAAAGCAACCACGCCCTTTTCCGACGCGGCGATGACGAAGGAACCCAGGCTGCTGTCGGCCTGGGCATAGCGGATGGTTTCGGACATGTCAGTCTCCGGTTGCGACATGCCGGCAGCTTAGAGACGGCGGCGCGGGGTTTCTTCCGAAATCTTGCGCGTTTTCTTCCAGGCGTGGTACTGCTCGGGCAGGCATACGGCGCAGGGCCGGTAGCCGGCGGCGCCCGCTGCCGCTTCGTCGGCGAAGAACACACGCTGGCCGACATAGCCCCCACGTGCGATCGCCCGCAGCGCGGCCGGACAGTCGAGCCGGCCGTAGATGCGCTGGCGACGGTGGCCGCCCAGCGTGCCGGGATGATCGCTCTGGTACGGCACACCGGCGGCGCCGAGCAGGGTCCAGCGCCGCCGCATCAGGGCGCGGCCATCAGGGTGGCGAAGAAGCGGATCGAGGCGGCGTAGTCCTGCACCGACACACGCTCGTTGCTGCCGTGGATGCGCGCCAGGTCTTCCGGCTTGAGGCGCAGCGGGCCGAAGCGGTAGATATTGGCGGCGAGGTCTACGTAATGGCGCGAGTCAGTCAGCGCCAGCACCAAGCCAGGCGCCACCGCCACATCGGGATAGACCGCGTGAATCGCGCCGGCCAGGCCGCGATAGCCGGTACTGGCGCTGTCCGACACCGGCGTCGGCTCGGTCGAGCCGGGATTGAGCGCGACGACGACACGCGGGTCATCGACTAGTGCGACGAAGCGCTGCCGCACCTGCTCGACAGTGTCGCCCGGCAGGACGCGCACGTTGATCTCGGCGCTGGCCTGCTGCGGCACGAGGTTGTCCTTCTCGCCGGAGTGGAACACGGTCGGAGAAACCACGGTCTGCAGCATGGCGCGGGTGGCCGGCTTGGTTTTGAACACCGCCTTCACCAGTGGCGCACTGAGCCACAGGTTGGTCAGGGCGACGCGCAGCGCCGGCGGCATCTGCGGTGCAATGCCCGACAGCATCTGCCGCACCGGCGGCGTCAGGCGCAGCGGCGGCGGCGCGGCGGCAATGCGCGCCACCGCGCGCGATACCAGCACCAGCGGGTTGAGGTCTTCGGGCACGGAAGAATGCCCGCCCGGACCTTTCGCGCTCAAGGTGAAAGTGGCGTAACCCTTTTGCGCAATGCCGATCAGCGCGGCGGGCTTGCGCAAGCCGGCAATGAAGCCGTCGGTGATGGCCAGGCCCTCGTCCAGCACATAGTCGAGCTTCACCTCCTGTTGCCGCAGATGCTCCGCAATGAGCTTGGCACCGTGCTCGCCGCCGATCTCCTCGTCGCCGCCAAAGGCCAGATACAAAGTGCGCCGCGGCTGCTGGCCGGCGGCGAGCATGGCCTCTGCTGCTTCGAGCATCGGCAGGGCCACGCCCTTGTCGTCGAGCGTGCCGCGGCCCCAGATGTAGCCCTCGGCGATGTCGCCGGAAAATGGCGCATGCTGCCAGGTGGATTCGGTGCCAGCCTCCACCGGCACCACGTCGAGGTGCGCCGCCAGCAGCCCCGGGGCGGCCTGCGGGTCACGGCCGGGCCAGCGCAGCAACAGGCCCTCACCGGAGAACGGCTGCTGCTCCAGCTGCGCGAACACCCGCGGATAGCTGTTGCGCAGGAAGGCGAGCAGCGCCGGCAGCTCCGTATCCGGCTGCGCCCGCGGGTCCTCGTAGGAGATGGTCCGGAAGCGCACGGCGCCGGCCAGCCGCTGCGCCGCGGCCTGGCCGTCCACCTCTAGCGTACTGGCCGGAACCGTTTCGAACTGCGCGGCCGGCGCCAGCGCGGTGCGCAGCACGGCAATGCCCGATACGACGACGGCGAGCGCAAACAGCAACAACAGGCCGCGTTTCAGCATGGCGCGGAGATCCGGTCCGGCGCGAGGGCGCGCCACCTCATCTTACCCACTGCGGGAAGTAGCCCAGTGTGTCCTGCAGGACAGCGTCGTGCGCCGGCACCACCACCAGGCCCGGGTGCTGTTGCATCAGCTCGTGCAGCTGCTGGATCGCCCGTTGCGTGCCGGCGCGGTCATCGTCCGCGATCAGGCTGGCGAAGAAGAACTTGGGCCGCGCCTCCTGCAGCGCAGCTGCCGACCACACGGTGTCGCCGCAGAACAGGTACTGCTTACCCGAGCCCAGGGTCAGCAGCAGACCGACCGCGCCGGGTGTGTGACCCTCGAGCGGCACCAGCACCGCGCTGCCATCGCCGTACAGGTCGAGGCTGCGGTTGAAGCTCCACTGCGGCCGATCCTGCAGCTGGTAGACATGCCAGCGGATATCCGGGCTACCGATCTGGGAGGGAAAGGCGCCGGGGAAACCGAGGCCGCGGCCCTGGTCGAAAGCGCGCTCCTCTTGCGTCACCCAGACCTCGGCTTCGGGGAAATCGACCAGAGCGCTGGCATGGTCCCAGTGGCTGTGGCTCAGGATGATGCGCGGCATCTTGATGCCGGCAGCGTCGAGCTGGTCGCGCGCCGGTGTCACTGGTGGCTCGTACTTGAACGAGGGCTTGGCCCACCAGGGCATGTCCTTGTCGTACTGCTCGCCGATCCTGCGGCCCAGGCCGCTGTCGAACAGGAACAGGTCGGCGCCGTGCCGCACCAGCACCGCGACGTGGTTGACCTCCAGTTTCTGCGTGAAGCTGCCGCCGGAGTAGATCATCGCGGCGGGCGCATGGGTGTGGCCGGTCTTGACCAGGCTGAAGGACACGCCGCTGTCCGGAGCGGCGGGTGGCGCCTCCGCCGACGCGGCAGCGCTGAACAGCAGGCACAGCATCACGAAGTACTTCACGGGGTGTTCTCCGGCAGAGTGAGCAGGCGCGGCAGCCCGGCCTTGACCCGACGCAGCGGCGCGCAGTCGCGCTGCGCGCGCGACAGCAGCATCGCGCCCTCGATCAGGACCAGCAGGTGTTCGGCGAGAAAGCCGGCGTTCGGCACTTTCAGCGCCGTCAGCCAGGTGGCGAGGCCCTGCTGCCACAGCGTGTAGGCGCGGGCGCAGGCGGCCTGGATGGCGTCATCCAGCGCCGCCTGCTCCAGAGTCACGGTGGCGATGGGGCAGCCCTTCTGGAACGCCGAGGATTCGAATTCGGCGAGGAAATGGTCGACCACCGCCGACAGGCCCAGCAGCGCTGAGGGCTGGCCCGCGGCGAGCTCCCCCAGCTTCTGCGCGGTCTGGCGCGCCGAGTGCTCGATGGCGGTCACCACCAGGTCCACCTTGCCGCCGGGGAAGTAGTGGTAGAGCGAACCCTTGGGCGCCGCGCTCTCGGCCACGATCTGGTTGAGGCCGGTGTTGTGGTAGCCCTGGACCTGCAGCAGGCGCGCGGTGGTTTCGATCAGCCGGGTGCGGGCGGCGGTTTCCATGAAGCTACCTTCAAGAGAACTATAACGACTGGTCTATATAATCATGAAGACAGCAGGGCTGTCAACGTTGAAACATCAAGACCCGCCGCTCGAATCCTGCGGCACAGCCTCGGCGGCGAGGTCCTCGAAGTCCTGGGCGTAGTCGAGCAGGCGCCGGCACAGGTGTTCGCGCTGCTCCGACTCCAGGGTGGCGGACAGGGCGCTGAGCAGGCGCAGCCAGCGGTCGCGCTCGGCCAAGTCGTGCGCCTCGACTTCCTGGCCGTCCTCCGGCGCGCGCACGTAGTCTCGCACCCGCTGCTCGAAGCCGGGTTGGTTGCGGCCGGCCAGCAGCGCGGCGTAGCGGTCGACACCGTTGCGGCGCTGCCCTTCCTGCTGCGGCGTGCTCAGCTGCACCTGCGCCGCCCACTGCCGCACCATCTCGCGCTGCCGCGCGTTGAGGCGGCCGGTCCACTGCCTGAGGCTGGCCTCCATGTCCTCGACCAGCTTGTCGCGCCGCTGCGCCTCGCTGCGCTTGAGGCGTTTTTGCACGCGCCGCTCCACGTCCTTGCGGATGTTGCGGATCATCTCGGCCACCTGGGCGTCGTCGAGCTCGGCGTGCAGCCGCACGTAGCCGGGCAAGGCCGCGTCGGCGAGGTCTTGCCAGTGCTGGTTGACGCGGTCGCTGAAGGCGCGCACCTGCTCGTCGCTCAGCGGCCCGGCGCGCACCTCGTCGGCGAGGCCGCGGAAGTCGGCGGCATACAGCGGCAGCTGGGTGCGGCGATGCCAGTCCCAGACTTTGCGGATCTCGCTGTCGAAATCGCGATCCTGCTGCGCGGTGAAGTCAACATAGTCGCCAGCCTCCCAGCGCAGCAGCCTGGGCAGGTGATCGTAGGCCAGCCGCGTCAGGCTGCACCCGGCCAGCAACAGGGCACAGCAGATGGCCAGGCTTCGCAGCAGGCGCTTCATGGCCGCAGCGTAATCGCCGCCGGCGCGGTACCGCAAACGGCGTAAGACAGTGCGGCAGACGCGGCGCAGAGTGTCGGTACGACAAAACGGGCTCAGGGCGGCGACGATGCGAAAGGCACTACGAGGCGGGCTGCTGGCTGCAGCCCTGGCGCTGGCGGGCTGCGGCGGTTCGCAGGCGCCCGATGGCGATGGTGTGATCACCGGCGCCAAGAGCGAGTATCCGGGCGAGCCGGCGCTGGAGACGGACCAGGCGACCCTCGACCAGGCCCTGCTGTGCACGCCGTTCCAGCATCCGGATAAGCCGCCGGTGCTGCTGGTGCACGGCACCTTCACCGCCGGTTTCGAACAATATGACTGGACCTACCTGCCGCTGCTCGCCGACCGCGGCTACGACGTCTGCCTGGTCACCTACCCCGACCGCGGCCTCGGCGACCAGCAGGTCTCGGCCGAGTACGTGGTCAACGCGCTGCGCCGCATCCACGCCCGCAGCGGCCGCAAGGTGGCGCTGGTCGGCCATAGCCAGGGCGCCAGCATGCCGCGCTGGGCGGTGAAGTGGTGGCCTTCGGCGCGCGCGGCGCTGGACGACTTCGTCATGCTCGCCGGGCCCAATCACGGCACCACCGCCACCACCGGCCTCACCAACTTGCTGGCGCAGGTGCCGGGCCTGTCCACCTTGCCGATCGGCCTGCTGCCGGAGTCCTTCTACCAGTTCGATCCCAACTCCAATTTCGTCAAGGCGATGAACCGCGGCGAGGAAGCGCCGGGCGACGTGTCTTACACCTCGATCTACTCCGGCTTCTACGACGAGCTGGTGGAGCCGGCGACGCCGGTGCCCACCGCCGGGCTGGACTGGGGCCAGCAGCGCGCCAACGTCGCCAACATCCTGCTGCAGGATGTCTGCCCCGGCCGCTTCGTCGACCACGTCACCATCGGCCTGACCGACGCGCTGACCTTCGCCCTGGTGCTCGACGCGCTCGGGCATCCGGGCCCGGCCGACCCGGCGCGCGCCGGCGGTTCCAGCCTGTGCGGGCTGCTGCCGATCGTACCGGACCAGATCGTCGCGCCGGAGGTGGTGCGCGGCCTGCTCCAGGTGCTGCAGCAGGAGCCGGCCAACGGCCTGCCCAATCCACACCTGAGCGCAGCCGAGCCGCCGCTGAAGCCCTACGCGCAGTAGAAGCCGGGAACAATGTAAAGAGCCGCCGCCGCCGGAAGTACGGCCCGGTGCGGGGCCGTGCTAGCATCCGGTAAAGCTTCCGTTATCGCCCCCGTATCGGTTGCACCCATTCATCAGGCCTTTCCGCGCCATCAACCGAAGGGACACGGCTCCATGTCTTCCGTTCACGTCCTTCATCGTGAATCCAGCGGCAACACCCGCGATCTGCGGCGCACCGGCCTGCACCCCGACTTCTGGTACCCCCTGGCGCGCTCCACCGACCTGAAGCCGGGCAAGGCGCTGGGCGTGCATTTCGGCGGCGAGCCGATCGTGCTGGTGCGGCCGCAGCAGGGTGAGGTCTTCGCCCTGGAAGACCGCTGCGCCCACCGCCAGGTGCCGCTGCACCTGGGCGTGGTCAAGGGCGAGAAGCTGCTGTGCGGCTACCACTGCTGGGCCTACAACCGTTCCGGC
Source organism: uncultured Nevskia sp. (assembly GCA_964458725.1). Taxonomy (GTDB): domain Bacteria; phylum Pseudomonadota; class Gammaproteobacteria; order Nevskiales; family Nevskiaceae; genus Nevskia. The sequence continues at coordinate 1,565 of CAYWPB010000073.1, read as the reverse complement.
CAGTGCGTCAACGTGCCTTACCTCGACGAGAAGCAGACCCTGCCCAACGGCGTGCGCGGTTACGCCGCGCGCGAGGCTTACGGTTTCATCTTCGTCTTCCCCGGCGACCAGTCGAAAGCGGCGACGGTGCCCTTCCCCGAGCTGCCGCAGTTCGGCGACCCGAACTACAAGGCGCGCCTGCTCGACCGCAAGATTGGCTGCCATTACTCGTTCATGCACGAGAACCTGATGGATATGAACCATCAGTGGCTGCACCGCAGCCTGATGGGCAGCATCCGCACCACCCTGCTCGACGTGCGCGAAGGCGAGGACTGGCTCGAGACCGATTACACCTTCTCGCGCGCCGCCGGCAAGCAGAACCTGGGCGAGCGCTTCATCATCGGCCGCGGCAACAACGACAAGCCGAAGGAAGGCATCGACCTGATGACCATCCGCACCGGCTATCCGTACCAGACCTTGAAGTTCTGGACCGCCGGCAGCCCCGAGAACGAGCCGGCGCTGTCGTTGTGGAACGTCTACCTGCCGGTCGACCAGGAGCAGCGCAGCAACCAGACCTACGGCGTGATCATGATCCGCAAGCCCGGCGTCCCGGGCCTGATCCACCTGCTGTGGCCCTTCATCTACTGGTTCACCAAGGGCATCTTCGACCAGGACCGCCACATCGTCGAAGCGGAGCAGCGCGCCTACGACCTGCAGGGCGTGGACCTCAACCAGGAAGTGTTCCCGGCGATCCAGCGCCTGAAGAACCTGCTGGCGCGGCGCGGCGTGCCGCTGGCGCCGCGCTGAACGGGATGGCTGCGCGCAGCTTCCCGCCGCGCAGCCTGTTCTACGGCCTGCTGCTGGTCGCCGGCCTGTTCATCTGGCGCAGCACCGGCCTGCTGCCGGAACGCATGGCCTCGCACTTCGTCGCCTCCGGTGCGGCCGACGGCTTCATGCTGCGAGGCAGCTATCTGGCGACGATGCTGCTCGCGGCGGTGCTGCTGCCGGCGGCACTGGGCGAACTGATCGGCGCGCTGTCACGCCTGGGCGGCGGCGCGCGCATCCCCAACCGGGACTACTGGCTGGCGCCGGAGCGCCGCGAGCGCAGTCTGGCCTACATGCAAAGCCATGCGCGCTGGTTCGGCTGCTTGCTCAGCGCTTTCATCTGCTACGTGCACTGGCTGGTGATCGTGGCCAACCGTGCGCAGCCGCCGGTGCTGTCACGGCAGCACATCGTATCGGCGCTGATCGTGTTCGTGGTCTGCGCGGTGGCCTGGGGGGTGAGCCTGCAACTGCGCTTCCTGCGCCGCAGTTAGTTTGCTGCGATCCGCGTGGCCGCGTCGACAAGGCCGGCGGCGTCGAACGGCGCGGGTTTCAGCCCGAAGGGCGGATGGCGCGCAGCGCCTGCTTCCTTTTTTCGTAGCAGTCCCTGCAGTAGGAGCGGGTCTTGTCGCGTTTGGCGGCGAGCAGGGCGATGGGCCGGTGCCGGTGGCAAGAGGCGCACCAGAACTCCGTCTTTTCTGGGGTCTTGTCCGGTGTCTTGGTGGGGGCGGTCAAGTGGCGGCGGGGTGTGACGTGTGACAGCC
>CAYWPB010000072.1:0-12992 GCA_964458725.1 uncultured Nevskia sp. | reverse complement strand
TGGCCGGTGTTGCGAATGTGCTGCTGGGCGTAGAGCAGCAGGGTGCGCGTGACTTCCTTGCGCGGCACCCCCGGCTCCACCTTCTCGATGCCCATGAAATACTGCTCGTAGAGCGATCGCACGCGCTCGATCTTCTTCTCGAGCTCGGTCAGCGCGTCGTCGAGCGCTTCGCCGACCGGAAACTCGTTCTGCGCCTGCGCCTTGCGCTGCGACTTTTGGCCGAGCGAACCGCCCTTGCGGGGGTCCTTGCCATCGCCGCCGCGAGGTTGCATCGCCACGACTTCGATGATACCACGCGCGGGGTGCGAATCCTTCCGATTGTGCTGGTGATCCTCGTCGGCGCCGCGGGTTGCGGCAAGGCCGATCGTGTGCACAAAGCCGCCGGCAACATGTACTTGCGCAAAGGGGACCTCGATGGCGCCCTGCGCGAATTCCGCGCCGCGGCTGCGCTCACGGAGTGGCTCCGCCCGCCGCCGGCGCCGAGGCAAGCTGCTGGCCGAGGTTGGTGCCGACGATCTTGCGGATCTCGTCTTCCACGCCCTGGTCCTGCACGGCGTAGGCGTCGGTGTTCAATGCCGACGGCCAGGCCGGTTGCTGCGACAGCGCCGCGCCGTTCTGGTCATGCACGTCCACGTTCACCGTGGTCGACAGGCCCAGGAACAGCGGGTGCTCGGCCAGTTCCTTCGGGTCCAGGCCGATGCGCACCGGCAGGCGCTGCACGATCTTGATCCAGTTGCCCGAGGCGTTCTGCGCCGGCAGCACCGCCAGCGCGCTGCCGGTGCCGGCAGTCACGCCCAGCACCTTGCCGTGGTAGGCGACGTGCGAGCCGTACATGTCGGCCTCCACGTCCACCGGCTGGCCGATGCGCAGGCCGCGCAGCTGGTTCTCCTTGAAGTTGGCGTCGATCCACATCGAGTCCACCGGCACGATGGCGAGCATCTCGCTGCCCGGCGCGACCTGCTGGCCGAGCTGCACCGAGCGGCGCACGACATAGCCGGATACCGGCGCCAGCACCTTGGTGCGCGACGCTGCCAGCCAGGCGCTGCGCAGCGCGGCTTCGGCCTGCAGCACGCGCGGGTGCGTCTCCGGTGTGGTGCCGGCAACGGCGGCGCGGCTTGCGGCCAGGGTGGCCTGGGCCTGCTCCAGCGCGGCGCGGGCGGCGCTCTGTGCGTGCTGGTCGTGTTGCAGCGCTTCGGCCGAGACGCCATGCACCGCGACCAGGGAGCGGTCGCGCTCGAGGTCCTGCGTGGCCTGGGTGTATTGCACCTGTTGCGCGGCGACGGTGGCGGTATCGCGCTTCTCATTGGCGAAGCTCTGCGCCACCTCGCGCACGGTCTGGCCGAGATTGGCCTTGGCCTGGGCCAGGGCGACGTCGTTGTCGCGCGGATCGAGCTGCACCAGCAGCTCGCCCTGCTTCACGAACTGGGTGCCGTCGGCGTTGATCGCCACCACGGTGCCGCCGACCTGCGGCGTCAATCGCACCAGGTTGCCGTTGACGTAGGCGTCGTCGGTGACGGCGTGGTTGAGGCCGGCGAGGTAGCGGTAGACACCGTAGCCGACCGCGGCAAGGACCAGCATGCCGAGCACGATCAGCGGTGCGGGATTGCGCTTGGCTGGGGCAGCGGCGCCATTGGAAGTATCGGGGGTTTCACTCACGGGGTGTTCTCCTGGCGCACCGCGCGGGCGGCGACGGTTGTGGTTCTGGCGGAGCCGGCGGCGACCGGCACGGCGGCGGGATCCTGCGGCGCGGTCCACCAGCCGCCGCCGAGCGCGCGGAACAGTTGCGCCACGTCGGTGAAGCGCTGCGCGTCGGCCTGCACCTGGCTGAGGGCGGCGTTCTGGTACTGCTGCTCCACCGTCAGCACCTGCAGCTCGTTGAACTTGCCGGCGCGGTACTGCGCCAGCGCGAGGTCGCGGCTGGCGGCGGCGGCCTGCAGCGCGCGGTTGTGCGCGGCGTAGCTGTCGCCGTCATGGCGCAGCGCCTGCAGCGCGTCGGCCACTTCGACGAAGGCGCCGACCACCGCGCCGCGATAGTTGGCGCGGGCCTGCAGGAAGCGCTCCTTGGCCTCGTCGTGGCGCGCGGCGAGGGTGCCGGCGTCGAAGATCGGGGTGGTGGCGTCCAGGCCCACCGACCAGATGCCGGCCGGCTGGGTGAACAGCTGATTCAGCTTGCCGGCCTGTTGCGTGTACGAGGCGCTGAGGTTCAGGCCGGGGAAGCGCGCCGCCTGGGCCACGCCGATCTGGGCGCTGGCCTGGTGCAGGTTGGCCTCGACCATCAGGATGTCCGGGCGCTGCCGCACCAGGGTCGAGGGCAGCGACACCGGCAGCTGCGCCGGCAGGCTGAAGTCCTTCAGGCTCAGCGCCGGCGCGGCGAACTCGTCGGGCGACTTGCCGCTGAGCCGGGCCAGCGCATTGAGGTAGGCATCGCGCTGTTGCTCCAGCGCGGGCAGGGTGGCCGCGGTGCTCTCGAGCTGGGTCTGCGCCTGCAGGGTGTCGCTGCGCGAGATCTTGCCGGCATCCTCCAGCTTCTGCGTCAACTCGTACTGCGAGCGCAGCTCGGTCACCAGCGCCTGCGTCACCTCCACCTGGGCCTTGCTGGCGGCATAGTCGAAGGCGGTGACCACCACCTGGTTGACCAGGGTGATGTAGGTGTTGAGCGCCTGGTTGCGGGCGTAGCTGGTGGCGGCGGCCTGCGCCTCGACGCCGCGGCGCACGCCGCCGAACAGGTCCAGCTTGTAGCTCAGTGCCGGGCCGAGGCTGAACTGGTTGCCGGTGGCGGCGAAGGCCGACGGCGGCTGGTACAGGAAGCTGCCGTTGATGCTGCCGCGCTTGACGCTGCCGTTGGCGGTGATCTGCGGCAGCTGCGCGCCGGAAACCGCCTTCAGCTCGTACTGCGCGGCGAGCAGGCCGTGCTGCGCCGCTTCCAGGTCCGGGTTATTGGCCAGGGCCTGGCGCACCAGGGCGTTGAGCGCCTCGGAATGGAACAGCCGGTACCAATCGTCGGCTAGCCCGGCGCCATAGGCCACGCCTTGCGTGCCCTGCTTCAGATAACCGGCGGCGGGCGCTTCCGGGCGGGAGAAATCCGGGCCGAGGGTGCAGGCGCCGAGCAACGCGCCGGCGGCACCGGCGGCGGCCAGCTTCAATGCCTTGTTCATGATGGGTCTCGCTTGGTGCGGGGACGCCGTGCCGCGGACTTGCGCGCTGGCGGCGCCTTGGGTGCAGGCCCCGCCCTGGCGGCGTTCTTCGGGGTGCGCTCGACATACTCCTGCAGGCGCAGCATCAGGCGCTGCAGCTGCAGGATCAGGGTGTCCAGCTCTTCTTTGGTGTACGGCTCGACCAGCTCGTTCATCAGGCCGACGATGAAGCCCATGCAGGCTTCCACCGTGCGCCGGCCCTCCGCGGTGATGGCGATCTCCACCGCGCGCCGATCCTGCTGGCTGCGCTCGCGCCGTACCAGGCCGGCGCGCTCGAGCGAATCGACCACGCGGGTCAGGGCGCCCATGTCGTGGCCCATCTCCTCGCTCAGGCGGGTGGCGGACATGTGGTCGTGGAAGCGCAGGCGGATCAGCACCAGCCACTGGGTGAAGGAGATCTGCTGCGACTCGAAACGGCGCTCGGCGAGCTGCGACATCATCACGCCGCAGCGCTTGATCAGGAAGCCGATGCTTTTCATCGGCTCCAGCGTCTCGATCTTGTAATACGGCTCGCTCATGCTGGCTCCGTGAATATTGCCGTAACAATATTTGCCTAGGCAAGTATTGTCAAGCAAGAGCCGCCGGGAACGTGCCGGGGGGCTTAGCGCCTGGCGCTCAGGGGACGGCGCCCGGCTCCAGCCCGGCCGCAGACAACCCCTCCAGCGCCAGGCCAAAGCCCCCATCCTCGTGCAGCAGCTGCTTGTAGCGGCGCGCGAACAGCAGACGGCTGTAGCGCGCGGCCAGGGCCGGCAGGCGCGCGAACTGCGCCGCCAGTTCCAGCGCGCGCGGCAGCACGGCGGCCTGGGGCAGCACCTCGTTGGCCACGCCGAGTTGCAGCGCCTGCCGCGCGTCGAGCTGCTGGCCGGTCATCAGGAAGTAGCGGCCGCGGGTGGGGCCGAGCACCGCCGGCCAGACGAGATGCACGCCGTCGCCGGGTACCAGGCCCCATTCGAGGTGGCGATCCTGGAACACCGCGTCCTCGCTGCACACCAGCGCGTCGCAGAGCAGGGCCAGCTCCGAGTGCAGGCGCGCCGGGCCGTTGATCGCGGCGACCATCGGCACCTCGATGTCGAGCAGGTTTTCCAGCATCTTGCGGCCGTCCATGTTGACCCGGTTCCAGACCCAGGGATGGCTCATCTCCTTGAGGCCGTCGTGGTCGATCTGCACCATCCATTCCGGGCCGGTGCCGGTCAGCACCACGGCGCGGTTGCGGCGGTCGCGGCCGATGTCGTGGAAGGCGTCGACGAACTCGCGGTGAGTCTTGCCGTTCCAGACGATGGGGCCGCCGTCGCTGTGCATGCGCAGCAGCAGCACGCCGGCCTCGTCGCGGCTCATATGCAGGTTGTCGTAGCGGCTGAAGTATTCCGGTGCGCTCATCGGCTCCTCGCTTTATTGTTCCGCCTGCCCATGTTTTACGCCGCGCCCGTCGCCAAGAAAAGGCTCTAGTCTGAAAGGACGGGGCTGCATGGCGCGAGGCGAGGCCACAATCCGGCCATAAGTAAAACAGCGGGGAGAGTATGACCGTGCCGCACTTTTCAGGGACGCGGTGGCTGGCCGCGGCGTTGGTCGTGGTACTGGCCGCCTGCGGATCGTCGTCGGCGCCGGACGGCGCGGCCACGGCCGCCGCAGCGGTGGCGGGGCCCGATTGGGGCGCCGCGCTGCACCGGGACGGCGTTTTCAGGGTGGACGAGCACAACCGCGTGGGGCTGCTGCACGGCGTCAACATGGTGTGGAAGCTCAAGCCCTACTATCCGCCCGAGACGGCAGCCGGCCTCACCGCCGCCGATGCGGACTTCCTCGCCGTCAACGGCTTCAATGTGGTGCGCCTGGGCGTGCTGTTCGCCGGCGTGATGCCGCAAAAGGGCGTGATCGACCAGAGCTACCTCGACCGGATCGACCGCAGCGTGCAGCTGCTGGCCTCGCGCCACATCCGTGTGCTGCTCGACTTCCATCAGGACATGTACAACGAGCAGTTCCAGGGCGAGGGCTTTCCGGACTGGGCGGTGCCGGCGCTGGATTTGCCCAACGACGCCACTCACGGCTTCCCGCTCAACGAATTCATCAGCCTGGCCCTCAACAACGTCTACGACCAGTTCTGGTCCAATGCCAACGGCCTGTGGGCACCGTACCAGGCAGCCTGGACCGCGGTGGCAACGCGCTGGAAGAAGCAGCCCTATTTGCTCGGCTACGACCTGTTCAACGAGCCCTGGCCCGGCACGCAGTGGCCAACCTGCTTCGAGTTGGACTGCCCGCTGTTCGATGCCACGCTGCAGAAGTTCTTCGACTCCGCCCTGGCCGGGGTGCGGGCGGCGGACACCGAGCACTTTGCCTTCTTCGAGCCGCAGCAGCTGTTCGACTTCGGCGCGCCCAGCGCCATGACGGCGGAGTCCGATCCGGCGCTGGGCCTGTCCTGGCACGACTACTGCTCGGTGACCCTGACCGCGGGGACCGGCCTGCCCGAGCTGCCGGACTGCCTGATCATCGAGCCGCGCACCATGAGCAACGCCGACGCGCAGATCGCGGCGCTCGGCGCGACCTCGCTGATGACCGAGTTCGGCGCCACCGACGACATCACCGATATCGGCCGCGTCGCCGGCCTGGCCGACCAGCACCTGGTGGGCTGGACCTACTGGGCCTACAAGAATTCCGGCGACCCCACCGGCGGCAGCGTCGAAGGCCTGTTCAGCGACGACTCCGACCTGTCCACGCTCAAGCCGGCCAAGGCCGACGTGCTGATCCGCCCCTATGCGCGCGCCATCGCCGGCACGCCGCAGGCGATGAGCTTCGACGGCGCCAGCAAGCAGTTCAACCTGAGCTACACCCCGCGCGCGGCGACCGCGCCGACCGAGATCTTCGTGCCGGCGCGGCATTACCCGAAGGGCTACCGCGTCACGGTGCAGGGCGGCCAGGTCACCTCGGCCGCGAACGCCACCGTGCTGACCATCGCCAACAACGCCGGCGCCGCGCAGGTGCAGCTGACGATCGAGCCCGCCCCCTAGCTCGGGGGCGGGCAAGACTGCGGAGCAGAACTAAGCTGCGCCCATGATCCTGCTCGCCGCCATTCCGGACCTGCTCACCGCCGCCGGCTTCCTGCTGGTGTGGATGCACACCGAGTGGTTCGAGCCGCGGTGGGTCGCCACCGGCATGACCACCATGCTGCTGGAATTCTTCGTGGTCCACGCCACCGGCTTCTACACGGTAGTGATGTACGGCGACGACACGCGCGGCCGGCGCGTGCTCTATCTGGCCGGTTTAGCCAGTCTGTATCTGCTGCTGATCGCGGCCTTCGCCTGGGGCATGCATGCCTGGTGGATGGTCGGCGCGTTCTTCTGGCTCAGCATCGGCAAGATGCTGACGGTGTGGACCGCGCCGGCCAAGGCCAGGAGCTTCGAGCAGTCGTTCGACCGGCAGATGCTGGCGATGGCCGCCTGGGCGCTGAGCGTGGTGGTCTACCTCGGTGCGGTGGGCGCCTCGGTGATGGTGGTCTGGCCGCCCTACGGCGTCACGCCGGACGTGGTCCGCGCCGCCGGCTTCGATCCTGCCAGCGGCGGCGAATGGGAGGCGACGCCGTACAAGGCCCTGGCCGGCGGCGCGCTGTACTTTGGCGCCATGGCCCTGCTGCGCACGCTGTTGCGGCTGATCCTGTTGTGGCGCAGCGGCCGCGACACCGCGGCCGTGGTCTAGTACCGCGCCGTCGCCGCTTCGTAGCGCCGTGCGTACGCGTCGGCCGCTTCGCCGCGGCCCGCTTCGCGTGCATAGGTGGCTGCGGCGGAGAGCAGATCGGGCTCGCCGGGCGCGCCCCGCAGGGCCTGCTCCAACAAGTTCAGCGCCTGCGCGGTCTGGCCGGTGGCATGCACCGCCACCGCATAGACGTAGGCATAGCGCGCATTGCCGGGTGCAGCCGCTGCGGCGCGGCGTAGCGGTTCCAGGGCTTCGCGCAGGCGGTTGTTTCGGATCAGCCACAGTCCATGCAGGTGCAGCAGGTCGGCGTTGCCAGACACGTGGCGCAGCGCCTGGTCCAGTATCGCGCCGCTTTGCTCCTCGTGGCCAAGCGCCTGCTCCAGGCCGGCGAGATCGGCCCAGGCCGGGACGAACCGCGGATCCAGTTTCAGCGCGGCTTCGAACTGCCGGCGCGCCTCGTCCGTCTCGCCGCGCTCGGCGGCAATGCCGCCGAGATTGACATGCGATTCCGGCCGTTCCGCCGAAGCCAGCTCGGATGCGCGCCAGGCGGCATAGGCGCGTTCGCGCACGGCGCGCTGCGCTTGATCGAGCAAGGCGTCCGGCACGTCGGCGAGCGCATGACCGGCCTTGAGGCGCACCCCCTGCACCGGATCGTCCGCCAGCGGCAAGGCCAGCGCGGCGCGCTGCCGCGGCGGGTACGACAGCAGCGCTTCCAGCGCCGCGTCGCGCAGCAGCGGATCGTTGTCCCGTGCCGCCTGTTGCAGCGCCTGCAGGCTGCGCGGGCCGGGGTGGTTCAGTGCGGCCACCGCGGTGGCGCGGGCGATGGCCGGTGAGCCGGCATCGGCGGCGAGCGCCAGCAGTTGGTCCACGGCGTCCGGCGCTTGCCGCCGCGCCGCATCGAGCGCGGCGGCGTAGCGTTGATAGCCCTTGCGCAGAGGACCGTGCGCCTGCTCGATTGCGGCGGCGGCCCAGCCGGCGTCCTTGTCGCGGTGGCAGGAGTTGCAGGCGTTGGGCACGCCGTATTGCAGGCTCAGGTCCGGCCGCGGCACGCGCAGCGAGTGATCGCGGCGCGGGTCGACCTGCATGTAGGTGCGCGCCGGCATGTGGCAAGCCACGCACTGCGCGCCGGCGCTGCCGGAGGCGTGGAGATGGTGCGCGCGGTTGTCGTAGCGCGCCGCCTCGTGGCACTGCGTGCACAGCGCATTGCCCTCTGCGCGGAGCCTGCTACTGTGCGGCTCGTGGCAGTCCGAGCAGGTGACGCCGGCGGCGTACATGCGGCTTTGCAGGAAGGAGCCGTAGATGTAGACCTCGCCCTGCTGCTGGCCGTCCGGGTAATACAGGCCGGGGTCGAGCAGCGCCGGCTCGTAACGATCGAGCAGGCGGCCGGTCGGGGTGGGGTCATCGCCGAGCGGGCGGCGGCGCGAATGGCAGGCTGCGCAGGTCTCGACCTCGCGATGGGCTTCGAGCGGCCGGTTGCGTCGTGGCTCGCCGCTGGCCGCATCGCGGGGCCAGGCGACACCATTGCGCTCGTCGAGCGCAATGGCAAGGCCCTTGTTCGCATCGTCCGTGCCGGGTTCGTGGCGGGCCCAGGCGAGGTGACGCGAGCCCGGGCCATGGCAGGCTTCGCAGGCCACGGCGAGGTCGCTCCAGCTCGTCGCGTAGCGATCCTCCGCGGCGTCGTAGTTGCGGCGCAGGTTGGTGGAGTGGCAATCCGCGCACTGGTAATTCCAGTTCTGGTCACGCCCGGTCCAGTGGCGTGCCGCGCCCGGCTTGGCCGGGTCGCAGGCCTGCAGATCGAACCAGCGTTGTCCGCCCTGGGCGGCGGGACGTGCATCCCAGGCATAGGGCAGCGCCTGCAAGCGGCCGTCGGAAAACGGCACCAGATACTGCTGCAAGGGATCGACCCCGAAGCTGTAGCCGATGTTGAAGTCGCCAGGCCGGCCGTCACTGCCGGCGGTGTGCACGGTATAGCCGGAAGCGCCGTGGCTGAACTTCGCCGGGATGCCCTTCGGCGCGGTGCCGTCGAAGCGGCCCTGCACGCTGTCCGGACCGGCGGACTGCATGGCGTGGGCGTGCTGCGATGCCCGCCATGCCACGGTTTCCCCGGCGTGGCAGCCCGCACAGGCGGCGGCGCCGACGTACTCCGGCGGCGAGGGCGGGGCTGCCGGTGGCGGCGAATGATCGCAGGACGCCAGCAGCAGCGCCGCGAACGCGGCGGTGCTCGCCAGGCGGATGCCGCGCGCGTCGCTGGTCATGCAATGAATGATCGGATCAAGCCCCCGTTGCATGGTGCCGCCTGCGGCGGTGGATCACAAGGCTTGCGCTGGGACCCACACCGGCATCCCCGCTGGCGGGTCCTATCGCCGCCGGAACCGCGATATAGGCGGCTTGCAAAGGTCTGGCCCGTGGATCAAATTAGCGGCCGTCAATATCCAATACCTGTCACGAGCCAACCGCCACCGACAGCGTCGGGATCGGCTGTGGGCCGCGTGCCTGTCAGCACGAGTCCCGACCGGGCCAAGCCGGATCGGACTCCTACACCGGAGCTCACCATGATCCAGCTCAACATCAACGGCAAGAACCACTCCTACGACGGCGATCCCTCGATGCCGCTGCTGTGGTTCCTGCGCGACGTCGCCAACCTCACCGGCACCAAGTACGGCTGCGGCATGGCCCTGTGCGGCGCCTGCACCGTGCACCTCGACGGCCAGGCGGTGCGCTCCTGCGTCACGCCGGTGGCCGCGGCGGCGGGCAAGAAGATCACCACCGTGGAAGCCGTGGGCCACGACAAGGTCGGCCACGCCGTGCAGGCGGCCTGGCAGAAGCTGGATGTGGTGCAGTGCGGCTATTGCCAGTCCGGCCAGATCATGTCGGCCACGGCGCTGCTCCGCTCCAACAAGAAGCCCAGTGACGCCGACATCGACGCCGCCATGAGCGGCAACGTCTGCCGCTGCGCCACCTACGTGCGCATCCGCGCGGCGATCCATGAAGCCGCCTCTTCGCTGACCGCCTGAGGAGAACGGACATGAACGACATCAGCCGCGACATCCTCATCGTCAACGAGAGCCGCCGCCGCTTTTTGCAGGGCGCAGGCGGCCTGGCGCTGGGCATCTACACCGGCGCCGCCTTCGCCGACACCGGCACCGCCGCGCCGGGCAGCGGCGGCGGCGAGCTGGTCACTGCCGGGGGGTTCGAGCCCAACGCCTTCGTCCGCATCGGCACCGACAACAGCGTCATCGTGGTGGCCAAGCATCTGGAAATGGGGCAGGGCACCTTCACCGGCCTCGCCACCCTGCTGGCCGAGGAACTGGACGCCGACTGGGAGTTGGTGCGCGTCGAAGGCGCGCCGGCCGACGCCAACAAGTACAAGAACCTGCTGATGGGCATCCAGCTCACCGGCGGCAGCACCGCGATGGCCAATTCCTACGAGCAGATGCCGCCGGCCGGTGCCGCGGCCCGCGCCATGCTGGTCACCGCCGCCGCGCAGGAATGGAAGGTGGCGCCGGCCTCGATCACCGTGTCGAAGGGCTGGGTGCATTCCAGGAACGGCCACAAGGCCAGCTTCGGCCAGCTGGCGCTGAAGGCGGCGCAGCAGCCGGTGCCGCAGGACGTGGCGCTCAAGGACCCGAAGGACTTCCAGCTGATCGGCAAGCAGAAGCTGCACCGCAAGGACCACGCCGACAAAACCAACGGCAGCGCGGTGTTCACCCAGGACTACAAGCTGCCGGACATGCTGGTGGCGGTGGTGGCGCACCCGCAGCGCTTCGGCGCGGTGCCGAAGACGGTCAACGCCGACAAGGCCAAGGCCGTGCCGAACGTGGTGGAGGTGGTGCAGTTCGGGGGCGACAACAAGACCCGCTTCTCCGGTGTCGCCGTGCTGGCCAGGAACACCTGGGCCGCGCGCAGCGGCCGCGACGCCCTGGAGATTGACTGGGACGAGAGCAACGCCTTCAAGCTCGGCAGCGAGCAGATCCTGGCGCAGTACAAGGAGATGGCCGGCAAGGACGGGCTGGTGGCGCGCAAGGAAGGCGATGCCGCCTCCGCGTTCGAGGCCAAGCCGGCCAGGCTGATCGAGGCCGAATACGAGCTGCCCTACCTGGCGCACTCGGCGATGGAGCCGCTCAACTGCTTGGTCAAGCTTGGCGACGGCAGTTGCGAGATCGTCAACGGCGAGCAGATGCATACGCCGGACCAGGGCGCGGTGGCGGCCCTGCTCGGTATCGCGCCGGACAAGGTCAGCATCACCCAGCTCTATGCTGGCGGCAGCTTCGGCCGCCGCGCCAACCCGCACGCCGACTACGTGCTGGAGGCCGTCGCCATTGCCAAGGCGGCCTGGGACAAGGGCGTGAAGGTCCCGGTGAAGCTGGTGTGGACGCGCGAGGACGACACCCGCGCCGGTTACTACCGGCCGGCCTTCTTCCACAAGGCCAGGCTCGGCCTGGACGGTAGCGGCAAGCTGGTCGCCTGGCAGCACCATCTGGTGGCGCAGTCCATCATCAAGGGCACCGCCTTCGAGGGTTTCATGGTCAAGGACGGCATCGACGCCACCTCGGTCGAGGGTGTAGCCGACATGGCCTATGCCGTGCCGAACCTGCGGGTCGAGTTGAGCACGCCGGACAATATCGCGGTGCCGGTGCAGTGGTGGCGTTCGGTCGGCCATTCCGCCAACGCCTTCGTCAAGGAGAGTCTCATCGACGAGGCAGCCTCGGCGGCGGGGCAGGACCCTTACGAGTACCGCCGCGCCCTGCTCGGCGGCGCGCCGCGCCTGAAAGCGGTGCTGGAACTGGTTGCCGCCAAGGCCGAGTGGAACAAGCCGCTCAAGCCCGGCGCCGCCGGCGAGAAGCGCGGCCGCGGCATCGCCGTGCACGAGTCGTTCAATTCCTATGTCGCCCAGGTGGCGGAAGTCACGGTCAAGCCGGATGGCAGCTTCAGGGTCGACCGCGTGGTCTGCGCGGTGGACTGCGGCGTGGCGATCAACCCCGACGTGATCGCGGCGCAGATGCAGGGCGGCATCGGCTACGGCCTCAGCGCGGCCCTGCACGGCGCCATCACGCTCAAGGACGGCGTGGTGCAGGAGAGCAACTTCCACCAGTACATCCCGCTGCGCATCAACGAAATGCCGGCGGTGGAAGTGCACATCATGCCCTCCGCCGAAAAGCCTACCGGCGTCGGCGAGCCCGGCACCCCGCCGATCGCGCCGGCGCTGTGCAATGCGCTGTTCAATGCCAGCGGCAAGCGCATCCGCCGGCTGCCGATCGCCGACCAGATGAGCGCATGAATACACCGCAGGAATTCGAACCCCTCCTGCAAGGCTTCCGCCGCCTCGAAGTTCAGAACTTCGCCGGCGGCGCGGCCCTGGCCACCCTGACCCGCACCCAGGGTTCGACCTTCCGCCGCGCCGGCGCCCGCATGCTGGTCTGCGGCGACGGCAGTGTGGTGCGGGGTCTTTCGGGCGGCTGCCCGGAGGCGGACATCATCGCCCGCGCCCACGAGGTCATCGCTGCCGGAACCGCGCGCATCGTGCGCTACGACCGCGAGAACGGGCTGGACGCATTGATCGAGCTGGGCTGCGGCGGCGAGCTGGAGGTGCTGATCGAGCCGGTGAGCCGCGACGACCTCGGTTTCGTCGGCGCGGTGGAGCGCTGCCTGAGCAGCCGCGCGCCGGGCTTCCTGGCCACGGCCTTTGTGCAGGATGGCCGGGTGCTCGGGCCGCGGCCGCGGCGCCTGGTGTGGAGCGGCCAGACCCTGCACGACGAATTCGGCGACGCGGCGCTGCGCGAGGCCCTGATCGCCCGCGCCGGCACCGTCAACGGCCGGCCGCAGGTGCAGGGTTTCGACACCGCGCACGGCACGATGGAAGTGCTGATCGAAACCCTGCTGCCGCCGTGGGCCATCGTGCTGGTCGGCGTCAATGCGGCCTCGCTGGCGCTGGCGCGCATCGGCCGTGGCCTGGGCTGGGATGTGAGCCTGGTCGATCACCGCGACCCGGCCTGCGCGCCGCTCGGCCTGGCCGAGGGCACGCGCCTGGTGCAGTCCGGGCCCGACCAGCTTGCCGCCCGCGTCAGCCTCGACGCGCGCAGCTTTGCGGTGGTGATGACCCACAACCTCGAGCGCGAC
>CAYWPB010000071.1:0-13025 GCA_964458725.1 uncultured Nevskia sp. | reverse complement strand
GCCGAGCAGGCGCGCTGGTACGGCGCCGACAGCGCCGAGCAGGCGGTGCGGGCGCTGACCGAGTGGGCCAGCGCCGCCGTTGCCAAGGCTGGATCGGCCGAAGCCTGGGTGCTGAGCCTGGGCGATGGCGATGCCCTGCACCTGGCCCTCAACCAGTCCCTGCGCCAGGCCGGCGTCCGCTTCCGCGATGCCGGGCTGGCGCCGCTGCAGCGCTGGGGCGAAGCCGAGTGCCGCGGCGCGGTGATGGTGCTGTGCGCCTACGCCGACGCGCGCCGCCTCACCACCGCGGCCCGCATCCTGGCGCAGCATTCCTGCCTCGGTGGCGTGCCGATGGAATACGTCGGCGGCCTCGATCCGGAGCGCGCCCTGTTCGCGCGGCGCGACGAGTACCGCGACACCTTCTTCGTCTCGCCGGTGCTGCTCGACCAGCCCAATCCCTACCAGATCTACGAGGAGTCGCTGCAGCGCTTCGAACAGAAGTGCGGCCTGCGCGACTACCTGGACCTGTACCAGCTGCTGCGCCATGTCGCCGATAACCGCATTCCCGGCGACATCGCCGAGTTCGGCTCGTACCGCGGCCACAGCGGCTGGCTGATCGCGCGCACCCTGCGCGCGCTGGGCGACAACCGCCGCCTGTTCATGTTCGACATGTTCGAGTCCTTCCCCGAGGAAGGGCTGGGCGTGGACCATTTCTGGAACCGCAGCCACGACGTGCAGTTCGAGGAAGTACGCGCCAAGCTGGCCGAGTTCGACAACGTCACCCTGGTGCGCGGCGACTTCACCCAGACCCTGGTGAAGAGCGATGCCAGGCGGCTGGCGCTGGCCTATATCGACTGCGATTCCTACCGTGCCACGCGCTACCTGCTCGACACCCTGCTGGGGGAGCCCGCCGGGGTGGAGCTGAGCTCCGGCGGCGTGCTGGCCTGCGAGGACTACGGTCATCCGGCCCTCCTCGGCAACCGCGCGGCGGTGCACCAGGGTCTGGAGGGACGGGGCGGGGGCTTCCGTTTCTTCTCGCAGTTTTCCGGTCTGTACGTCTTTTTCAAGCGATAATCAAAAGCCCGTCCACGGGCATCCAATGGCGGCACAACTGCCGCTCCTGGGAGGAGCATGGCCCGCGTCACCGACATCGTCGTCACCACCATTTTCGAGCCCGCCTGGCTGCAGGGCTACCTCGACAATCTGCGCGCGCACGGCCGCGAGCAGGAGACGACCTTGCGCATCATCTGCGACCGCAAGACGCCGGCCAGCGTCCACGCGGCGGCGACGGCGGCGCGCAAGCTGGGTTTCCGTATCGACTGTCCCGGCCTGGATGAACAGGCCGCCTACCTGCGCAGCCTGGCGCTGCCGGACGATTTCATCCCCTGGGACACCGACAACCGTCGCAACATCGGCTTCCTGCGCGCCTGGGAGTCCGGCGCCGAGGTGCTGATCTCGATCGACGACGACAACTACTGCCTGGCCGACAGCGACTTCGTCGGCAGCCACCACGTCGTCGGCAGCCGCGTCGCCGACTGCGGCGGCCACCTGCTGGCGCGGGGCGACTGGTTCAACATCTGCACCCTGCTCGAGCCGCGCCACGCGGACGAGATCTATCCGCGCGGCTATCCTTATGCCGAGCGCGGCAAGCCGGCGGCGCAGCCGGCCGCGGATGTGCCGGCGGCGCTGCAGCAGGCGCGCGTGGCGGTCAATGCCGGGCTGTGGCTCAACGACCCGGACGTCGACGCCATCACCCGCCTGGCGCAGCGGCCGCGGATGCGTGAGGCCGTGACCACGCCGGTGCTGCTGGGACCGCAGACCTGGTCGCCGGTCAACACCCAGAACACCGCGTTGCTGCGCGAGGCCATGCCGGCGTACTACTACGTGCGGATGGGCTTTCCGCTGCAGGGCATGCGCATCGACCGCTTCGGCGACATCCTTTCCGGCTATTTCGTGCAGAAGTGCGCCAAGCATCTGGGCCAGCTGGTGCGGGTGGGGTCGCCGGTGGCCGAGCACAAGCGCTCGCCGCACAACCTGTTCAAGGACCTGTACCACGAGTTGGCCGGCATGGTGGTGGTGGAGGAGCTGCTGCCCTGGCTGCGCGAGGTGAGGCTCAGCGGCGGCAGCTACGCCGACGCTTATGCCGCGCTGGCCGATGCCATCGAGGCGCAGGCGCCGAAGTTCCGCGGCTTCGTCTGGGACCAGGGCGGGCGCGACTTCCTCGTCGACAGCGCGGCCTGCATGCGCACCTGGCTCGGCGTGCTGCGCCGGCTCCATTCCTGAAGAGTCGGGAGCTCCAGCCCATGGCTTTCAACCTGTTCAAGCGCCTGCGCGGCCAGCCCGAAGCGCCGGGCGAGGTGATCCCGGCCGACCTGTCGGCGGCCGACGTCGCCATCATCAAGCGCGTGCGGCCCTACACCATGACCAGCGCCGAGCGCATCGCCGCGTTGCTCGGCGGCGTCGACCATGTGGTGCGGCGCGGCGTGCCCGGGGCTTTCGCCGAGTGCGGCGTGTGGCGCGGCGGCTCGGTGCTGGCGATGGCGCTGCGTCTGATCGAGCTGGGCGACACCAGCCGCGACCTGTACCTGTTCGATACTTTCGAAGGCATGACGGCGCCGACCGAGCACGACCAGTCGCGCTACGACGGCTCGGCCCTGCAGACCTGGAACCAGGCCGAGAATTCCGGCCAGAAAGCCTGGGAGAACATGTTCAATCCGCAGGTGTTCGGCCTGGAGCAGGTGCGCCAGGTGCTGCTCTCCAGCGGCTACCCCGAGCAGCGCCTGCACCTGGTGCCCGGCACGGTGGAGACCACGGTGCCGGCACAGGCGCCGCCGCAGCTGGCGCTGCTGCGCCTGGACACCGACTGGTACGAATCGACCCGCCACGAGATGGAGCATCTCTACCCGCGGCTGGTGCAGGGCGGGGTGCTGATCATCGACGACTACGGCCACTGGGACGGCTGCCGCAAGGCGGTGGACGAGTACTTCGCCAGCGGCGTCACGCCGCCGCTGCTGCTGGCCCGGGTCGACTACACCGGCCGCATCGCGATCAAGGCCTGAGCCGCGGGCGATGAGCGAGCCCAGCTCGACGGACCGGCGGCCGGAGGCTGGCGACTTCCGTCGCTTTCCCACCGACCGGGTCGTCGCGCCGGAGCCGCTGACCCTGTCGCGGCTCAAGGCGGTGTCGGTGCGCGGCGGCGTGGCCTCGGTGCTGGCGATGGCGGTGACGCAGCTGTTCCGCCTGGTCGTCATTGCCGCGCTCGGGCGCCTGCTCAGTCCTTCGGACTTCGGCATCTTCGCCATGACCATGGGCATCCTGCAGGTCGGCACGGTGTTCCGCGACGCCGGCCTGTCCAGCGCCACCATCCAGCGCGAGGACCTGACCAACGCCCAGGTCAACACGCTGTTCTGGGTCAATCTCGCGTTCGGTGCCACGGCGACCTTGATCGCCTGCGCCTGCGGCCCGCTGGTGGCGATGTTCTTCGACGACGCGCGCCTGGTCGACGTGACGCGGGTGCTGTCGCTCAGCTTCGTGCTCGGCGCGCTCGCCGCGCAGCACGGCGCGCTGCTGACCCGTCACCTCAAGTTCGGCGTCAACGCCAAGATCCAGATCGCCGCGACCATGCTCAGCGGCATGCTGGCGGTGGTGATGGCGCGCTTCGGCGTGGGTTATTGGGCCCTGGTGCTGCAACAGATCGGCGCCGACCTGTTCTACGCCGTGCTGGTCTGGACCTATTCGGACTGGCGCCCCGGCCGGCCGCGCTTCGACCCGAGCGTGAAGCCGATGCTGGCCTACGGCGCCTACCTGGTGCAGTTCGGCCTGCTCTGCTACGCCGCGCTCAACGCCAGCGTGCTGCTGCTCGGCCGCTACTGGGGCGCTCACCTGCTCGGCCAGTACAACCGCGCCTACATCCTCGCCAACACCCTGCTGGGCTACATCAGCCAGCCGCTCACCAACGTCGCCGGCCCGGCGCTGTCGCGCCTGCAAAGCGATCCGCAGCTTTACGCCCGCTACTACTTCCGCTGCGTCGAGATCATGGTCACCCTGTCGTTGCCGCTGGGGGCCGCCTGCATGGTGCTGGCGCCGGATCTGGTACGGGTGGTGCTCGGCCCGCAGTGGGAGGAGGCCGGCACCCTGATGCGCTGCCTCGCGCCGGGCATGTGCGTGCAGCCGGTCATGACCTCCACCGGCTGGCTCTATATGTCCAGCGGCCGGGTCAAGCGCATGCTGCACTGGGGCGTGATCGGCTGGGGCGCGCTCGGCACGGCCATGCTGATCGGCCTGCTTGGCGGCGCCAAGGGCGTGACCATCGCTTATTCCGCAGCGCTGTTCCTGCTGGTGGCGCCCTGCATGCTCTATGCGTTCAAGGGCACCGAGCTGACCCTGGGCATGCTGTGGCGCGCCTGCACCGCGCCGATGCTGTCGGCGCTGGCCGCCGGGCTGGCGGGTGGCGCGGTGGAGTACTTGCTGCAGGGCCAGAGCGTATGGCTGCGCCTGCCGGTTTCCGCGACCGCGCTGGCGGCGGTGTACGCGTTCATGCTGCTGGTGGTGTTCGGCCAGGGCAAGGTCATCCTCGATATCCTCGCCAACGTGCGGGCGTCCCAGGCATGAATCGGAACAGCGAAGCCCCGGCGCATCAGTTCCTTAGCGACGGCCGCGTGGCGATCGTCGACGACGCCAAGGGCCTGCCCTGGGGCCACCCCATGGCCTACATCGCCAAGGCCCTGCGCCGCGGCATTGCCGGCCTGATGCCGCAGTTGCTGCCGGAGGGGGGCAGGGTGCTGGACTTCGGCTGCGCCGACTCGCCCTATCGCAGCGCCGTGCCGGCGGGCTGCCAGTACGTCGCCGCCGACCTGCCGGGCAATCCCAAGGCCGCCGTGCTGGTGCGCGCCGACGGTACCGTGCCCTGCGCCGACAGCGAGTTCGACGCCGTGCTGTCGTCGCAGGTGCTGGAGCACGTGCGCGATCCGGCCACCTACCTGAGGGAGTGCCGGCGCGTGCTGCGCCGCGGCGGCCGCCTGCTGCTGAGCACGCACGGCACCATGTTCCTGCACCGCGACCCGGTGGACTACTGGCGCTGGACCTGCGACGGGCTGAAGCTGGCGGTGGAGCAGGCCGGCTTCCGCGTCATCGAGCTGCGCGGCGTGATGGGCCTGACGCCGCTGGGTCTGCTGATGGTGCTGAGCGGCACCTACCGGCGCGTGCCGAAATTCCTGCGCCGGCCTTACTCGGCGCTGTTCCAGGGCCTGATGGCCTTCTTCGACCGGCTGCACTCGGACGCGAGCCGCGCCGAAAACGCCCTGGTCTACCTGGTGCTGGCGGAGAAGCAAGAATGAATGGCAGCAGCGCGCCGCAATCGACGGCGGGGCAACGCCTCGCCGACCTGCTCGACTGGGTCGGCCAGGGTGTGACGCGGCTGGTGCCGCGCTACTCGCCGGCCTGGCGGCTGCTGCGGCGGGTGCGCGCCCTGCTGCCCTACCGCTATCCGGACTATCCCTCGGCGCGCTTCCTCAAGGTGTTCGCTGCGCATTATCCGCGCTGCGTGTTCCTGCAGATCGGCGCCAACGACGGCGAGCAGCGCGATCCGCTGCGCCTGTTCGTCGAGACCCGGCGCTGGCACGGCGTGATGATCGAGCCGGTGCCATTCGTGTTCGAGCGCCTGCGCGCGCGCTACCAGGGCCACCCGCGAGTGCGCCTGGAAAACGCCGCCATTGCCGACCGCGACGGCGTACTGCCGTTCTACCACCTGGCCCAGGCGGCGCCGGGCGAGGAGCTGCCGCGCTGGTACGACGCGCTCGGCTCGTTCCGCCGCGAGGTGATCGTCAAGCACGCCGACATGATTCCGGACCTGGAGCGCCGCATCGTGCAGCGCGACGTGCCGACCCTCAGCTTCGATTCGCTGTGCCGCAAGCATTCCGTCATCGCGCTGGACCTGGTACAGATCGACACCGAGGGCTACGACTACGAGATCCTCAGGCACATCGACTGGACGCGCTGGCGGCCGGCCCTGGTGATCTACGAGCACCACCACCTCAATCCGGCCGACCGCGCCGCCTGCCAGGCGATGCTGCGCGCGCAGGGCTACGACCCGGTGGAGGAGAGCCTGGACACGGTGGCGTTCCGGCTCGAGAACGCCGCCGAGCCTCTGCATGCCGCCTGGGCCGAGTTCCGCACCGGTGCGGCCGACATCCAGAAGGCGATTGCTGCCTCGCCTGCGGAGCCGTGAGTGACTGCGTCCCTCACCCCACCGCTCGCTCCGCGAGCGGTCCCCCCCTCTCCCGGCGGGAGAGGGGATGCGGCCGGCGGCTACGCCGCCGCTGGTCTTCAGGTCGCCTGCGCCGCGGATCAGCGCTACGCCGCGTACTGCGCGGCGATGCTGCATTCTCTGCTGGAGGTCCACGCCGGCGAGCCGCTGACCGTGCATTTCCTCCACGGCGAGGACTTTCCCGCCGGGGCGCTGGAGAAGTTGCGCGGCATGGTCGAGGCGTCGCCGCTGGCGCGTTTCCGCGGCCACCGCATCGGCGCGGAGCGCCTGGCCGCGGTGCCGCTGACCCCGTACTTCGGTCCGGCCATGTGGTACCGGCTGTTTCTGCCGGAGCTGCTGCCGGATACGCCGCGCGTGCTGTACCTGGACGTGGACACGATGGTGGTGGACCGGCTCGACGAGCTGTGGCACATGCCGCTGGACGGCAGCAGCGTGGGCGCGGTGGAGAGCGTGGTTCAGCCGGCGCTGCGGCCACGGGTGGCCGAGCTGGGCCTGCCTCCCGGCAGCGGTTACTTCAACAGCGGCGTGCTGCTGTTCAACCTGGAGCGGATGCGCGGCACCGGCGCCATGGCGCGCATGATCGAGCTGGCGCGCCACCAGGCCGGGGCCTGGCTGTGGCCGGACCAGCACCTGCTCAATGTCGTGCTCGGCCCCGAACGGGTGCCGCTGCACCCGCGCTGGAACTGCCTCAACGCGATCTGGTTCTGGCGCGGCCTGGCCGAGGAGACCTATGGTTCCGGCGCCGCCGAGGCCCGCGCCCGTCCGGCGATCCTGCATTTCGAGGGGCCGGGCATGGCCAAGCCCTGGCACTACCTGTGCAAGCACCCGGCCCGGGCACGCTGGCGGGCGCAGCTGCGCAAGACGCCGTTCGCCCCGCCGCCGCTGCTGGGCCGCAACGCCTGGGCCGTCCTGATCCGGCCATTGCCGGCCGCGCTGATTCCCTACATGCTGCGCGTCGAGGCCCGGCTGCGCCGCACCGTCCTCAAGCCCGTACCTGACCAGAACTAGAGATCCCAGATCATGGGTATTGCCGAGATCCCGCGCCGCCTGCTGCGCAACTACCTCCGCAAGCGCGGCTACCGCGTCGAGCACCTGCCGGACGACGAGTGGCAGTACCTGGAGCAACTGGTGGACGACAGCGTGCCGGTTCCGGCCGGCGTCGACGAGCGTCTGCGCCAGAACCATCCGCGCCTGCTCGAAATCGAGCGGCGCTACGAGCAGCTCGACATCCCGGCGCGGGTGCACTCGCGCTGGAACACCGACATCATCCGCGACTGGGTCACGCCCTCGCACTTCCGTGGCGACACGCCCTACGTCTGGCATTACCGCGAGCGCCGCTCCACCACCGCGCTGAAGTACTTCGTCTACCTCAACGACGTCGAGAAGCGCGACCATCGCGGCCTGCTGCGGAAGCTGGAAGAGGACGGCCAGTTCGGCTGCTGGACCTGGCAGTTCCCGGGCCATCCGCGCATCAGCCGCGACCTGCTCGACTCGATCACCGAAATCAATTTTCTCGACCGCAACCTCAAGCTGTTCGAGCGCCCGAAAAGTTCCGGCGGCCTGCGCGTGCTCGACATCGGCGCCGGCTACGGCCGCCTGGCGCACCGCGTCTGCAGCTCCGGCATCGACATCGCGTCCTACGTCTGCTGCGACGCCGTGCCCATGTCCAGCTTCCTTTGCGAGTACTACCTCGAATACCGCAAGCTCAGCCCGCCGGCACGGGTCTGCCTGCTCGACGAGGTGGAAAAGCTCCAGCCCGGCAGCTTCGACCTGGCCTTCAACGTGCACAGCTTCTCCGAGTGCACCCACGCCGCCATCGCCTGGTGGGTCGGCCAGCTCAAGCGCCTGCAGGTGCCGTACCTGTTCCTGATCCCCAACGAGGGCGACCAGCTGCTGTCCACCGAATCCAACGAAGGCAAGGTGCGGCGCGACTTCTCCGGCCTGCTCGATGCCGCCGGCTACCGCCGCATCAAGGCCGACTACGTCGTTGGCGATCCGGCCGCGCGCGAGCTGGTGGCCAATCCCGACCAGATGCTGCTGTACAAATTAGACGGCGCCTGATGCACATCCAGGGTCAACCGCGCGGCCCCAAGGTCTGGGCCAAGGCGCTGCTGGAGCGGCTCGGCTACCGCATCGAGCGCCTGACGCCGGACGACCTGCGCTACCGCCGCGGCGGGCACGACGACAGCACCCCGCTGCCGCCGGGTGCGGAAGCGGAGCTGCGCCCGGACAACCCGCGCCTGCGCGAGCTGAAAGCACGCTACGCCGAGGTCGACTCGCCGGTCTGCGCACACACCCTGTGGAGCGTGGAGATGGACGACGCCACGCTCGACCTGCGCTGGTTCCGCGGCGACAACGCCTATGTCTGGCAGTACCGCAGCGTGCGCGAGCAGGCGCGCTTCAAGTACTACCTTTACACCCAGTACCTCGCCGCGCTCGATACGCGCGGCCTGCTCGGCAAGACCCTGACCGAGGACGGCGCCTTCGGCTGTTTCGTATTCAGGCACCACGAGCTGCCTTCGGTCAGCCGCGACCTGCTCGATTCGGTCAACGAGCTGTATTTCCTCGACCGGCACTGGAACCTGTTCGGCCGCGGCAGGACGCGGGTGCTGGACATCGGTGCCGGCTACGGCCGACTGGCGCACCGCATGCTGGCCGCGGCGCCGAACGTCGAGCGCTACTGGTGCATCGACGCGATCCCGCGCAGCACGTTCCTGTGCGAGTGGTACCTCAAGTACCGGGGTTGCCTCGACCGCGCCACGGTGGTGCCGCTGGACCAGATGGAAAGCGCCATCCCGAAGGGCGGGGTGGACCTGGCGCTGAACATCCACAGCTTCAGCGAGATGAGCTACGCCGCCATCGAGGCCTGGATCGGCTGGCTGGCGCGGCTGGAAGTGCCGGCCCTGCTGATTCTGCCCAACGATCCGCACAAGCTGCAAAGCCTGGAGGCGGACGGCAGCAAGCGCGACATCGACGGATTGCTGGCGCAGTACGGCTACAAGCTGAAAGTGCGCGAAAGCACCATCCGCAACGCCGATCTGCGCGAGCTGATGGGCGTCGACGAGCATTTCTTCCTCTTTACCCGCGAGCAGACCTGATGCTGGAGCTGGCCTGCTCCTCGGACGCGGGCTTCCTGCCGCACGTTTCAGCCATGCTGCATTCGGCGCTGGCGCACACTTGGCCGCCGGTGCGCGTCTGGCTGATGCATGCGCAGTCGCTGCCGACGGAAGGGCGGGACAAGCTGCGCGCGGTGGTGGAGGGCAAGGGCGCGAGGCTGGAGTTCCTGCCGATCCCCCGTGAGCTGCTGCGCGGCTTTCCCACCGAGCGTTTCCATGAGGCGGCCTGGTACAAGGTGCTGCTGCCGGAGCTGCTGCCCCAGCTCGAGCGGGTGCTCTACCTCGACGCAGACACCATCGTCGCCGATTCGCTGTGGCCGCTGTGGCAGACCGACCTGCAGGGGCAGCTCTACGGCGCCGTGACCAATCCGCTCTACCCCTATATGCGCAACTGGCCGAAGGAAGACCTCGGCCTGGATGATCCGCGCGACTACATCAACACTGGCGTGCTGCTGCTGGACCTGAAGCGCTGGCGCGAGGAGGGCATCGTCGACCAGCTGCGTGAATACGGCGCTGCCCATCCGCGGAACAGCTGCCCGGAGCAGGACGCCATGTCCGCCCTGATTCCGCGCCGCCGCGTGCATCTGCACCCGCGCTGGAATGCGCAGAGCACCGTGTTCGAGCTGGCGCCGAAGCATCTGCCGTTCGCGCCGCGGGAGGTGGCCGAGGCGCGGGCGCAGCCGGCGGTGATCCACTACATCGGGCCGTTCAAGCCCTGGCACTACCTGTGCAGGCACCCGTTGCGCGGCCGGTACTTCGAGCATCTGCGGCAGACACCGTGGCCGCAGCAGCCGCTGGAGGGCAGCGGACCGTTCAACCGCCTGCTCAAGCCCTTGCCGCTGCGGGCGCAGCGTCGCCTGATCCTGATGCGGCAGGGGCTGGACCGCTGGCTGGGCCGTTGAAGGCCGGCTGTGGAACCTGGCTCAGCCCCGGTTGTTCCTGGCGAACACCGCGCCCAGCGCCTCATCGACGCGTGCATTGATCTCGCGGCTGGACGGCGGCGGTCCGTTGGTGACCAGCTGGCGCAGCAGCAGTTCGCCGGAGAGCGCGTTGAGGAATAGCCGCGCCATCTGCTCGGGCGAACCCGCCAGCCGGGCCCGCGGCTGGGTCTGCAGGTACTTGACCAGGGCTTCTTCCACCGCCTCGCGCTCCATGCGATACCAGCGCTTGGCCACGGACGGGAAGCGACGTGCTTCCGCGATCATCAGGCGGTGCAGGCGCAGGCCATGCTTGTCGAGCACGGTGCTCAGGTAGCGGCGCCCGAACGCGCGCAGGGCGTCTTCCGGCGGCAGGGACGACAGTTGCAGATCCTCGAAGCGGCCCGCCAGGTTCCGGCACAGGTCATCCACCACCGCCTGGAACAGGCGCGCCTTGTTGCCGAACAAGGTGTAGACGTTGCTCTTGGTGCCGCCGGCGCGCGCGATCACCGTGTCGAGGCTGAGGCCCTCGTAGCCCTGAGCGAGAAATTGGTCCGCCGCAACCTTCAGCAACTCGGCGCGCTTGGCCTGCCGTCTTACGCTTTCGACCGCCATGGGTTCCCCTTTGGATGTTGTTATTGGGGTCTATCGTAAGAAGTCCCATAGCGGTCGCCAATGCCCGAAAAGGGTTGCGACAATCATGGAACCATTCGGCCGGGCTATACGTGTACTAATAGTTGGACCCTCGCCGAGCCGGCATTTCCGGCTGGTCGGGCCCGGCCTTTCTCAGGGTTCCGGCGAGTACGCGTCGAACATCGCCGCGGCCCGCGGCCAGCGCTCGCGCACCGAGTGGTGCAGAGCCATGCAGTCGCGTCCCTCGACCAGCAGCCGATATCCCCGCGCTTCGAGGAAGGCCGCGCATTCCTCGCGCTGTGCCCGCGGCAGGTGGCCGTGCTCGAACAGGATCAGGCCCGGCGTGTAGCGGCCGAAATCCAGGCTCTTCAGCACTTCGAAGTCGGCGCCCTCGGTGTCGATGTGCAGCAGTTCGAATTCGCCGATGTCCTGCTCGCGCAGCAGGCCGGTGAGGGTTTTGCACGGTACCTGGATCTCGCGGATGTGCGCGGACAGGCCCGGATGGAAGCGCTCGTGCTTGACGATGTGCTCGCGCGAGAACGAGCCCATCTGGTCGTAGTAGGGCGAAGGCGGGCGGTCCAGCGGTTCCAGGCAGTAGAACGGCCGCATTCCCTCCTGCTGGCCGATCGCGGTGCACGCCATCCGCAGCCGCGGGTTGCGACCGTGGCGGCGCTTGAGGCGCTCGAACACATAAGGTACCGGCTCGACCAGCAGGCCGCTCCAGCCACGGCTCAGGACATGGTCCATGATCGGGTCGCCGTGCGCGGCATCATTGGAGCCGACCTGCACGAAGCGCACCGACGCGCAATCCTGGCCGAAGGACTTCAGCACTTCCTGCACCGGCCCCGGCGTCGGCCCCTCGCCCAGCAGATGGCTGCGGGCGCGCCGGTAGGTCCGCCAGAGCAGGGGGCTGGCGGCGACGCGGTCGCGGATGCGCTGGCGCAGCGGGTAGGGACGGGTGGCGCTCATGCCTGGATGCCGGGGTGGGTCTGGGTCGGGCGGGGGAATACCTTGCGGTACAGGCCGCGGGCCGCATCGTAGCCCGGGAACAGGCGCAGCCAGCGGCCGCGGTCCTGATAGCGCCACCAGGTCGGATGGCCGGCGAGGGCGGCGAGGGCATGGCCGCGCACCGCCCACAGCTTGCCGGTGGGGTGATAGCTCAGGGCCAGCACGTGGCCGCTGGCGCGCGCCAGGCGCTGCACTTTCGCCGGCGCCGCGCGGATGTCGGGCGACTCCTCGATCATGCGCCAGTAGTCGCTCCAGATTTTTGCGTAGCGGTCCGGCCGGGTGCGCTGTTCGGGGTAGACGCGCCAGCCGGAGAGCAGCGCCGGCACCTTCAGCGCGCGCGTGCGGAACACCATGCGCAGCCAGTAGTCGAGATCGCAGCCGTAGTAGCGCGGGTTCCAGCCGCCGACTTCGCGCGCCAGCCGCGCGCTGAAGAACACCGAGCCTTGCGGGATGCAGGCGGCAAGGCCGAAGAACGACTCCCAGCTGAACTCCGGCATTCGGCTCTGCCCCAGATAGCGGTCCTGGCCGTCGATCACCGTGATGTCGCCATAGAGGAATTCGGAGTCCGGGTTGGCCTGTGCCGTTTTCGCCACCGTCTCGAAGGCGCCGGGGTAGTACAGGTCGTCGGAGCTGAAGATGCCGACCCAGTCGCCGCGGACGCGGGCCAGGCCCTTGTTGACGGCGTCGGCGGGGCCCTGGTCCGGCTCGGACAGCCATTCCAGCTGCGGGTAGCGCTGGCTGTATTCCTTCAGCACCTCCACCGACTCGTCGGTGGAGGCGCCGTCCGCCACCACCACCTGGAACGGCGGCAGGCTCTGCTGGAAGATCGAGTCCAGGGTGCGGCCCAGGTATTGGCCCTGGTTGAAGCTGGGCACGACGATTGAAAGTTTCATGCTCATCGGTACGAACGCTGCCATGTTCAGACCGCCACCGCCAGCCGCGTGCGGCTGAAGCGTTGCAGCACCCGGCTGCCGCACAGCGAGGCGGCGTAGAGTGCCGCCGCGCGCGGCTGCCAGGGATTCAGCGCCAGGCCGCGGCGCAGCCACTGCCGGCTCAGCGCCGGGGCGCCGCCGACAATATCCGTTCCAATGCGCAGCCAGTCGGGTT
>CAYWPB010000070.1:9289-13178 GCA_964458725.1 uncultured Nevskia sp. | reverse complement strand
GGCACCGGCCCGCGCTACTGCCCGAGCGTGGAAGACAAGGTCAACCGCTTCGCCGCCAAGGAGTCGCACCAGATCTTCATCGAGCCGGAAGGGCTCAACACGCGCGAGATCTACCCCAACGGCATCAGCACCAGCCTGCCCTACGACGTGCAGGAAGCCTTCGTCCGCACCATCAAGGGTTTCGAAAACGCGCGCATCACGCGGCCCGGCTATGCTATCGAATACGACTACTTCGATCCGCGCGACCTCAAGCGCAGCCTCGAGACCAAGCCCATCGCCGGCCTCTACTTCGCCGGCCAGATCAACGGCACCACCGGCTACGAGGAGGCCGCGGCGCAGGGCCTGCTCGCCGGCGTCAACGCCGCCCGCTGCGCGCGCGACGAGGAGCCGTGGACGCCGCAGCGCCACGAGGCCTACATCGGCGTGCTGGTCGACGACCTCATCACCCGCGGCACCGCCGAACCCTACCGCATGTTCACCTCGCGTGCCGAGCACCGCCTGCTGCTGCGCGAGGACAACGCCGACCTGCGCCTGACCGAAACCGGCCGCAGCCTGGGCCTGGTCGACGATGCGCGCTGGGACGCCTTCAGCCGCAAGCGCGAGGCGATCGGGCGCGAGCGCGCCCGCCTCGAGGCGCTGCGGGTCAAGCCGGCGCAGCTGTCCGCGCCGGAGTTCGTGGAAGTCTTCGGCGCACCGCCGGAAAGCAGCGGCGCCAGCGCCCATGAGCTGCTGCGCCGGCCGGAAGGCAGCTACGCCGTGCTGGAGCGCCTGGGCCTGAACGAGCCCGGCATCGACCCCCTGGTTGCCGAACAGGTCGAGATACAGGCCAAGTACGCCGGCTACATCGAGCGCCAGCAGAACGAGATCGAGCGCGCGCGCAAATACGAGGAAGCGCCGCTGCCGCTTGATCTGGATTACGCCGAAGTCACCGGCCTGTCCAACGAGGCCCGCCAGAAGCTCGCCGCCCACCGCCCCGAAACCGTGGCCCAGGCCGGCCGCATCTCCGGCATCACGCCGGCGGCAGTGTCGCTATTGCTGGTGCACCTGAAGAAGACGGGGCAGCTGCGCCGGAGCGCGTAGCTTCACTGCCGCTACTTCTTCAACTCCACCAGCACCAGCTCCACATCATCCAGTGCCTCGTCGGCGTGGGTCACCGGCGGACGGATCAGCGACTGGCCAGTCTTCACCTCGATGATCTTGGTGCTGCCGTCCGGGAGCGTCGACTTCACCCGCCCGCCTTTGATCACGTAGACCACGGTGGCCGGGTGCGAATGCATCGGGGTCTTGTCGCCGGCTTGCGGCGTGTACTTCAGCACCCGCGCTTTGTCGTCCTCGGCCAGCACCTGGATGAACTTCAGGCCGAACGAGGCCACGTCCTGGGCCGAAGCGGCGGCGCTGCACAGCAGCAGCAATGCACCGACGCCGTAACCGAGCTTCTTCATCGCCGCACCCCCGCCATCGAGCGTAGTGTTCATCATAGGCCCAAGGCCGCACCGACGTGGCGGCGCTATGCTGTGATCCAGGCCCGCAGTGGTGAAGCCTTCCGATGATGCGCATCGTTCCCGGCCAGCTTGACGACCCGCGGGTCATTGCCTTGCTTGCGACCCACGTCAGCACCGCCCGCGCTCAGACCGCAGCGGGCAGCGCCCACGCGCTCGATCTATCCGGCCTCAAGGCGCCGGAGATCCGCTTCTGGACGGTGTGGGACGGACAGACCCTGCTCGGCACCGGCGCGCTGAAGCGGCTCTCGGCCGATCACGGCGAGGTGAAATCCATGCACACGGCGGAAGCCGCGCGCCGGCGCGGTGCCGGCGGCATGATGCTGCGACACATCATCGCCAGGGCGCGGGCGGAAGGGCTGGCCAGGCTCAGCCTCGAGACGGGATCTTGGGCGTTCTTCCGGCCGGCGCACGCGTTTTACAAGACGCATGGATTCGTCGAGTGTGGGCCGTTCGGGGACTACAAACCCGATCCGAACAGCGTATTCATGACCCTGGAACTCGGCGCGACCCTGCGCTAGCGCCCATCCGCGCTCGGCCATTCAAAAAGCAACGGATTACACCGCGCGAAGCGGCCAGGGTTGCGGCGAAGACCCCCTAAAAGCGCCTACTGTGAGCCACCGCACAGAATCACCCAATTCTGGAACGGACACTCGCGGGATAAGGCGCCGTTTTGCCGCGCAGCATGGGCTTGCGCGGGGGGCGGTGGAGAGGTGCGGGATGCGACTCAGGGAACGCCTTGGCGGGTTCATCGACTGGCCGCTCAGTCGCAAGCTGTTCCTGCTCGGCTTCGTCGGCGTGTTCGCCACGTCCCTGGCCGTAGTCGTCAACGCGATCACCTTCAGCAGCGTCAGCACCTCGACCATGGACCTGCGGCTGCTCAACCGCCTGTTC
Organism: uncultured Nevskia sp.; assembly: GCA_964458725.1. GTDB lineage: Bacteria > Pseudomonadota > Gammaproteobacteria > Nevskiales > Nevskiaceae > Nevskia. The sequence continues at coordinate 10,785 of CAYWPB010000070.1, read as the reverse complement.
ATGTACTGGCTGCCGGCGCAGGCGCTGATCACGGCCGCGGCGGTGCCGGCGGCGCTGGCGGGTCGGGAGGGGCGCTGGGCCGGGTACCTGTTCGTGGCGGTGCAGGCGCCGTTCATCGCCGGGCTGCTGCACCTGTTCGGCACCATGGGCACGCCGCTGGTGGCGATCTATCCGGCCATCGTCATCCTGTGGACGCTGGTGCTGGACGAGTGGTTCGGCCTGTTCGGCTTCTGCAACATCGTGCTGTGGATGGTGGTGGCCGGCACGCTGGAGGCGACGCACCGCATACGATACGCACCGGTACTTCTGAAGCGGGCGCTCGACGACCAGGCCGATCCGGTGTGGTTCTGGGCGGTGTTCTTCCACATCCTGGTGCTGCTGGTGTTCTGCGTGTCGCTGTGCGTGCTGTTCCAGCGCACGCGGCGGCGGCAGGAGGCGCGGCTGCGCCAGGCGCACGGCGAGCTGGAGCGGGCCAATCGCCTGATCCGGCGCTACGTGCCGGCGCCGCTGGCGGACCAGATCGCTTCCGGCGCCCACTCCGGCAGCGCCGAGCGACGCAAGCTGAGCATGGTGTTCAGCGGCATCGAGGATTTCGCCGCCGCGGCGGAAGAGCTGGAAGCCGAGGATCTGGCCGCGGTACTGGGCGAATACCTGTCGCGGATGGTGGCGATCGCCGACGCCCATGAGGGCACGGTGAGCCACGTCGCCGGCGACCGTATGCTGATCCTGTTTGGCGCGCCGCATGTCACAGACGACCGCGACCACGCCCTGCGCGCGGTGCGCATGGCGCGCGCGATGCAGCGCGAAGCGCACGCGCTGCGCGGTATGTGGGCGCGCCACGGCCTGGAGCGGCCGCTGCGCATCCGCATCGGCGTCAATACCGGCTATGCCAGCGTCGGCGACTTCGGCTCGGAAGGGCGCAAGCTGTATTCGGGTATCGGCGTGCAGGTCAACCTGGCGGAGCGCATCCAGGCCGAGTGCGCACCCGGCCAGGTGCTGTTGAGCCAGTCGACCTGGGCGCTGGTGCAGGACGAGTTCGGCGGGCTGGCGGCGGTGGAGACGGCGCTGAAGGGGCCCGGTGGCCCGCTGCGGGTTTACGCCCTGCCACCCGAGGAGGGTGAGCCGCAACCCAGCCTGGTGGCGACCAATCCGCGCCTGCTTGCGGCCGGCGCGCCGCAGCCGCCGGAGTCGCGCGGCGCCGACCGTGTCTGGTGTTTCGGCAACGCCCGTTTCAACGAGGGCAGCCTGGAGCTGTTCGTCGCCGGCAAGCTGGTCGAGCTGGAGCGCAAGCCGCTGGAAGTGCTGCGTTACCTGCTGCACCACGCCGGCGACGTGGTGAGCAAGGACGAATTGCTGGCGGCACTGTGGCCGGGGCGCATCCCCAGCGAGACGGTCATCGCCAAATTCGTCCGCCCCAACCCCCGAGTCCTGCCCGAAGACCAACAAGTCATCGCCAAGAACGGTCACGGCTCCGCCCTATCCTTCCCCCCCACAAA
>CAYWPB010000070.1:0-9279 GCA_964458725.1 uncultured Nevskia sp. | reverse complement strand
CGGCCAAGGGTGTCGGCCGCATCCGCGAGGTCCTGCACGACGACGAACAGGTCATCGTCAAGACAGTGCACGGCTTCGGCTATCGCTTCGCCGCCGAAGCCAGGACCGGGCCCGCCGCTGTCGCCTCGCGCTGAACGGCGGTGCTGCCCGCCGCCGGCGCGTGCGTCGCCTGCGGCGGCACCAGCGTCGAAGCCGGCCACAGGGCCCAGGACCACCGGCGGGATCACACCGGCAGCAGAGGTCCGCCCTGAGCGGCCGCCTGCAGCCGGAGCTTTGCGCGCCGCTGCCGGCGCGCTTCCGCATTCTGCCGCCAGATCATCAGCGCCAGCGCGAAGACACTGAGCAGGACGATCAGCAGCAGCGGTGCCCACAACATGACCGCCAGGTCGCCGGGCACGCCGGCGGTGTTGTGGCTGGTCGCGGCGGCGGACGCCACCGCGGGCGAGGAGGTCGCCGGAGTCAGCTCGAGGGCCTGCGCCTGCGCGGCAAGCCAGGGGATGATGCAGAGTCCGGCCTGTACCGGATGCTTGCGAGCCCAACGCTTCATGACCGGACCTCCTGATCGCCTGATCAACGCCGCTGTGGTGGCGTATCCAATCTAGTCAGCTTGGGGCGGAAGGTCTTGAAGGACTATTGAAATCGGTTTGAATTCTTGCTGAAGAAAACTTGAATTCGCCAACTGCGTCACGCTTCCAGTGCGGGCTCACCCCGCAGATGCGGGGTGCGGTTTCAGCCGGCCATGATGGTCTCGACATCCAGCGCGGCCAGCGCCTCGGCGTCGGCCAGGTCCAGGCGCTTCATCGGCAGGCCGTCGCTGGGCGACAGTGGCGTGCGCCGCAGGTCGTCCTCGCCGAACATGGCCACGTCCACCCCGAGCTCGCCGGCCTCGAAACGCAGCAGGGGGATCCGCTCGTCCTCCCCGCCCGGGTAGCGGTAGACGCGGTCGTCCTGCCGGTAGGGGATGCCACTGTCCTCGAAAAACAGGTCCAGAGCCTCGGCCTTGTCGACGAAGACGTGCAGCTGCACCCGGTGCGCCTCGGTGATGGCGCCGCTGACCGCGGCGCCGGTAAGGCGGGGCCGGAAATCGGCCAGCAGGCGCATCGCCTGCACCGCCGTGGCGCGCAGCGCGCGCAGGCGCTCGGCGTAGTTGCGGCCGCCGAACAGGCGCTGGTAGTCGATCACCGCTGCCTGTACCGCGGCATTGTCCGGCAGCGCGGCGCGCGGTCCCAGGCCCAGACGCTGTGCCGCCTTGAGCTTGGCGGCGCGGTAGTCGAGCACCGCTTCCTCGCACAGGATGCGCGCCGCTTCCTGGACCAGCGGGCTGGTATCGCGCGCTCCGGACTGGCTCATGGCGGGCCTGGGAGGTTAATCAGGGGCTCCCTAGTAGATGTCGGTGCCGGCCTGCTGCTCGTCGAGGGCGGACTTGCCGTCGTCGGGGGGCGGCACGTGGTCGGCCTGCACCACTTCCATGATCGCGCCGGGGCTGTCCGGCGGCAGCAGCTTGCCGTTGGCCGGATCGATCGGCACCTGCACTACGCCGGCCGGGCGCGGCAGGGCCTGCTGCGGCACGCCCTTCAGCGCGGTCTTCATGTAATCCATCCAGACCGGCAGCGCGGCCTTGGCGCCGACCTCGCCATGGCCCAGGGTCGCGGGCTGGTCGTAGCCGATCCAGGTGACGGTAACCAGGCTCGGGTTGAAGCCGTTGAACCAGGCGTCGGTGAAGTCGTTGGTGGTGCCGGTCTTGCCGGCGAGGTCGTCGCGGCCGAGCGCGCGCACCGCGGCGCCGGTACCACGCGTCACCACCTCATGCATCATGCTGGTGATGAGATAGTCGTCGTCGGCGTCGAGAGTGCGCGGCGCGCGATCGGCCTCCGCCACCAGCGGCGCCGAATTCGCGGGCGCGGTCTTGTCGTCCGCCTTGCCTTCGGGTTTGCCGGCGGCGTCGACCGCGGCATCGGCGGCCGCGGCGGCATCCGCGGCCGACACGTCGCAGGCCGGGCAGGCCTGCCTGGGCTGGGCGTGGAAGATTTCCTTGCCGTCGGCGGCCTTGATCGACTGGATGAAATAGGGCTCGACCAGGAAGCCGCCGTTGGCGAACACGGCATAGCCGCGCGCCATTTCCCACGGCGTCAGGGCGCCGCTGCCCAGCGCCAGGGTCAGGTCCTTCGGCAGGCGGTCCTTGGGCAGGCCGAACCTGGCGGCGAAGTCGACCGTGTAGTCGATACCCACCGCCTGCAGCACGCGGATCGATACCAGGTTGCGCGACTCGGCCAGGGCCACGCGCAGGCGCATCGGACCGCTGAACTTGCCCTCGTAGTTGCCGGGACGCCAGTCGTCGTCGGGGTTGGCGTTGACGTAGACCACCGGAGCGTCGAGGAACACCGAGGCCGGGGTATAGCCCTTGGACAGGGCGGCGGTGTACAGGAACGGCTTGAAGCCCGAGCCCGGCAGGCGCCGCGCCTGGGTGACGCGGTTATAGGCGCCGAGGAAGAAGTCGTAACCGCCGACCAGCGCCTGCACCGCGCCGTCGCGCGGGTCGAGCGAGACCAGCGCGCCTTCGACCTTGGGCAGCTGGGTCAGACGCCAGGCGCCGTCGACGCGCGCCAGGCGCACGATGTCGCCGCGGTTGAGCGGCTTCTTGTCGGACAGGTGAGCCCATTCGAAGCCGGACTTGGGCAGGTCGACCACGCCGGCCTCGGTCTGCACCTTGAGGTGGTCCGGGCTGAACTGCAGCACCACGCCGGCGATCAGCGACACCGCCTGCGGCAGAGCGTCCAGCTCCGCCTGCACCGCCTCGCCCTCGGGATCGCTGTCGAGCTCGGCCAGGGCTTCCGGCGGCAGTTTGGCCTCGGGGCCACGGTAACCGTGGCGCTCCTCGTAGGCGAAGATGCCGCCGCGCAGGGCCGCGTTCGCCGCCTTCTGTCGGGTCGAGTCGATGGTCGTGGTGACGCTGTAGCCGTCGCTGTAGGCGGCCTCGCCGTACTTGGCGACCATCTCCGCGCGGGCCATTTCGGCGACGTAGCTGGCCTCAAGCTGCGTGCTGGCGACGTGCTGGTGCGCGGTGATCGGCTCGGACAGGGCCAGGTTGTACTCGGCGTCCGGAACGTCGTGCAGCTCGTGCATCCGGCGCAGCACGTAGTCGCGGCGCTCCTTGGCGCGGCGCGGATCGGCGATGGGGTTGTCGCGCGACGGGGCTTTGGGCAGGCCGGCGAGGGTGGCCATCTCGCCCAGGCTGAGGTGATCGACGTCCTTGCCGAAATAGACCTCGGCCGCGGCGCCCACGCCATAGGCGCGGTTGCCAAGGAAGATGCGATTCAGGTACAACTCCAGAATCTGCTGTTTGTTCAGTTCGCGCTCGATCTTCAGGGCGAGAAGGATCTCTTTGATTTTTCTCGTGAAGCTGCGTTCCGGGGTGAGGAACACGTTGCGCGCAAGTTGCATGGTGATGGTACTGCCGCCCTGCCGTTTTTCGCCCGTCGTGGCGAGCACCAGGCTGGCGCGGATCAGACCCTGCAAGTCGACGCCGGGGTGCTCGAAGAAGCGGTCGTCTTCGGCAGCCAGGAAGGCCTGCACCAGTCGCTGGGGGATCTGCTCGTAGTGCAGGGGGTCGCGTCGTTCGGCGCCGAATTCGCCGATCAATGCTCCATCTTGACTATAGACGCGCAGGGGGATGCCGAGCTTCAATTCGTGCAGGCTGTCGACGGCCGGCAGGCGCGGTTCGTAGTAGGCGCGCACGCCATAAAAGCCGACGACGGCGCAGAGAAGGCCGGCCGCGGCAATGCCGGCGAGGATCAGGGCTAACCGCAGGTATAGATTCAAGCTGGAACCTCAAAGCGGCCTTCATGGCCTGTGCTCATGGCCTGGTTTGAGACTGCTTTCAGGCACTTGGAGAAGTAACTTATAGTTGCGTCGTAGAATACTTACGCTATATTAAGGTGGAATCGGGGCAGAGTCATTAAAGGAATTGATGACCTGCGGAGGGCCTGTCGGGGGCTTAGCGGTAACTGGGGTGCGAGGGCTTTATGTCCTTCATGGAGTCGCTGTTTGGGGGCGGCAGTCACGAATTGATCGGCCTGGATATCAGCTCCAGCGCGGTCAAGCTGCTGGAGCTGAGCAAGCGCGGCGAGCGCTACAGCGTCGAGGCCTACGCGGTGGAGCCGCTGCCGGCCAACGTTGTCAACGACAAGCAGATCGTCGATCCCAAGATCGTCGGTGAAGCGGTGGCGCGCGCAATGAGCCGCGCCGGCACCCGCACCAAGAACGCCGCCGTGGCGGTGGCCGGTTCCTCGGTCATCACCAAGCTGATCTTCATGCCGGCTTCGCTCAGCGAGCACGACATGGAAGAACAGATCAAGGCCGAGGCCGACCAGTACATCCCCTACCCGATCGAGGAAGTCAATCTCGACTTCCAGATCATCGGTCCTTCCGCCAAGGACAAGGCCAGCGTCGACGTGCTGCTGGCCGCCTGCCGCAAGGAGCAGGTGGAGCAGCGCATGGCCGCGCTGGAAATGGCGGGCCTCAAGCCGATGGTGGTCGACATCGAGGTCTATGCGCTGGAGAACGCCTGCCAGTTCCTGCGCCATCAGATGCCCGAAGGTGGCAAGGGCAAGACCATCGCCGTGGTCGACATGGGCGCCTCCACCACCTCGCTGATGGTGCTGCACGACCTGCAGACGGTCTACACCCGCGACCAGGCTTTCGGCGGCCGCCAACTGACCGAGGACATCATGCGCTTCTACGGCATGTCGCACGAGGAAGCCTCCAAGGGCAAGCGGCTCGGCACCCTGCCCGACAACTATCAGAACGAAGTACTGGCGCACTTCCTGTCCGACATGGCGCAGCAGATCGACCGCTCGCTGCAGTTCTTCTTCTCCGCCTCCTCGCAGCACAGTGCCATCGACCAGGTGATCCTGGCCGGCGGCTGCGCACAGATCCACGGCGTCGAAACGGCGATCCAGGAGCGCCTGCAGATCCCGACGGTGGTGGCACGGCCGTTCGCCCAGATGTCGGTGGCCTCGCGCGCCAAGCCGGCGCAGCTGGCGCAGGACGAGGCCTCGCTGCTGATCGCGGCGGGCCTGGCCTACCGCGCCTTCGACGAGCTCGGCTGAGGACGGCGCCATGACAAAGATCAACCTGCTCGACTGGCGTTCCGCCCGCCGCCAGAAGCGCAAGCAGCAGTTCGCAGTGATGGCGGGCATCACCCTGCTGGCCAGCGCCGCGGCGGTGCTGATCGCCTACCTGGCGATGACCGAGGCGGTGTCGCACCAGCAGGAGCGCAACAAGATCCTGCAGAACGAGATTGCCCTGCTCGACAAGCAGATCAAGGAAATCCAGGAGCTGCAGAAGACCCGTGCCAACCTGCTGGCGCGCATGCGCGTGATCGAGCAGCTGCAGCAGAGCCGCTCGGCCACCGTGCATTTCTTCGACGAGATCATCAACACCCTGCCCGACGGCGTCTACCTGACCAGCATCAAGCAGGGCGGCAACGACGTCACGCTGGACGGCATCGCCGAGTCCAACGGCCGCATCTCGGCCTACATGAAGAACCTTGACGCCTCGCCCTGGTTCAAGGATCCCAAGCTGGTGGTGATCCGCACCAGCGACAGGAACCGCCTGCGCAGCAGCGAATTCCAGCTCAAGGTCACCAACCTGACCAAGGCCACCGACAACTCGCAGCCGGCGCCTGCCCCGGGAGCGGCCAAGAAATGAACCCACGCGAGATCATCGAAGAACTGCAGAGTCTGGACCTGCAGAATCCGGGCTCCTGGCCGCGCTGGGTGCACATCTCGGCCTGCGTGCTGATCGCCCTGATCCTGATCGGCGCCGGCGGCTATTTCCTGGTCGAGCCCGAGTACGAGAACCTGCAGCGCGAGCAGCAGACGGAAGTGAGCCTGCGGCAGGAATTCGAGAGCAAGCAGCAGAAGGTCGCCTCGCTCGACGCCTACAAGGCTCAGCTCGAGGAGATGCAGCGCTCCTTCGGCGACATGCTGCGCCAGCTGCCGAGCAAGGCCGAAGTGGCCAACCTGCTCAACGACATCTCGCAGACGCGCATCGCCAACAACCTCAACGAGGAGCTGTTCCAGCCGCAGGGCGAGGTGCAGAAGGATTTCTACGTCGAGATGCCGAACAGGATCGTCGTCACCGGCACCTATCACGACATGGGCCAGTTCGTCAGCGGTGTGGCGGCGTTGCCGCGCATCGTCGTCATCGACGAAATCGATCTCAAGCCGGCGGGTGGCAAGGGCTCCCAGCTGCGCCTGAGCGCGTCGGCCAAGACCTACCGCTATCAGGACGCCGGTTCCGCGCCCGCCGGAGGTGGCAAATGAGCCCGCGCATCCTCCGCTGCGCACTGCTGGTGGCGGTCGCCGCGCTCGGCGCCTGCTCCAGCGACGACGACTTGCAGCAGTACATCGCCCAGGTCAAGGCGCGCAAGAGCACCAAGATCGATCCGATCCCGCAGATCAAGCAGTACGAGGCCTTCACCTACGTGCCCGGCGACCGCCGCGAACCGTTTACTCCGTCGGTTCCCGACAACTCCAAGAGCGACGGCCTGCGGCCGGACATGAACCGCAACCGCGAGCCGCTGGAGGAGTTCCCGCTGGACGCGCTGAAGATGGTCGGCGTCATCGATTACAACAAGACGCTGTACGCGATGGTCAGGGCGCCGGATGGGGTGATCCATCGCGTCACCATCGGCAACTACATGGGTCAGAACTTCGGCAAGATCACCAAGATCAGCGAAAGCGAGGTCAGCCTGGACGAGATCGTTCCGGACGGCTTCGGCGGGTTCAAAGAGCAGCCGGCCAGCCTGGCTGCCGAGCAGAAATAAGGGAGCAGCGTTATGTCCAGTCAGATTTCCGCAGCACGCGCCACGGTCCGCACCGCACGCGTGTCTTTCGCCCGCTTCGCAGCGCTGCTGGCGCTGGCCGCCTGCGGCCTGATGCCGCAGGCCCAGGCGCAGTCGCGCGACCTCAAGGCGGTGGACTTCGTCGCGCTCGACGGTGACCGCGTGCAGCTGACCTTGACCCTGTCCGCGCCCGCGCCGCAGCCGGCGGTGTTCGCCATCGACAAGCCGGCACGCCTGTCGGTGGATCTGCCGGACACCCACCTGGCGTTGACCGAACGCTACCGCAAGGTCAGCGTCGGCCAGGTGCGCTCGATCGCCGCGGTGGAGGCGCAGGGGCGCACCCGCGTCGTGGTCGAGCTGGTGCAGCCGACCGCCTACAACGTCAGCGTCGACGGCAATCGCATCGTCGTCGAGCTCGCCGGCAATCCGACCTCCAGCCTGGCGCACTCTAGTGCGCCGTCGCCGCAGGCGCCGGGCGCCGTCATCAACAAGATCGACTTCCGCCGCGGCGAGAAAGGCGAGGGCCGCGTGCTGGTGTCGCTGTCCGACCCGCGCGCCGCGGTCGACGTGCATGAGGAAGGCGGCAAGATCGTCGCCCGCTTCAAGAATACCGCGCTGCCGGAACGGCTGGGCAAGCGCCTCGACGTGCTCGATTTCGCCACCCCGGTGAAGTACATCGACGCCCAGCGCGACGGCGTCGATACCCGCGTGGTGGTCACGCCCAGCGCCGGCGGCGAATACGAGCAGGTGGCCTACCAGGCCGGCGACCAGTTCGTGCTGGAGCTGCAGCCGTTGTCGCAGGAAAAGCTGGCGGAGAAGCAGCGCGACCAGCCGACCTACACCGGCGAGCGCATCAGCCTGTCGTTCCAGAGCGTGGACATCCGCTCGCTGCTGCAGATCATCGCCGACGTCGCCGGCACCAACATGATCGTCAGCGATTCGGTCAACGGCCAGATCGCGATGCGCCTGCAGAACGTCCCCTGGGACCAGGCACTGGACATCATCCTGCGCACCAAGGGCCTGGGCATGCGCCGCCAGGGCAACGTGATGCTGGTGGCTCCGGTCGACGAGATCGCCGCGCGCGAGCGTGCCGAGGCCGAAGCCGAGAAGGCCAAGACACAGCTGGCGCCGCTGCGCTCCGAGCTGATCCAGGTCAACTACGCCAAGGCTTCGGATTTCGCCACCATCCTCAAGAACAAGCAGAACTCGCTGCTGTCCGACCGCGGCAGCGTCACCATCGACGAGCGCACCAACACCCTGCTGGTGCTGGAGACCCGCGACAAGATCGCCGAGATCCGCTCCCTGGTGCAGAAGCTCGACATCCCGGTGCGCCAGGTGCTGATCGAATCGCGCATCGTCATCGCCAACGACGATTTCGAGAAAGACCTGGGCACTAAGCTCGGTGTAAGCTGGTTCGGTAATGTCGGTAGCAATTTCTTGACAAGCGGTGGCAGCAATAGCGCCACCGACTCAACGGCTACGAGCGTTAGCAATAGCACCGACGGCACTTTCAAGGTGCCTTCCCCCAGCGGCAGCAACTACAACGTCAACCTGCCGGCGCCGGTGACCGCCGGCAATCCTGGCACTCTCGCCTTATCGCTGCTGGCCAAGAACACCCTGGTCGACTTGGAACTGTCCGCCCTGCAGTCAGAAGGCAAGGGCGAAGTGGTGTCCAGCCCGCGCGTCATCACCGCCAACGCCAAATCGGCGGTGATCAAGCAGGGTGTGGAAATCCCCTACCAGCAGTCGACCAGCAGCGGCGCCACCTCGGTGTCGTTCAAGGATGCCGTGTTGTCGCTGACCGTCACTCCGCAGATCACGCCGGACGGCCGCGTCATCATGGACTTGGCGGTGCACGACGACAGCATCGGCGCTAACGTCAGCACCGGCCAGGGCGGCAGCGTGCCGAGCATCGACACGCGCGAGGTCGATACCCAGGTGCTGGTCGACAACGGCCAGACTGTGGTGCTCGGCGGCATCTACCAGCAGACCACCAACCACAATGTCTCCAAGATCCCGCTGCTGGGCGACATCCCGGTGCTGGGCTACCTGTTCCGCAACAACCAGGTGGTCAACAAGAAGAGCGAGCTGCTGGTGTTCATCACGCCGAAGATCCTCTCCGAAGGCCTCAAGGTCGACTGATCGCCCCCCCGGCCGGCCGCCGCCGGCCGGCCCGGCTTCGCAGGGCTCCCGTTGGTATACTGCCGACGGGAGCCCGGTTTTCCCGCCGAAGCCTGAATGAACGCCTCACCCGCGCCGCGCCCGTTGTTTCCCGCGCCCGTGCCCTGTCCCAGCCGGCGGTCCCGGCATTCCCTGCATCTGCGGGCGGCATGAGCAAATCCGGCAGTATCTTCCTGATCGGCCCGATGGGTGCCGGCAAGACCACCGTCGGCCGCCGCCTCGCGGCCGCGCGCGGCCTGGACTTCGCCGAC
>CAYWPB010000069.1:6047-13382 GCA_964458725.1 uncultured Nevskia sp. | reverse complement strand
ATCCCTATGTTCCGCTACTACGGCTGGCTGGCGCTGCGCAGCCTGCGCCGCAACCCCATGCTGACCGCCCTGATGGTGGCGGCGATCGGGCTGGGCATCGGCGCCTCGATGACCATGCTCACCATCTACCGCACCATGTCCGGCGATCCGCTGCCGCACAACTCGGCGCACGTCTACGTGCCGCAGATCGACAACTTCGGCCCGGATCACCGCCACGGCAAAACCGAACCGCCGGACCTGCTGACCTGGACCGACGCCGACGCCCTGCTGCGCGCACACCTGGCGCCGCGGCAGACGGCGCTCTATGCCACCGGCTTCGCGGTGACGCCCGCCGACGGCCAGCTGCAACCGTTCCAGGTCGAAGGCCGCGCCGCCGGCGCCGACTTCTTCGGCATGTTCGAAGCGCCGTTCCGCTACGGCGCCCCTTGGGGCGCCGCCGAGGACGAGGCCCGCGCCGACGTGGCGGTGATCAGCGCAAAGCTCAACGACAAGCTGTTCGGCGGCGCCAACAGCGTCGACAGGACCATCAGCCTCGACCATCACGACTACCGCATTGTCGGCGTGCTGCGCGACTGGAACCCGGTGCCGCGCGTCTACGATGTGATGAACGACACCTTCGGCGAGATCGAGGACGTGTTCATCCCCTTCAACCTCGCCATCGACCGGCAGCAGGCGATCTGGGGCAACAACCAGTGCTCCGGCCCGTCCGCTGCGCCCGGCTGGGACGGCCACCTGCATTCAGAGTGCGTGTGGACGCAGTTCTGGGCCGAACTGCCCGACGCCGAAGCGGTGCGGCGCTACCGCGATTTCCTCGACGGCTATGCCGCCGAGCAGCAGCGCAACGGCCGCTTCCACTGGGCGCCGCTGACACGCCTGCGCAACGCACGCGAGTGGATGCGGGTGCAGCACGTGGTCTCGGACGAGTCGCGCATCATGGTGGCGGTGTCGTTCGGCTTCCTCTTCGTCTGCCTGGTCAACGCACTGGGCCTGATGCTGGCCAAGTTCATGAGCCGCGCCGGCGAGACCGGCGTGCGCCGCGCCCTCGGCGCCCGGCGCAGCGCCGTGTTCACGCAGTGCCTGGTGGAGACCGGCATCATCGGCCTGGCCGGCGGCCTGCTCGGCCTGGCGCTGACCGTGGCCGGCCTGGCCGGCACCCGCGCGGTGCTGAGCAAGACCGCGCTGCAGCTGACCCACCTGGATCTCGCCGACGTGCTGATCGCCGTGGCGCTGGCGGTGGGCTCCGCCGTGCTGGCCGGCCTGTATCCGACCTGGCGCGCCACCCAAGTGCAACCCGCCTGGCAGCTGAAAGCGAACTGAGGACACCGCCATGCACATCCGTCCGATCCTTTCCGCCATGCGCCGCAACAAGGTCGGCGCCCTGCTGATCAGCCTGCAGATGGCGGTGACCCTGGCGATCCTCTGCAACGCCGGCTTCATCGTGGCGCAGCGACTGAGCCTGATGGCACGGCCCAGCGGCGTGGACGAGGCCAATGTCTTCACTCTGAAAGTGCAATGGGTCGGCCAGCCGCAGGACCTGAGCGCGCGCATGGCTGGCGATCTCGCCGCGCTACGTGGCCTGCCCGGCGTAGTCGACGCCTACGCCGGCAACTCCTTCCCGATGGCTGGCGACGGCTGGAGCACCGGCGTCTCGCTGAAACCGAACCAGAAGCATTCCAGCCTGCGCACCACGCTGTACTTCGCCGACGACCACACCCTCAATGCGCTGGGCGCCAGGCTGGTGGCCGGCCGCAACTTCCAGCCCGAAGAGATCGGCGACCTGGCCGAGAACGTGCCGGCCACGCCCGCGGTGATCATCATCAGCAAGGCCCTGGCCGATGCCGCGTTCCCGAACGAATCGGCGGTGGGCAAGACGTTCTACGACAACGACCGCCCGATGACCATCATCGGCGTGGTCGATCCCCTGCAGACCCCCTGGGTCTCGCCGGTGAGCTGGGCCAGCGGCTTCGTCGAGCACGCCATGCTCCAGCCCTACCACTACCTCTCCTCAAGCTACGCGGTGGTGGTGCGCGCCAAGCCGGGCCAGCTCGCCGCGGTCATGAAGGCGGCGCAGGACCAGCTGTACCAGGTCAGCCGCGACCGCGTGTTGGACGAGGTGAAGAGCTTCAGCGAAGTGCGCGCCGACGCCTACCGCGACGACCGCGGCCTGTCCATCATCCTCGCCACGGTATGCGCGGCGCTGCTGGCGGTGACCGTGTTCGGCATCGTGGGCCTGACCAGCTTCTGGGTGACGCAGCGGCGCCGGCAGATCGGCGTGCGCCGCGCCCTCGGCGCAACCCGCCGGGCGATCCTCGCCTACTTCCAGACGGAGAACGCGATGATCGCCGCGGCCGGCGTGACGCTGGGCATCGCGCTGGCCCTGGGCCTGAACCTGTGGATGGTGAGCAGCTTCGAGATGGCGCGCATCGGCGTGGCCTACGTGCTGGCGCCGGCCGCCGCGGTACTCCTGCTCGGCCAGTTCGCGGTGCTGTGGCCGGCGCTGCGCGCCGCTTCGATTCCGCCGGCCGTGGCGACGCGGGCCACCTGAGCGCTGCCTCCCAGTATGATGCGGGCGGGGCCGGCCGCGCCCCGCCAACCCGAAGCCATGCGCACGATCCTGGTCATCGACGACAACCCCGCCGTAGGCGAAGCGCTGTCACTGCTGTTCTCGCTGCGCGACATCCGCACGGTGGTGGCGCAGACCCCGGCCGAGGGGCTGCAACGGCTGGCACAGGAGCCGGTGGACCTGGTGGTGCAGGACATGAATTTCAGCGCCGACACCACCTCCGGCGCCGAGGGCGCCGATCTGTTCCGCGCCATTCGCGCGGCGCATCCGGACCTGCCGGTGATCCTGCTCACCGCCTGGACCCACCTGGAGACGGCGGTGGAGCTGGTCAAGGCCGGCGCCGCCGACTACCTGGCCAAGCCCTGGGACGACCGCCGCCTGGCGGCGACGGTGGAAAACCTGCTGGAGCTGGCGGAGAGCGCGCGCGAGGCGGCGCGCTACCGCCAGGAGCGCCGCCGCCGCCGCGAGCAGCTGGCCGGCCGCTATGACCTGCGCGGCCTGGTCTACGGCTCCGCCGCGATGGAGCGGTTGGTCGAGCTGGCCTGCCAGGTGGCGCGCGCCGAGGCCCCGGTGCTGATCACCGGGCCCAACGGCGCCGGCAAGGAGCTGATCGCAGGCATCGTCCACGCCAACTCGGCGGTGAAGCAGGGCCCCTTCATCGCGGTGAACTGCGGCGCCCTGCCCAACGACCTGGTCGAGGCCGAGCTGTTCGGCGCCGACGCCGGCGCCTACACCGGCGCCAACCGTGCGCGCGAGGGCCGCTTCGAGCTGGCCCACGGCGGCACCTTGTTCCTCGACGAGATCGGCAACCTGCCGCTGGCCAGCCAGGTCAAGCTGCTGCGCGTGCTGGAGACCGGCGAGTTCGAGCGGCTCGGCTCGCCGCGCACGCGCAAGGTCAAGGTGCGCCTGCTCAGCGCGACCAATGCGAAGCTGGCGCAGATGGTGGCGGAGGGCTCGTTCCGCGAGGACCTCTACTACCGCCTCAACGTCATCGAGATCGAGCTGCCGCCGCTGGCCGAGCGGCCCGACGACATCCTGCCGCTGGCCGAGCACTTCCTCGGCGGCATGGCGCGGCTGTCGGAGGAGGCGCGCGAGGCACTGCTGGCCCATAGCTGGCCGGGCAACGTGCGCGAGCTGAAGAATGCGATCGAGCGCGCGCGCCTGCTGTGCCGCGACGGCGTGATCGACCCGGCCGATCTCAATCTGATGACGCGGCGTATCGCTCACGGCGCCACCGGCGAGCCGGACCGCGAGCAGATCGAGGCGGCGCTGAAGGCGGCCGGCGGCGTGGTCAGCCGCGCCGCCCAGGCGCTGGGCCTGAGCCGCCAGGCACTGTACCGGCGGCTGGAGAAGTTCGGGTTGTCGGCGCCAGGCTAGCGCGAGCTTTCGGCTTTGGATGCAGCGCTGCTATCCCCTCTCCCGCTTGCGGGAGAGGGTGTCGCGTCAGCGACGGGAGAGGGGCCGTGAAGACCAGGTTTTACGGCCCCTCTCCCCTACCCCTCTTTCTGCGCTTCGCTATCCTGCTTCGCTTGAAAGCTGGGCGGTGCGTCCTGCACCGCCCGTCCGCCGTACCAGCGAGCTGCGCTCGCAAGCCGGCACGGCGGACCCCGCACGCGGGAGAGGGGAGCACCGTTCTGCTCACTGGCCCGCGACCTGCGTTCCGGCTCGTTCCAGGCAGCGCTCGTAGCGCCACTCTACCCGCTCGGCGTACCAGGCAGTGGTGAGATGGCGCGTGATCTTGGGACCCTTCAGATCAATGCGCGGCACCTGGGCCCGCGGCGCTGGCGTACCGCTGCTGTCGGCCAGCGCGTAAACGCGCCGGTACAGCTCGGTATCGGCGAAATCCGCCTCGCCGGCGCGCTCCAGATCGCGGTGGATGTCGTCCGCGTCCAGGCCCAGGCGCCGCGACAGGGCGCGCGCCGCCAGCTCGGTGTGATCCAGCCCTTCCGCGCCGTCGGTGCGCAGCAGTGCACCGTCCGGTGTCAGCGGCACGCCGCTGACGACGGCGAGCGCGTGCTGGAACGCGGCGTTGCGGCTGGCGTACTGGCCGGCGTTGTAGTCGGCGAAGCGGTACAGCGGCCGATCGTAGTCCGTCGGGTAGTCGAGCAGGTGAGCGGTGCCGAAATAGAGACTGCCGCGCCGGCTGAACACCTCGCGGCGCAGGCCGCGCTCCACCGGGTAGGGATAGGTGTGCTTGGCGGCGTAACGCTCGGCGTAAGCAACGCTGACCTGCATCGGCCCAGCGGTGCGGATCGGGTTGCGGTCCTCGAGGAACAGGCGGCCCAGCGGCACCGAGCTGACCAGGTCCTCGTAGAGATCGCTCAGGTCCAGCTCGGTGCGCGCCGCGGCGATGCGCTCCTGGTAGCTGCGGCCGTCCGGCGAGGGCAGGTGCAGCGCGGCGTGTACCATCAAGGTCGGCACGCCGGCGTGGGCGGCGCGGCGGTCGATTTCCTTGCTGGCGATGGCCGGCAGGCCCGGAATCACCGGGTTGGCGACGAAGCCGGACTCCTGCTCCGCCACCGCCAGCACGGCGCAGACGTGTGGCGGCGTGACGTCCAGGTCCAGGGTGGAGAAGGCGGTGTAGACATCGCCGGCCCAACCGGCACGATCGGGCAATTGCGCCGGCAGCAGGCGCGCGATCAGGGCGCGGGCCTGGTCCGGACGCAGCGGCTCCGGCCCCGGCTTCAGCTCGGGGCCGCAGGCGGCGAGCAGCGCGACGCCAAGAACGGCACAGCCCCTGACAAGTCTTCGGCTCATGACGCCATCTGAACACAGCCGCGGGCCACGCGGCCATGGCCCGGGCGCCGCGCCGCGGCTTGCGCCACAATCCGGGCACTGACCCCCCACCCGATCGCCATGCGCTTGTTCTCGCTGGAAGGCAAGCTGGTCCTGCTGCTCGGTACCACGGCCGTGGCCGGCGCCGTGCTCGGCGCCACCCTCAACCATTGGTTCGACGAACCTTACATTGCCGTGCCGCTGGCCGGCGCGGTGCTGCTGCCGGCGGCGCTGTGGCTGGGCCAGCGCGTCAGCCAGCCGGTGACCAGCCTGCTGCGCGCGCTGGAAGGCGCGGTGGCGAGCTACCGCGACAGCGACTTCAGCTTTTCGCTGTCGGCTACCCGCCGCGACGAGTTCGGCGACCTGGCGCGGGCCCATAACCTGTTGAGCCAGGTGCTGCGCGAGCAGCGCCAGCACCTGGTGCAGCGCGAGCTGCTGCTCGATACCGTGGTGCAGAACACGCCGGTGGCGCTGGTGCTGGTCGACACCGGCGAGCATGTGGCCTACGCCAACCTCGCGGCGCGCCACCTGTTCAACGAGGGCCGCAGCCTGGTCGGCCTGGATTTCGGCGAGGTGCTGGCGGCCTCGCCGCCGCAGCTCGGCGAGGCGTTCAAGCGCAACGAGGACAGTCTGTTCTCGCTCGAGCTGGAAGGCCTGGAAGAGACTTTCCACGTCTCGCAGCGCGGCTTCCGCCTGCAGGGCCGGCCGCACCGGCTATACCTGGTGCGGCGCATGACGCGCGAACTGTCGCGCCAGGAAGTGGGCACCTGGAAGAAGGTGATCCGCGTCATCAGCCACGAGCTGAACAATTCGCTGGCGCCGATCTCCTCGATGGCCCACTCCGGTGGCGAGCTGGCACGGCGTGGCGAGCTGGCGCGCCTGCCCGGCGTGTTCGCCACCATCGGCGAACGCGCCCGGCACCTGCATCTGTTCATCGACGGCTATGCCAGCTTCGCCAAGCTGCCGGCGCCGGCGCCGGAGCGCGTGGCGCTGCGCCCCTTCCTCGACGCCCTGCAGCAGCAGCGCGCCTTCCGCCTCGTCGGTACGGCCGAGGGCGAGGGCTGGTTCGACCGCGCGCAGGTCGAGCAGGTGCTGATCAACCTGCTGAAGAACGCGCACGAAGCCGGCGGCCCGGCGGAGGAAGTGGAGCTGGAGGTGGCGCGCATGGGTGCCGAGCTGCGCCTGGAAGTACGCGACCGCGGCACCGGCATGAGTGAGCAGGTACTGGCCAACGCCCTGCTGCCGTTCTACTCGACCAAGCGCAGCGGCACCGGCCTGGGCCTGGCCCTGGCCCGCGAAATCGTGGAGGCGCACGGTGGCCGCATCGCCCTGGCCAACCGCGAGGGCGGCGGGCTGCGTGTCAGCCTGAATCTGCCGCTGCGGGCCCAGGCCGGCACATAATCGACTTCCCGGCACTGGAGGGCAGCGATGGAACTGGGCATGGTGGGCTTGGGCCGCATGGGCCTGAACATGGCGCTGCGGCTACTGCGCGGCGGACATCGCATCACCGGCTTCGATCCGGCTGAAGCCGCGCGCAAGTCGCTCGTAACGGATGGCGGCAGCGCCGCGCCCTCGTTGGCCACGCTGGTTGCGGCCCTGCCCGCGCCGCGCGCGCTCTGGCTGATGCTGCCGGCCGGCCAGGTCACCGAGGACACCTTGGGTGAGCTGCTCGGGCTGCTCGCCGCCGGTGACACCGTGGTCGACGGCGGCAACTCCAACTTCCACGACACCCAGCGCCGCGCGGCGCTGTGCGCGGCCAAGGGCATCGCCTTCGTCGACTGCGGCACCAGCGGCGGCGTCTGGGGCCTCAAGGAAGGCTACAGCCTGATGATCGGCGGCGAAGAGCAGGCGGTGGAACGCCTGCGGCCGCTGTTCGAAACCCTGGCGCCGGCAAAGGACCGCGGCTGGGGCCGTGTCGGCCCGGCCGGCTCCGGCCACTACACCAAGATGGTCCACAACGGCATCGAGTACGGGATGATGCAGGCCTACGCCGAAGG
>CAYWPB010000069.1:0-6037 GCA_964458725.1 uncultured Nevskia sp. | reverse complement strand
CGCCGAAGGCCTGGCGATCCTGCACAAGAAGAGCGAATTCGGCCTGGACCTGCACCAGATCGGCAAGATCTGGGAACACGGCAGTGTGGTCCGCTCCTGGCTGCTGGAGCTGCTGACCGACGCGCTCGGCAAGAACCCGCAGATGCAGGGTGTCGCCCCCTTCGTGCCCGACTCCGGCGAAGGCCGTTGGACCGTGGACGAGGCGATCCGGCTCGACGTCGCCGCGCCGGTCATCACCCTGTCGCTGCTGGAGCGCCTGCGCTCACGCGACACCGATTCCTACGCCGACAAGCTGCTGTCGGTGATGCGTGGGCAGTTCGGCGGACATGCGGTGAAGCAGGAAGGCTAGCGCCGGCGACGGTTCTGTAACCGCGCAAAGCAAAAGCGACCTCGCGCAAAAACGCTAAACCGCAAAGTAAGCGCGCAAACAAGCCAAGAGACTCTTCTTTGCGCGCTTACTTTGCGTCTCTGCGCCTTTGCGCGAATTGCTTTTGATTCTTCCCCGGCTCAAGCGGCGGGTTTTTCCTTCCAGGCCCGCGCGCCAAGGAAAATTACGCGCATCTGCCGCACGAAGTTGTCCACCAGCTCTTGCTCCAGGTCCGGCCGCTTTGGCGGCAGGTCGAGGATGTCGATGGCGGCGTTGAGCATGCAGTTCACCACCAGGCCGCAGATCATCTGCAAACTGGCGATGGACAAGCCGGGCAAGGCGTTAAGGTTGCGCAGGTCCTGCGCCATCTCGTTGGTGAAATGGGTGACCTCGCGGCGGATCGCCTCGCGGATCAGCGGCGAGCCGCCACCGCGCTCACCGGCGACAAACAGGAACTGCAGGCGGTTGTCCTCGACGTAACGCTTGTACACCAGCACCGAGCCGCGAATCATGTCGGTGAAGTCCACCGGCCCGCGCCGCGCCTCGCGCAGCAGGCGGCGCAGGGTCACTCCGCCGTCCTCCACCAGCGCCAGGCCCAGCTCGTCCATGCCGCGGAAATGGCGGTAGAAGGCGGTGGGTACCACCCCGGCCTCCCGCGCCACCTCGCGCAGGCTCAGGCCGGTGAAGCTCTGGCCGTCGCGCATCAGGCGCAGCGCGGCCTCCAGCAGGGCATCGCGGGTGCGCTGCTTGCGCGAACCGCGCAGGCCGCCGTCCTCACGCTCGGCCCCTTCTCCGGCTGAAAAATCCCCCAGTCTCGACACGTCCAGGCTCATGGTTGATACACCTGTGAACACTATACACCCATTGATCCATATGCGTTTTCCGGCATTTTCGGAGTCGCATCACGGATTTCAGTGTACAAGTGTTGACAATTATCCTCTCTTTCCAGATACTGTGCACACTTGTTCACATCCAGAGGGACCGATGAACCTGATTGCCTCCCGCCCCAGCGTCCTGCGCCGCGTGCTGGGCTCGCGCGTGGTCGCCACCCTGACCACCCCGCACGGCGTGGACCGCTACCTGGAGCTGTTCGACCCGACCTGGTCGGTGCACGAAGTGCGCGCCGAGGTGACCGGCGTCAGCCATCCCACCGCCGACAGCGTGACCCTGGAGCTGCGCCCGAACGGCAACTGGCAGGGCTTCCGCGCCGGCCAGTTCGTGCGCCTGACGGTGGAGATCGACGGCGTGCGCCGCAGCCGCTGCTACTCGCCCGCCAACTCGGCCCACGCCGACGGCCGCATCGAGCTGACAGTGAAGGCGCACAGCACCGGCTTCGTCTCCAAGTTCCTCAAGCAGCGGGCGCGCCCCGGCCTGGTGGTGACCCTGTCGCAGGCAGACGGCGTGTTCGCGCTCCCCCAGGAGCGCCCGCAGCGCATCCTGCTGATCAGCGGCGGCAGCGGCATCACGCCGGTGATGGCGATGCTGCGCACCCTGTGCGAGGAAGGTCACGC
This sequence comes from uncultured Nevskia sp., assembly GCA_964458725.1. Classification (GTDB taxonomy): domain Bacteria; phylum Pseudomonadota; class Gammaproteobacteria; order Nevskiales; family Nevskiaceae; genus Nevskia. The sequence continues at coordinate 4,159 of CAYWPB010000069.1, read as the reverse complement.
CGGCCACATCACGTTCCTGCACTACTGCCGTTCGGCGGCCGACTTGATCTACGCCGCGGAGCTGGCGGAGATCGCCGCGCGCCACTCTAATGTGCAGCTGCTGCGCTGCTTCGCCGAGGCCGAGCAGTGCGGCGAACTGCAGGGCCTGTTCAGCCGCGAGCAGCTGGCCGCCGCGGTGCCGGACTACGCCGCGGCCCAGGCCTTCCTCTGCGGCCCGCCGGGCATGATGCAGGCGGTGCAGCAGGCGTGGGAGCAGGACGGCATCGCCGACCGCCTGCACCTGGAGCGCTTCACCGCCGCGCCCGCGATCATCGAAACCGGCGACGCCGGCGGCGAGTTGCGCTTCGCCCGCAGCGAGCGCCTGGCGGCGAACAACGGCGCCAGCCTGCTCGACCAGGCCGAAGCAGCCGGCCTCAAGCCGGAGTCCGGCTGCCGCATCGGCATCTGCCACACCTGCACCTGTCGCAAGCTGTCCGGCCGCGTGCGCGACACCCGCACTGGCCAGCTCAGCGAGGCCGGCGAGGAAGACATCCAGATCTGCGTCAGCGTGCCGGTCGGCACGGTGACGATGGATCTATAGCCCCGAACAGCGTGGAGGGGCCCCGCGCTGAAAGCGCGGGGATCCTAGCGTCGAGAGGGGCGCGTTTACCTGACACGCCAGACCCAATTGCCGAAGCATAGACAGAGACATCCCATGAGCAACTTCCAGAAGCTGACCCCCGCGCAGTTCGAGGCCATCGGCCGCGAGTTCGACGCCATCCGCAACGGCGTGCTGGCCGACCTCGGCGAGCGCGACGCGCAGTACATCCGCGGCATGGTCAAGCGCCAGCGCCGGCTCGAGGTGGGCGGGCGCATCATGATGATGCTGCCGCCGACCTGGCCGCTGGGCGTGGCCGCGCTGTCCGCCTCCAAGATCCTCGACAACATGGAGATCGGCCACAACGTGATGCACGGCCAGTACGACTGGATGGGCGATCCCGCGCTGAACTCGAAGAACTTCGACTGGGACACCAGCGACACCGCGAAGAACTGGAAGCAGACCCACAACGTCGAGCACCACACCTACACCAATGTGCTCGGCCGCGACCACGACGTCGGCTACGGCCTGCTGCGCATGTCGGAGAGCCAGCCGTGGGAGCCGCGCTTCCTGGCTAACGTGCCGCTGACGGTGCTGCTGCATACCTTCTTCCAGCATTTCGTGGCGGTGCAGAACCTGAAGCTGGAGGACTACCTGGTCTACAAGACCAAGTCCGGCGCGCAGCTGAAGGAGGATTTCAAGCCGGTGTGGAAGAAGATGCGCAAACAGCTGGCCAAGGACTATGTGCTGTTCCCGCTGCTGGCCGGGCCGTTCGCGCCGCTGGTGTTCGTCGGCAACCTCGCCGCCAACCTGGCGCGCAACGTCTGGGCCTGCGCGGTGATCTTCAACGGCCACTTCCCCGAGGAGGTGGAGCAGTATCCGGAGTCGGTGCTGGAGCACGAGACGCGCGGTCAGTGGTACGTGCGCCAGCTGCTCGGCTCCGCCAACTTCCACGGCGGCCGGCTGATGCACATCATGAGCGGCAACCTCAGCTTCCAGATCGAGCACCACTTGTTCCCGGACCTGCCGGCGCACCGCTACGCCGAGATCGCACCGGAAGTGCGCGCGATCTGCGAGAAGCACGGGCTGCCGTACAACACCGGCTCGTTCCTGCGCCAGAGCCTGAGCACCTGGCGGCGCATCATCCGCCTGTCCCTGCCCTCGCGCCGCAAGCCGCGGGCGGGCAGCGGCGGCGGTGCCGCCAACGACGGCGGCATGGCCCTGGCCAAGGCGGCCTGAGCCCCAGCAGTACGATGGGCACCCAGGGCCACCTCAGCGCCGCCGACCTGCGCGGCGCCGCGAAGCTGGCGATCGACGCGGTGGTGCAAACCACCAGCCTGGTCGAAGGCATGCACCTGAACATCTCCCGCGCCTGGCCCCTGGGGCCGGCGCTGGAGGGCCGTACCAGCGGCATCACCGGCCTGGTCTACGACAGCATCCGCACTATCACCGGCGCGGTGGGCCTGGGGCTGGACGCAGTGCTGGCGCCGATCGCCGCCGCCCTGAAGAACACAGGCTCGTCGTTCGAGCGTGAAGCGGTGGTGGCGGCGCTGAACGGCGTGCTCGGCGACCATCTCGAAGCCAGCGGCAATCCGCTTGCGATCCAGATGAGCCCGCGCCGCGGCGGGCGCACGCTGGAGCCGCGGCGCGAAGCGCTGGCGGCGGCCTTCCCGCGGGCCAGCGGCCGCCTGGTGGTGATGATCCACGGCTTGTGCATGAACGACCTGCAGTGGACGCGCCACAACCACGAGCACGGCGCCATGCTGGAGCAACACTTCGGCTGCACCACCCTGCACCTGCACTACAACAGCGGCCGCCACATCTCGATCAATGGCCGCGAGTTCGCCGGCCTGCTGGAGACCTTGCTGTGCGAATGGCCGGTTCCGCTGGAGGAGCTGAGCCTGCTCGGCCACAGCATGGGCGGCCTGGTGGCGCGCAGCGCCTGCCACTACGCAGAAGCGGCCGGCCACGCCTGGCCGGCAAGGCTGCGGCGCCTGATCTTTCTCGGCACGCCGCATCACGGCGCGCCGCTGGAGCGCCACGGCAACCGCCTGCAGAACTTCGTCGCCCGCCTGAGTCCCTATGTTGCGCCGCTGGCCCGCCTGGGCATGCTGCGCAGCGCCGGCGTCACCGACCTGCGCCACGGCAGCCTGCTCGACGAGGATTGGCAGGACGGCGACCGCTTCGCGCAGGCAGCCGATTGCCGCGCAATCGTGCCGCTGCCGCCGGGAGTCCGCGCCTATGCCCTGGCCGCCACGCTCGGTCACAAGCCGCGCGACCTGGACGATCGCTGGCTGGCCGACGGCCTGGTGCCGGTGTGGAGCGCGCTGGGCGAGCACCGCGACCCGGCGCGCGACCTGGGCATACCCGCGTCGCGGCGCTGGGTCGGCTACGGCATGAACCACTGGGATCTGCTCAGCAGCCCCGAGGTTTATGCCGAAATCTCCTATTGCTTCGGCGAAGACGCGGCCTGACCCCCTTGCCTGAGCGCTGGATCGAAGGATAGTGTGCAGCGCACACTGGAGCCTTTGCGAAATGAAAGCCGTACAAAGACTGGAGCTGCTCAAGGACTTCATCCAGGAAGCCGTGGACCGCGGCGCGACCTCGGTGGAGCAGATCCACCAGTACATCGCCGACCTGCCGTTCGAGGCGCTGGAGAAGTCCGGCCTGCTGGAGCAGGACAAGCTGCAGCTGCGCGAGAAGAAGCGCCGCAGCATCGGCATGGTCTACGACGCCATCCGCCGCATCAACCGCGAGATCGGCCAGCTGATCTCCGACCAGTTCGAGAACCTGGAGGAGACCCACCACGTCGGCACGGTGCTGAACGAGAAGGCGGCGGCGGAAGCACCGCCGAAGAAGAAGCCGGCGGCGAAGAAGAAGCGCGCCTCCAAACCGGCGGAATAAGCGGCCGCCGGTTAAAATGTGCCGCCGGCGCAGTGCCGGCGCAGCTTTGAATCCCAGACATGACCGGCATTTCCCTGACCCGCTTCCTGATCGAAGAACAGCGCGCCAAGGCGCAGATCGGCGCCGACCTGCGCCTGCTGATCGAGGTGGTCGCGCGCGCCTGCAAGATGATCTCCATTGCCGTGGGCAAGGGCGCGCTGGGCGGGGTGCTGGGCGAAGCCGGCACCGGCAATATCCAGGGCGAGGCGCAGAAGAAGCTGGACGTGCTGTCCAACGACATCCTGCTCGAGGCCAACGAATGGGGCGGCCACGTCGCCGGCCTGGCCTCGGAGGAGATGGACCACCCGCATCCGATCCCGCACGATTTTCCGAAGGGCGGCTACCTGCTGGTGTTCGATCCGCTCGACGGCAGCAGCAACATCGACGTCAACGTCTCCGTCGGCACCATCTTCTCGGTGCTGCGCTGCCCGCCGGGCATGAGCGGCGACGAGGACGAGGCCTTCCAGCAGCCCGGCACCACCCAGGTCGCCGCCGGCTACTGCGTCTACGGCCCCTCCACCATCCTGGTGCTGACCCTGGGCAACGGCACCCACTGCTTCACCCTCGACCGCGAGCTCGGCAGCTTCCGCCTCACCGGCCGCGACCTGCAGATTCCGGCCGATACCAAGGAATTCGCCA
>CAYWPB010000068.1:0-13421 GCA_964458725.1 uncultured Nevskia sp. | reverse complement strand
TGAAGAGCCCGAGCCAGATGCTCGGCTACTACAAGCTGCCGGACAAGACCGCCGAGGAGATGACCCCGGACGGCTTCTTCAAGACCGGCGACCGCGGCGAGGTCGACGAGAAGGGCCGTCTGCGCATCACCGGCCGCGTCAAGGAACTGTTCAAGACCAGCAAGGGCAAGTACATCGCCCCGGTGCCGATCGAGAACAAGCTCAACCATCCCAAGATCGAGGTCAGCTGCGTCACCGGCCCGACCCAGCCGCAGCCTTTCGTCCTGCTGATGCCCTCGCTCGACGCGCAGAAGGAGCTGAAGAACGGCGGCGCCGCGCGCGAGACCCTGACCCGCGAGTTCAGCACCTTGCTCGACCAGGTCAACGCCACGCTCGAGGACCACGAGAAGCTGGACTACGCCGTGGTGGTGAAAGAGCAGTGGACGATGGAAAACGGCTTCCTCACCCCGACCATGAAGATCAAGCGCAACGTGATCGAGGAGCGCTACCTGCCGCTGGCCGATACCTGGAAGCAGCAGAAGAGCAAGGTAGTGTGGGAGTAGCCGCCGCCGCTACTTCCTGGAAGCGCGAGCCCTTCACTGAAGGTATCGCGCTCGCATACCGTGCCGAATTCGGCGCGGTGCAGTTCGAGCGCCTGCGCCAGGGTCTCGTGCCGCAGCAGATGGAAGACAAGTGGTTCGTCTACTACGACGAACCCTTCCTCTACTGGCATCGCAGCTGGAGCGGCAAGCCGGTCTACCGCGTCGAGCTGGCGTTCGCTGACGGCACGGCGCGGGTGGTCGGCGCGCAGATCTCGAAAGCACTCGGTGCGAGCGAGGCCGAACTGAAGCACCAGGCACTGATGCTCGACTTCCTCATCTCCAACCTGCTGCTCGGCCAGTCCAAGCCGTTCCCGCGGCCGCCAGGCTTGCAGGAGCCGAAGCCCGGCGTGTTCCAACACCACGTCGCGGGCACTACGTATCCGGAGCGGGATAGCGAATGAGTACCCCTCTCCCGCGTGTGACCGAAGGAAATCCCTTTAGGGACGGGAGAGGGGCAGGGGAGAGGGGCCGAAACAACCAGCCTGTGCGTAAGCGCCAGCGCCAACGGCCCCTCTTCCGGCCCTGACGGGCCACCTTCTCCCGCCAGCGGGAGAAGGGACAGCTGGTCTCAATCGATGCGGGAAATGCTGGCGCTTCTACTCCGGCAACGTCTGCCCCGACCCGCCCAGCTCCGCCGGGAAGTCCTTCATCTTCGGCAGCCCGTCCTTCATGCGCAGCACCGTCTCCTGGTAGTTGACGTGCACGCCCGGCTTGAACGCCAGCGTCGGCAGCATGGCGGCGAAGACGTCGGTGAGGTTGAGCGGCGGATGGTTGTTCATCAGGTGGCCGCCGCACTTGGTGCACCATTTGCGGAAGCTGACCGGGGTCTTGTTGTAGGTGCCGACGAACTCGGCGCCCTTGGTGATCTTCACCGCTTCCGGTTTCCACAGGGTGAAGGCATTGACCGGGCCGGCCGACCAGTGGCGGCAGGATTCGCAATGGCAGTAACCCATGCCGGCGGGCTCGCCGCTGACGGTGAATTCCACGGCGCCGCAGAAACACTTGCCCTTGTGCTCGCTCATGATGCTCCTCCTGTCGTCTTGATCTTGTCGTTCGAGTCTAGCAGCGGGCGCGCCGGCGCATCCGCGAAGCGGATCACGCGCCTGCGGCCCTTAAGGCTATGAGTGCCGGATTGGCGGCAGGAGGTTGCGGCGCGCCGGAGGATGACTGCATCCCCACGGCTTTATGCGGATTTTGCACAATTCCGCCATCGCGGCGGCATGCGCCGCGGCCAGACTGCGGCAACATTCCAGGACAGGGGGAACCAGACGATGTGGTGCAAGTGGCTGTGGGGACTGACTTTTGCGGGGTATGCCGTGGCGGCGCCGGCGCAGCAGGGCGGGCCGCTGGTGGTCATCGGCCATGCGCCGCAACTTGCCCGCGGCACCCTGCCGCGCGATGGCGCCTGGTCAGGCCTGTACTGCGTGGCGCAGGACTGCGAGCTGCGCCCGGCCACGGTGAGCATCACCGAGTCCTCGGCCAGGAATGCGCTGGACGAGGACGAAGCGCTCGATGTGCTCGGTGTGGAAGGTGATCCGTTGGCCCTGTTCCACGACGTGCCGCTCAAGCCGGGCAAGGTCGCGACCTGGTACGAGGCTTCCGAGAATCCCGAGGGCTCGCGTCAATACACCAGCTTGAAAAGGCTCGGCCGCTGGCAGATGCCCGGCGGCGAGCAGCGGCTCAGCCTGAGCTGGGTGAAATTACCGGACGAAGGCGGCTACCGTTACTTCGTCGGCGACGGCAAGCAGAAGCAGTTCTTGTTCGAGACTGCTGTCGAAGGGCATTACGGCGGTGACAAGACGCCGATCGTGCACTGGGTTGGCGACCTGGACGGCGACGGCAAGACCGACTTCCTGCTGAGCCTGCCGGACGACAACTGCGGCTACGACCAGCGCCTGTATCTCTCCTCGCAGGCGGTGACCGGCGAGCTGGTGCACCGCGCGGCGCTGCTGTCCGGCAGCGAAGCGGCCTGCGGCTGCTGATGACGCGCCAGCGATGGGTCCTGTCGGGCCTGCTGGCCGCGCTGCTGCTCGTGGGCGGCAGGGCTGGAAGCGCATGATCTCCCTCGATCCAGGCCGCTGGCTCATTGACGGTGGGGCAGCCTGAGGCGGCGGCGGACAGGGCTATGATGCGCGGCATTCCCCAACCGGAGTCGCGCGATGACCGCACAGCCCACCATTGTGGAGGTTTTGGAAACCCGCAGCGGCCGCTACATCAACACCCTGAGCGATGGGCGCCACACGCTCACCGCCGACGAGCCGGCGGAGGTGGGCGGCGAGGACGCCGGCCCGGGCCCTTACGAGCTGCTGCTGATGAGCCTGGGTGCCTGCACCAGCATCACCCTGCGCATGTATGCCGACCTGAAGAAGCTGCCGCTGGAGCGCGTGCGGGTGCGGCTGTCGCACCGCAAGATCCACGCGCAGGACTGCGTCGAGTGCGAGACGAAGGAGGGCAAGCTCGACGAGATCACGCGCGAGATTGCGCTGGAAGGTGCGCTGACGCCCGAGCAGCGCCAGCGCATGCTGGAGATCGCCGACCGCTGCCCGGTGCACCGTACGCTGACCTCGGAAATCAGGATCCTGTCGAGCCTGGCGTAAGTCCCTTCGACGCCGCCGAACGTTCGGTATAAAACAGCCAGTCCCGGGATTGTCATAAATCTGTAATATCGGAGCATCTCCAGAGGGGGAGGCTCCAGCGATGAGCGCAGGGGAAGGCGGCAACAAGGGCTCGGGACCGGTCGATTTCGGACGGCGGCGCTTCATCAGCGGCGTGGCCGGCGCGGCGGGTGGTGTCCTGCTGCAGGGCTGCGGCAGCAGTGGTTCCGCCGGCACCGCCGCGGGCAGCGAGGCCGGCGCGGCCACCCTGCCGGCGCCGGGGGATTCTGGCATCGACCACATCGTGGTGGTGATGATGGAGAACCGCTCCTTCGACCACTACCTCGGCTGGGTGCCAGGCGCGGATGGTGTCCAGGCCGGCCTCACCTTCAAGGACTCGGCCGGCAACAGCCATTCGACCTACGACCTGGCGCCGAACTTCCAGAACTGCCTGCTCGCCGACCCGGACCACAGCTACGCCGGCGGCCGCGTCGAGATCAACAACGGCAAGATGGACGGCTTCCTGCTGCCGCAGCCGGCGGGTGATACCTTCCCCATCGGCTACTACACCGCCGACAGCCTGCCGTTCTTCAAGGGTTGCGCCGCCAACTGGACCATCTGCGACCGCTACTTCAGCGGCATCCTCAGCCTCACCACGCCGAACCGGATCTACATGCATGCCGGCCAGACCGACCGCATCGGCAACACCGTGGCGGTGTCGACCCTGCCGACGATCTGGGATCGCATGCTCGCCGCCGGCCGGAGTGTCGCTTACTACTACGTCGACGTGCCGTACACCGCCTACTGGGGCAGCAAGTACAACGGCTTCTCCAAGCAGTACAACATGAGCAGCTTCGCCGCCGATGTGGCCGGCGGCACCCTGGCCAACCTCACCTATATCGACAACGTCGGCACTACCTTCGAAGAGGGCGGTGGCATCTCCCGCGACGACCACCCTTACGCCGACGTGCGCGACGGCCAGAACTTCCTCAACCAGGTCTACGACATCCTGCGCGCCAGTCCGCAGTGGGAGCGCACCCTGGTGATCGTCAACTACGACGAGTGGGGCGGCTTCTACGACCATGTCGAGCCGCCGTTCGCGCCGGTGTCGGACGCGGAGAAGGCGCTGGGCAACGACGGCCGCCTCGGCTGCCGCGTGCCCTGCGTGCTGATCGGGCCGCGCGCGCGGCGCGGCCACGTCGAGCACCTGCAGCTCGATCCGAACTCGATCCTCAACTTCATCGCCTGGCGCTTCGGCTTCGCCCCGCTCGGGGTGCGAAGCGACTCCAACAACCTGGCGCTGGCGCTGGACTTCACTAATCCGCCCAACCTGGAGACGCCGGCGTTCGACGTACCGGCAGGTCCGTTCGCCTCGCTATGCCTGCCGCTGGAGGAGCTGGTGGCCGAGGTCGCCAGCGTCTCCGGCCTGCCGGTGTCGCTGCCGATCCCTTCGGCCTTCCCGGTCGGCGTGCCGCTGCCGGTGGTGGTGCAACTGCCGCCGATTCCCGGGCTCGACGTGCCGCTACCTGCCCTGGCGCAGGATGCGGAGTCGGTCGAGGCGGCGCGGCGCCGCCTCGCGCACGAAGAAGAGCTGGATGGCCTGCGCCGGCTGGCGAGCGGCCACGGCTTCGCCTAGCGCCACCGGCCAGGCCTAGGGAAACTCAGCGGCGGCGGGCGCGCCAGTGGCCCGGCACGAAGCGCCAATAAGGGCCGCGCTGCACATAGTGGTCCGGCACCCAGACCCAGCCTGGCCTCCCGGCGATGTAGTGGCCTGGAACCCAGACGTAGGCCGCGCCGTTCCAGGTGTGATACCCGGGCGCCCAGACGTAGCCGGGCTGCGGCGGCGGGGGCGGCGGCGCTTCGACCACCGGAGCGGGCGGGGCGAGGTTGATGTCCACGCCGACGCCGACGCGCGCGGCCTGGCTGGTGGCCGGCAGGCCCAATCCCAGGACGAAGCCCGCGGCGAGCAGGCTGGCGAGGAGCGGTTGCTTGTTCACGGCGTTTTCTCCGGTGTGCGGTACTCCCTCGAACCTTAGCGCCGGCCGCTGAATTGCGGCTGAATTTCGCAGTGTGGCGCGCGGTTAAGAAGAGTAAAAGCGCTCCGCAGGTTTTCAGCCGGCGAACGCCTTGCGGTCCGCCTCGAACGCCTGCGCCAGCCAGTCGCCGACGACGCGGAAGCGCCGGATCTTCGTCCCGTCGCGATGGCTGAGCAGCCACAGGTCGCGGTGCAGCTCGGGCTTGGCGCTGAGGCGCCGCAGGCCGTTGCGCTCGCCGCAGAAGCCCGGCAGCAGGGCCAGCCCCAGGCCGGCCTGGCAGGCGCGGATCAGGGTGGTGGCGCTGCTGCTCTGCAGCCGCCGCTGCGGTGCCGGTTTGAGCCGTGCCAGCCACTGCATCTCCGGCACCGCCGCCAGCTCCTCGCCGTAGGCCAGCCAGGGCTGGCTGCCCCAGCGGCCGCGCGGCACCGGCTTGCAGCGTGCGCCGCAATAGACGCTGAAGCCGATGGTGCCGAGCTTGCGCATCAGCAGTGCCGCGTCCTGGGTCGGCTGCGCCAGGCGCAGCGCCAGGTCGGCCTCGCGGCGGGTGAACGAGAGATTGTGGTCGTCGGCGATCAGCCGCACCTGCAGGCGCGGGTGCGCCTGCGTCAGCTCCGGCAGGCGCTCCACCAGCCACTGGTCGAACAGCGCGCCAGCGGCGGTGATCGCCACCGGCCCGGCGATGTCCTCGGCCTCGGCGCGCGTCTCGGCTTCCAGAGCGCGCACTGCGCCCTGCACCCGTTCGGCATGGACCACGAACACTGCGCCGGCATCGGTGGGCCGGTAGCCGCGATGGTCGCGGATGAACAGGCACGTGCCCAGCGCCGCCTCCACCGCCGCCAGGCGGCGGCTGACGGTGGAGACATCCACGTCCAGGCCGCGTGCCGCCGCGCTCATGCTGCCGTGGCGGGCCAGGGCCAGCACCAGGGCGATGTCGTTCCAGTCCAGATTGGAGGCGTCCATGGCGGTTCGGTCAGTCCTTGCGAAATTGCAAAACGATATTGCCAGTTTGCAGATTCCGCTGCGGCCGCCGCTGCCGCAAGATGGGTTGTCCTAGGGGGAGACGACCATGTTGCTGACCCGGATTGACCTGCTGGACGAGCTGCTGGAGCGCCACCGCCCGGCGCTGGGCGCGGACTTTGGCGCCTACCGCAATCACTGCGCGCGCGTGGTGAACTTCTGCGCCGCGCTGTCCTCGGGCGAGGCCGAGCCGCTGCGCAAGATGGCGATCGCCGCCGCCTTCCACGACCTCGGCATCTGGACCGACCATACTTTCGACTACCTGCCGCCGTCCGAGCGCCTGGCCGAAGCCTATCTGCGCGGCGCGGGCAAGCCGGAGTGGACCGGCGAGGTCACGGCGATGATCGGCCAGCACCACAAGGTCACGCCCTACCGCCAGGAGCCGGCCGCGCTGGCTGAGGCCTTCCGCAAGGCCGACATGGTCGACGTGTCGATGGGGCTGGTGCGCTACGGCCTGCCCAAGGCCTTCGTCAGGGAAGTGCTGGCGGCGTTTCCGAACGCCGGCTTCCACAAGCGCCTGGTGCAGCTGTTCGCGCAGCGCCTGCGGACCAAGCCGTGGAGCCCGATGCCGATGATGAAGTGGTAGCCGGCGGAGGTCGGTCGTCGTCCCCACCCCCCCGTGGAAAACATCGCCGCGTAAGCCTTGGAGCAAGGCTGGTGTGGTATTTTTTCGCGCCCCGCCGCCGTAGAAAGGAGCCGGGCGCGAACTTCGCGCCGCTTTCATCCCTCTAAAGCGGTCGGTAGCCGAATCCGCCCCAGAGCCCTTCATGCTATTGCGCCGTTGTTTCCTGTTCCTGGCCGCCCTGCTGGCTGGTACTGCCCATGCCGGCACGCCTTCGCCGTTCGACCTCGCCGGCCCGACCCTGGAGGCCAAGGTGACGCGCGGCGGCGTGACCCTGCCGGCCGCGGAAGTGCCCAACCTCGTCGCCGGCGACCGGCTGTGGGTCCGCGCCGACCTGCCGGCCAGCCAATCGGCGCACTACCTGATGGTGGTGGCCTTCCTCAGCGGCTCGACCAATCCGCCGCCGGAGGAGTGGTTCTATCCGTGCAAGGTCTGGCAGGAACCCTGCGGGCGCGACGGCCTGAGCGTCACCGTGCCGGAAGGGGCGCAGCAGGTGCTGCTGCTGATGGCGCCGGAGACCGGCGGCGACTATCGCACCCTGGTCAGCGCGGTGCGCGGCCGCCCGGGCGCCTTCGTGCGCGCCTCGCAGGATCTGAACCAGGCGGCGCTGGACCGCTCGCGCCTGCAGGTCTACCTCAACGCCATCCATGCGCTCAACGCCGGCGACCCGGCGCGGCTCAAGGAAGTGACGCCGCTGCTGGCGCGCAGCCTGGCGATCAAGGTGGACGAGAAGTGCCTGGACCGCATCCCGGCCTTGCAGGCGCCGTGCCTGATGGCGGGGCAGGAGTCGCTGATCCTCAACGACGGCCACAGCACCTCGATCGTGCAGGCCCTTACCACCGGCTACGATGCCGACCTGCTGATGGCGGCCAGCTCCACGCCGCAGCTCGGCTACGGCTACTACAGTCCCTACATCGCCTCAGTCGTTGACATCGCGCGCATCCTCGATTCGTTCCGCACCGCGCAGTACCAGTACATCCCGGCGCTGGCCACCCAGCGCGGCGACCAGCTGGCGCTGACCCTGAACACCGCGCCGTCGTTCTACAACCCGAAGTCGGTGCTGGTGGTGGCGCTGCCGGCGGTGGAGCAACCGCAGCTGCCGCCGCTGCACGCGGTCGACCCCAAGGAGATCTACTGCGCCAGCCGCAATACCCTGGTGCTGCCGGTCGAGGGCGCGCCGCTGGTGTTTTCCACCGGCTACGCCCACGACGTGACCCTGAGCCTGTCCGGCACCGACGGCAAGACCATCCTGCTGCCGGCGCGCGCCGACGCGGTGCAGGGTGGCTACGTCGTCGACACCGCCGGCCTGCGCAACGCCAGCCTGGGCGAGACGGTGCACGCCACCCTGCAGGGCTATTGGGGCTTCGAGCCCTATGACGGCCCGGGCTTCCGCCTGCGCAACGCCCATGCGAAGAACTGGACCCTGGCCGACGGAGAGGCGCAGTCGCTGGTGGTGGGCAAGCAGGACACCCTCCACCTCCAGGCCGACAGCGTCAGCTGCGTCGACGGCATCATGTTCAAGGACCCGAGCGGCAAGGAGCTCAAGGCCGAGTGGAAGGCGGTGAGCCAGAATGAGGTGGAAGTGACCCTGCCGCTGCAATCGGCCCAGCCCGGCGCGATGACCCTGCTGGTCAAGCAGTTCGGCGCCAGCCAGCCGCTGCCAGTGCAGTTCCAGGCCTTCTCCGACGCCGGCCGCTTCGACGGCTTCGTGCTGCACGCCGGCGACAGCCAGGGCACGCTCAAGGGCGGCAACCTCGGCGAAGTGGCCAGCCTGAGCATCGACAAGCTGGTGTTCCTGCCGGGCGAGCTGTTCCGCCGCGGCGGCCACGACGAGCTGCCGATGAACGCCCAGGATGCACAAGCCGCCGCGGCGCTGCCGCAGGGCTCCGCCATTCCGGCCACGGTGACCCTCAAGGACGGCCGCATGGTGCGCCTCAACGCCACGGTGGACGCGGCGCGGCCGAGGGTCTCGCTGATCGGCAAGAGCATCTGGCCCTCGCCGTCGAGCGGCGACAGCAACATCCAGCTCTCCAACCAGGACCAGCTGCCGCAGGACGCCAAGCTCAGTTTCTCGGTGCGCGCCGAATCGCCGGCGAGCTTCCCGCACGACCAGAGTCTCGAGGTGGCGACGGCGGACGAGTCCTTCTCGGTGACCTTGAGCCTGGCTAATGGCGGCCTGCGCCTGGTCGACAGCCGCGTCGCGGTGGCGACGCTGGATCCGGACAAGGCCTTCGGCGCCTCGGCCTTCGGCGCGCTCAAGTTCCGCGCCACCGGCGCCGGCGTGGCCGGCGACTGGCTGCCGCTGGCGAAACTGGTGCGGCTGCCAGCCTTGAAGACCCTGCAGTGCCCGGCGGCGCCGGACCTGCCGTGCAAGCTGTCCGGCTCCGACCTGTTCCTGGTCGACGCGGTGTCCGGCGATGCGCAGTTCCGGCATGCGGTGCCGGTGCCCGAAGGCTTCACCGGCTTCGTGCTGCCGGTGCCGCACCCGTCCGGCGCCCGGCTCTACCTGAAGTTGCGCGATGACCCGGCGACGATCAACCAGGCGGCGCTGGATGTGCAGCAGCTCAAGCCGGTGCCGGATGCCTCCACCGCGCCGGCAACGCCCGCGTCCGTGGTGCCGTCACCCGCGCCGGCAACACCCGCACCGGCAACGCCGACGCCTGCAGTACCCTCACCGGCGCCGCCCGCGCCGGCAGCACCTACACCGGCCTCGAACGCGCCGGGTTAAGGCCGCTCAGGCTCCGTAGGCTGGGATGAAGCGTAGCGAATCCCAGCATATCCTCCTCGGATGCGTACCTACACTCGTGCCCGCGTTGCCGGAGGTTGCTACTTTTTCACTGTTAACCTCGCACGCCGCGGGGACAATGACCTGTTGGTTCGACACGTCGCAGACCTCCGCGAGGCATTCAGGAGGACGAGAGTGGAACATCCGTTCAACGTGGACGCGATCGTGATTCTGCCGGATCACATCCATAGCATCTGGACTCTTCCAGAAAACGACGCGGATTTCTCCGCACGCTGGCAATTGATCAAAGCCCGCTTTTCGCGATCCATCGCCGGAGGTGAGCAAATATCCCAAAGCCGCTCGCGTCGCGGCGAGCGCGGAATCTGGCAGAGGCGTTTTTGGGAGCACGTGGTACGGGACGAACGCGATTTCCGTGCCCACATGGATTATCTTCACTTCAATCCCGTGAAGCATGGTCATGCAGCTTCGGTACGTGAGTGGCCACATTCGTCCTTTCATCGGCTGGTGCAGAAAGGGTTTTATGCTGCCGACTGGGGCGATGCCGGGGAGATTGAGGATCTTGATGTGGAATAGATTGCTGGGATTCGCTGCGCTTCATCCCAGCCTACAACAGCTGCTTACTGCAACCCCGCAGCCTTGAACCTTTCAGCCGGCGCGCGCGGCGCCGGGCGTGACGCCTTTCCAGCGCTTGAAAGCGTGGCTGAACGCCGCGGCGTCGGAATAGCCCAGGCGCTCGGCCACCTCGGCCAGCTTCATGTGCGCGGTGCCGATCAGCTCCTCGGCCAGGGTCATCAGCACCTCGTCGCGCAGGGTGCGGAAGCTGGTGTTCTCGTCGGCCAGGTGGCGGCGCAGGGTGCGCGAGGTCATGCACAGCTCGGACGCCACCACTTCCATGTCGGCCGCCTGGGCCGGGCGGCGCAGGATGATGTCGCGAACCCGCGCCGAGGTGCCGGAGCGGGCGCGGCGGCGCGCCAGCAGTTTCTGGCACTCTGCCTCGCACATCCGCGCGGTGGCCTCGTTGGCCTGCGGCAGCGGCTCGTCGAACACGCGCGGGTCGAGCACGAACACGGTTTCCTTCGCGCCGAACTCCGGCCGGGTGCCCATCATTTCCTGGTAGCGGTGGGCGTAGGGCGGGGCGGGAAACTCGAACAGCATGCGCAGCGGCGGCGGCGGGCGCGGGTCGATCAGGCGCTGCACCCGCCAGATCGAGGCGGCGTCGCGCTCGATCACGAAGCGGCGCACGTCGGCCGGCACCTTGCGGTAATCCATGCGCAGGTAGGCTTCTCTTTCGCGCTCGTCGAATTCCAGCTCGCCGAAGATGGCGGACAGGTCGAGGTAGCGCAAGGCCAGGTGGAGCGCCTCGCCCAGCGAGCGGCTGCTGAACAGGGCATAGCCCCAGATGCCGAAATCGGTGATCTGGAAGCGCGAGCCGACCTCCAGCGCCAGGCCCTCGGCCTGCGGCAGGGCGGCGACGACATTGCGGATCAGCCGCAACTCCTGCTCCATGCGGATCTCCGCTTCGGTATCGCGGATGGTGGTTGCGCTGATGCCGCTGCCGTCGAGGCAGTCGGCCAGGGTCGCGCCATGCGCCTGCGCCACCTCGACCAGGTGGCGGGCGCCTGCGATACCGCGCGGGATGCTCCAGTCCGGCATGACATCCAGGAAGGTCGGGACTGTCCGGAATTATCAATAAATTGTCCCGGCATGTCATCCAGCCCCCGCCAGCGTCTGCTTAAGCTTGTGCGCTGCAACGAGATTTTTCGCACCGGATTTTGCCGTGAACCAAGCCAGACCTTCCGATATCGCCCTCGCTCCCGCACCCTGGGACCTGACCGGGCAGGGCTACATCGTCGCCGTGCGCCTGCCGCGGGAGGTGCTGGAACAAGGCAGCTTCCTGCTGCCGGGCCTGCGCCGCGTCGGCAAGAGCCGGCTGGCCTACCTGATGTTCGTCGACTATGCCAGGAGCGACGTCGGCCCCTATCACGAGCTGCTCTACATCCCCGGCGTGCTCGACTTCGGGCACCGCCGCCAGCTGTCCATCTCGCGCATCTTCGTCTCGAGCTGGGCGTCGGTAGTCAACGGCAACCGCAACTGGGGCATCCCCAAGGACCGCTGCGACTTCACCGTCGGCTACGGCGCCGACGGCATCGACCGCGTCGCCTGCACGGCTGCCGACGGTACGGCCAATGGAACGGTGTTCGCCGAGCTGGAGTTGCAGGCGTACGGCCCGCGCCTGCCGGCGCCGGGCCACTGGGTGCCGCGCGGCCTGCGCACCCTGTCGCAGCTGCGCGAGGCGCAGATCTACACCTACGCGCCGGAAGCGCGCGGCCATGTTCGCTTCGCCAAAGTGCGGAACTGGCGCTTCGACGCGCGGTACTTCCCTGACCTGGCGCGCGGCGAGGTGGTGGCGGCGCTGAAGATCACCGACTTCCGCATGATATTCCCGGTGGCGGAGATCGAGCCGGCGGTCAGCGTCTGAACAGTATGGAACCGTTCATCCCGAGTAGTCCTGCGCAGCAGGACGTATCGAGGGACGGTTTGCGCGATCCCTCGATACGACCCTTCGGATCGACTCGGGACGAACGGGTTTTGTGAGATGAACGAGAACGAATACGACTACCTCATCGTCGGCGGCGGCTCCGCCGGCTGCGTGCTGGCCAACCGCCTCAGCGCCGACGGCAAATATCGCGTCTGCCTGCTCGAAGCCGGCCCGCGCGACTGGAACCCGCTGATCCGCATGCCCACCGGCCTGATCCCGCTGGTGCGCGGCTGGTGGTGCAACTGGAAGTACTGGAGCGAGCCGCAGCCGCACATGGGTGGCCGCCGCATGTACCAGCCGCGCGGCAAGACTCTCGGCGGCTCCAGCAGCATCAACGCGCAGGTCTACATCCGCGGCAACGCGGCGGATTTCGACCGTTGGGCCGCGCAGGGCTGCACCGGCTGGGGCTACGAGGACGTGCTGCCGTATTTCCGCCAGATGGAGAACTACGAGCCGGTCAGCGAGCCGCGCGATGCGCGGTTCCACGGCAAGGGCGGGCCGCTCAACATCGGCGCCCACGGCGCGCTGAATCCGCTGAGCCAGGCCTTCCTCGACGCGGCCGGGCAGGCCGGCCTGCCGCGCAGCAGCGACTTCAACGGCGCGCAGCAGGAGGGCTACGGCATCCTGCACCGCTATCACCGCAAGGGCGAGCGCTGCTCCAACGCGGCCGCCTACCTGCGGCCCGCGGAAGGGCGGCCGAACCTCACCGTCATCACCGGCGCCCACGTCACGAAAGTGCTGCTGGAAGGCCGGCGCGCGGTCGGCCTGCGTTACCGCAAGGGTCGGGCGGAGCATGAGTTGCGCGCGGCGCGCGAGGTCATCGTCAGCGGCGGCGCCTTCAATTCGCCGCAGCTGCTGATGCTGTCCGGCATCGGCCCGCGCGCCGAGCTGGAGAGGCACGGCATCCGGGTGCAGCACGAACTGCCCGGCGTGGGCCAGAACCTGCAGGACCATCTCGACCTCTACGTGGTAACCAAGGCCAGGACCCGCGAGGGCTTCTCCTTCCATCCCACTTCGTGGTGGCGGGCGCTGGTCGGCCTGGCGCAGTACGTGTTGTTCCGCCGCGGCTACCTCACCAGCAACCTGGCCGAGACCGGCGCCTTCCTGCGTTCCGCGCCGGAGGAGCCGCTGCCGGACCTGCAATGGCATTTCGCCCCGGTGGTGAACGCCTACCACGGCCTCGATCTGCGCGGCGTGTTCAAACACTACGGCTACTCCATCACCATCAACGAGAACCGGCCGCTGTCGCGTGGCCACGTCGGTCTGCACAGCGCCGATCCGCTGGC
>CAYWPB010000067.1:0-13767 GCA_964458725.1 uncultured Nevskia sp. | reverse complement strand
ATCTCGACGCCTGCGGCGCCGACCTGCTGGCGGCCGGCTGCGCGCGGGTGCTGATCACCGGCGGCGACGAACCGGACGCCGAGGTGCTGAACAGCGTCTACGCCGCGGGCGCGGCGCCGCGGCGTTATCGCTGGGCGCGACTGCCGGAAACCTTCCATGGCGCCGGCTGCACCCTGGCGGCGGCGATCGCCGCGCTGCTGGCCGGCGGAACGGATCTCGATCAGGCCCTGGGCCAGGCGCAGGAGTGGACCCAGGGTGCGCTGCGGCGGGCCTTCGCCGTCGGCCGGGGCCGGCGCATCCCCGGACGCATCGCGTGAGCACTCCACAGCGCCCCCTTCGCGGGCTCTACGCCATCACGCCGGTCGAGCTATGCGCCGCCCCCGCGCGCCTGCTGGCGGCCGTGGCGGCCGTTCTGCGCGGCGGTGCGGTACTGGTGCAGCTGCGCGACAAGCACAGCACGCCGCAAGCACGCCGCGCCAACGCCCACGCGCTGGCGGCGCTGTGCCGCGATCACGGCGCGCGCCTGATCGTCAATGACGACGTGGTGCTGGCGCTGGACTGCGGCGCCGCCGGCGTTCATCTCGGCGCGGCCGATCCGCCGCTGGTGCAGGCGCGTGCGACGTTGGGACCCACTGCGATCCTCGGCGCGACCTGTGGCCCCTCGCTGGAGCGCGCCCGTGCCGCGGTGGCGGTGGGCGCCGACTACGTCGCCTTCGGCCGCTTCTTCCCCTCCCGCACCAAGCCGGACGCGCCGCAGGCGCCGCCGGATCTGCTGCGCCGGGCGCGCGGTGAAATCCGCGTGCCGGTCTGCGCCATCGGCGGCATCACGCCGCGCAACGCCGCGCCCCTGATCGCCGACGGCGCCGATCTCATCGCTGCGATGGAAGGCGTGTTCGGCAACGGCGAGCCGGCAGCGGTGGAGGCCGCGGCGCGGGCCTATGCGCGCTTGTTCGACTGATTTGTCCGATAATCTAGGCGAGCCGTAGGGCGGGCCATGACCGAGGGGAAATCCCCTTCGGGGTGTCCGCCACGCTTTTCCGCAGCGGCTCGTGGCGGGCACGGCCCGCCCTACATCTGGAAACGTTTGTCATGGATCGTTCCGAAGAACTCTTCAATCGCGCCCAGCGCAGCATCCCAGGCGGCGTGAACTCGCCGGTGCGCGCCTTCCGCGCCGTCGGCGGCGTGCCGCGCTTCATCGAGCGCGCCGAAGGCGCGTATCTGCATGACGCCGACGGCAAGGCCTACGTCGATTATGTCGGCTCCTGGGGCCCGATGCTGCTCGGCCACCAGAACCCGGCGGTGCAGGCGGCGATCCTGCGCCAGGCGCAGATCGGCGTCTCCTACGGCGCGCCGACCGAGCTGGAAATCGAGATGGCGGAGCTGCTCTGCGCCCGCGTGCCGGGCCTGGAGCAGGTGCGCCTGTGCAACTCCGGCACCGAGGCGACCATGTCGGCGCTGCGCCTGGCGCGCGGCTTCAGCGGCCGCGACTACATCCTGAAGTTCGAGGGCTGCTACCACGGCCACGGCGACGCCCTGCTGGTCAAGGCCGGCTCCGGCGCCCTGACCTTCGGCGTGCCGACTTCGCCGGGGGTGCCGGCCGACTTCGCCAAGTACACGCTGACCGCACAGTACAACGACCTCGACTCGGTCGAGCGCCTGTTCAAGGCCCATCCGGGCCAGATCGGCGCGATCATCGTCGAGCCGGTCGCCGGCAACATGAACTGCATCGCCCCGGCGCCGGGCTTCCTCGAAGGCCTGCGCCACGTCTGCTCGGCTACCGGCGCCCTGCTGATCTTCGACGAGGTGATGACCGGCTTCCGCGTCCACCCGCGCGGCGCCGCCGGCCTCTACGGCATCACGCCGGACCTGGTGACCCTGGGCAAGATCATCGGCGCCGGGCTGCCGGTGGGCGCCTTCGGCGGCCGCCGCGAGATCATGCAGAAGCTGGCCCCGGTCGGGCCGGTGTACCAGGCAGGCACCCTGTCCGGGAACCCGCTGGCGATGGCCGCCGGCCTGGCGCTGCTGCGCCAGCTGGACGACGAACCCCTTTACGCGCGCCTGGCCGGCGCCACCTCCAGCCTGCTGGCCGGGCTGCGCAAGGCCGCCGCCGCCGCCGGCGTGCCGTTCACCACGGCCCAGGTCGGCAGCATGTTCGGCCTGTTCTTCACCCGCGCCGAAGCGGTGGGCAGCTACGCCGAGGTGATGGCCTGCGACGTCGAGGCGTTCAAGCGCTTCTTCCACGCCATGCTGGCGCGCGGCGTCTACCTCGCGCCCTCCGCCTACGAGGCCGGCTTCGTCTCGGCCGCGCACGGCGACAAGGAGATCGCACTGACGATCGAGGCGGCCAAGGCGGCGTTCGCGGAGTCCAGGGTGTGAGCGATAACCCCAGCTTCATCGCCAAATTCCGCAAGACCATCAACCGCGGCGACTCCTGGCTCACCTACGACCTCGGTCGCCTGTTCACCGCCGAGGCGCTGAAGGAAGACGCCATCGACGAGCTGGGCGACCGCCTGCTGCTGGCCGACGCCGGCATCGACGCCACCACCTGGCTCACTGACCGGCTCGGCGCCGACCTGCGCGCCGGCCGCATCAAGAACGAGCCGCAGCTGCGCGAAGCGCTGAAGAAGGCCCTGCTCGAACTGCTGCAGCCGATCGCCAAGCCGCTGCTGATTCCCGACTACATCAAGCCCTACGTGCTGTTCGTCGCCGGCGTCAACGGCGTCGGCAAGACCACCACCATCGGCAAGCTCGCGGCGCGCTTCAAGAACCAGGGCCGCCACGTGCTGCTGGCTGCCGGCGACACCTTCCGCGCCGCCGCGGTGGAGCAGCTCAACACCTGGGCGCAGCGCGCCCAGGTGCAGCTGATCTCGCAGGGCGCCGGCGCCGACTCGGCCTCGGTCATTTACGACGCGGTGCAGTCGGCCAAGAGCCGCGGGGCCGACCTGGTGATCGCCGACACCGCCGGGCGCCTGCACACGCAGAGCCACCTGATGGACGAGCTGCGCAAGATCAAGCGCGTGGTGCAGAAGCACGATCCGTTCGCGCCGCACGAGGTGATGCTGGTGGTGGACGCCACCACCGGCCAGAACGCGCTGAACCAGGCGGTGCAGTTCCACGAGGCGATCGGCCTGACCGGCATCACCATCACCAAGCTCGACGGCACCGCCAAGGGCGGCGTGCTGCTGGCGATCGCCCGGCGCCTGGCGCTGCCGATCCGCTTCGTCGGCCTGGGCGAGGCGATCGACGACCTGGAGCCGTTCGACGCCGAAGCCTACGTCGAGGCCCTGATCGGCTGAGCCGGTAAAAACCGCGCCGGATTGCTATGCTTCACGCCGTGCCGGACTTTCGCCTGAACTGCCCCGAGAATTAGCAGCGCCCAAGCAGCACCGATGCCCGACATCATCCACTTCCACCGCGTCAGCCACCGCTATGGCGACGGCCCGGAGATCATCTCCGACGTCAGCTTCACGCTGGGCAAGGGCGAGATGGCCTTCCTCACCGGCCCCTCCGGCGCCGGCAAGAGCACCCTGCTGCGCCTGACCACCCTGCTGGCGCGGCCGACGCGCGGCCAGGTGATCGTCGAGGGCCGCAATACGGCCGACGTGAAGCGCCGCGAGATTCCGGCGTTCCGCCGCCAGATCGGCGTGATCTTCCAGAACCCGAGCCTGCTCAACGAGCGCAGCGTGTTCGACAACGTCGCCCTGCCGCTGCTGATCCGCGGCCACAGCGGCGACGACATCGGCCGCCGCGTGCGCGCCGCACTCGACGCGGTGGGCCTGCTCGGCAAGGAGAAGGCCTACCCGCTGACCCTGTCCGGCGGCGAGCAGCAGCGCGTCGGCATCGCCCGCGCGGTGGTGGCCAAGCCGCCGCTGCTGCTGGCCGACGAGCCGACCGGCAACCTCGACCCGCAGCTGGCGATGGACGTGATGACCTTGTTCATGCGCTTCAACGAGGTCGGCGTCAGCGTGCTGGTGGCGACCCACGCCATCGGCCTGGTCAGCCGTCTGCCGCACCGCGTGATCCACATCGACAAGGGCAGCCTGGAGGAGCGGCGCAAGGCGGCGCTGATGGAGAAGACGCATGACTTCAGTTAGCCGACATTTCGCATCGGGGGATCGAGCGATGACCGTATGTCGAGACACGCAGCGCGCAGGGCTGGAGCGAGCCCCATGGTTGTTCCATGGGGCGAGTGAAGCCCAAGCGAAGCGCGTCGCAGACAGGTCAGCGCCGATCCAGCCGGAGAATCAAATCCGCAGGCCGCAGATGAAGAGATTTTTGCGCGCCATCGTGGTCTTCCAGAAAAAGGCCGGATTCTCCGGCGGCCCGGTGCGAAATGTCGGCTAAGCCGGCCAAGCCCGCGCCGAAGCGCGTGGCGCACCAGCCGACCTGGCTGGAGCGGATGAGCCAGGATCACGTGCGCGCTATCAGCGCCACCCTGGCGGCGCTGCTGCGCCGGCCCGTCGGCACCCTGCTCACCGCTTTCGTCATCGGCATCACCCTGGCGCTGCCGGCGGGGCTCAACACCCTGGTCGCCAACGTCGGCCGCGCCGGCGACGGCCTGGAAGGCTCGCTGCGCGCCTCGCTGTTCCTCAAGGACGAAGTCGGCGCGGACCGCGGCCAGGAACTGGCGCGCGAGATCGCCAAGCGTCCCGGCGTCAAGGACGCCCGCTACATCTCGCGCGAGCAGGCGCTGGAGGAGTTCCGCAGTTATTCCGGCTTCGGCGAGGCGCTGGACATCCTCAAGGACAACCCCCTGCCCGCCACCATCGTGGTCACGCCCAGCGCCCGCCAGGCCGAAGCCAATGCCCGGGCGCTGCTAAAGGAGCTGGGCGGCCTGCCCGAGGTGGCCGACGCTCGGCTCGACGAGAAATGGCTGCAGCGCCTGTACGCCATCCTGGCCCTGGTGCAGCGGGCGGTGCTGATGATCGCCGCGGCCCTGGCGGTGGCGGTGCTGATCGTGGTCGGCAACACCATCCGCCTGGACATCGAGAACCGCCGCGACGAGATCGAGGTGATGAAGCTGATCGGGGCGCCCGGCAGCTACATCCGCCGGCCTTTCCTCTATACCGGCCTGTGGTACGGCCTCAGCGGCGGCATCCTGGCCTGCCTGCTGGTCGAGGCCGGGGTGCTGTCCCTGGTCGAGCCGGCTCGCAAGCTGGCTGGCCTGTACGACACCCAGGCCAGCCTGCAGGGGCTGTCCTTCGACGCCGGCCTGGGCGTATTCGCGGCCGGCCTCGGGCTCGGCTGGCTTGGCGCTTTCTGGTCTGTTTCCAGGCACTTACGTCACATCGAACCGGCCTCTTGAAGGCGCGACAAGCGCCCCCATCTCATCCGCCCTGGGGTGAACTTTTCAAGGCTTTAGCACTCTAATCGCCCGAGTGCCAGAGTCCTGAGGCACACCTGCTAGAATGGGGGTATGAAAGAGATGAGCAACACCGCCCTTGCCGTACGCGCCAACAGCCTGCCGATGCCGCTGTCCGGCAGCCTGGACGCCTACATCCAGAGCGTCAGCCAGGTGCCCCTGCTGACCCCGGAAGAGGAATCGCGGCTGGCCCACCAGCTGCACGACGAGCACGACCTGGGCGCCGCCCAGACCCTGGTGCTGTCGAACCTGCGCTTCGTGGTGCACATCGCCCGCGGCTACATGGGTTACGGCCTGCAGCTCTCCGACCTGATCCAGGAAGGCAACATCGGCCTGATGAAGGCGGTCAAGCGCTTCGACCCGAACGTCGGCGTGCGCCTGATCTCCTTCGCCGTGCACTGGGTCAAGGCCGAGATCCACGAATACATCCTGAAGAACTGGCGCATCGTCAAGATCGCCACGACCAAGGCGCAGCGCAAGCTGTTCTTCAACCTGCGCAAGTCCAAGAACCACCTGGGCTGGATGACGCGGAGCGAGATCGAGGCCCTGGCCCGCGAGCTGAAGGTCAAGCCGGAGGAAGTGATGCAGATGGAGGCCCGCCTCGGCGGCGCCGACGTCTCCTTCAACGCCACTCCGGAAGACAACGAGGACGGCGGCAGCTTCATGCCGGAGGACTACCTGGCGGCCTCGGACGACCCCAGCCGCGAGCTGGAGCAGGAGGACTGGAACGAGCGCCGCGAGACGCGCATGCACGCGGCCCTGTCCCAGCTGGATGAGCGCTCGCGCGACATCCTGCAGCGCCGCTGGCTCAGCGACGGCGACAAGGCCGGCCTGCAGGAGCTGGGCGACGAGTACGGCGTCTCGGCCGAACGCATCCGCCAGATCGAGGCCGCGGCGATGAAGAAGCTGCGCAAGGCGATCGAGGAAGAAGACGCCGTCGCCGCCTGAGTCATCGGCCAGCACGAAAAAGCCCGGCTCTGCCGGGCTTTTTCTTTTGCGCCGGGTTGCGGAACGCGATCACGCTTTTGTAGGGCGGCCCATGGCCGCCGGATGCGCATCCTGTCGGCGGCCATGGGCCGCCCTACAATCAGGGATGCCGAATTATGTCCGCGCACGCGTCGAAGGGGGCACTTATTTCTTCACGGCCGCCGCTCGTCATCGCAGGACAGCATTTGTTCGTGAAGATTTCCGAGCTGCCCTACGTGCATCGATTCGCGAAACGCAGTCACGCTGGGCGTTTCAAGTCGACGCCTGGGTATTGCTGCCCGATCACTTGCATTGCCTCTGGACACTGCCGGACGGCGATGCCGACTTCTCCAAGCGCTGGTCAACGATCAAAAGGCTGACCACACAGGCTCTGGGCGCAAGCTTGTGGCAACCGCGTTTTTGGGAGCATTTGATCCGCGACGAAGCCGACTTCCGGAGGCACTTCGACTACATCCACTGGAATCCAGTGAAACACGGCTATGCGGAGCGTGCTATCGACTGGCCGCACTCGACCTTCCATCGCTACCTGAAGCAGGGGATTTACTCACCGGATTGGTGCGACACCTCCCCCGACATGAATCTGGAATAGAGCAGCCAGCATGGCGGCCACGGGCCACCCTACACCGCTAGGTTGCGGAACGGAAGGGTGCTGGCTAGAGTCGAAAGACTCCCCGCACAGGAACGCCGCCATGGAAAGGTTTGCCCTGAAAGTGCCCGGCAGCAAGAGCGCTTCCCCGGATCTCACCGTGGTGGCTCCTTTCGATCGCAAGCCGATCGGCGCCGTCGCCACCGCCGACACCGCTGCGGTGGAGCGTGCCCTCGCCACCGCCCACAAGCTGTACCGCGACCGCGACGCCTGGCTGCCGCTGGCCAAGCGCATCGAGATCCTCGAGCGCACCGCCAGCCTGCTCAAGGCCCGCGCCGAATTTCTTGCGGTGGAGGCGGCACGCGAGGGCGGCAAACCGCTGATGGATTCCAAGGTCGAAGTGGCACGCGCCATCGATTCGGTGCGCATCGCGGTCGAGCACCTGCGCACGCAGCAGGGCGAGGTGGTGCCGATGAACGTCGGCGCCTCCAGCGCCGGCCGTTTCGCCTTCACCCAGGTCGAGCCGATCGGCGTGGTGGCGGCGGTCTCAGCCTTCAACCATCCGCTCAACCTGATCGCCCACCAAGTCGGCCCGGCGGTGGCCGCCGGCTGCCCGGTGCTGGTCAAGCCGGCCAAGGCCACGCCGCTGTCCTGCTTCCGCTTCGTCGAGGCGCTGCACGAGGCCGGCCTGCCGGAGGAATGGTGCATTCCGCTGGTGCCGGAGAACAACGACCTGACCACGAAGATGGTCTGCGACCCGCGCGTCGCCTTCTTCAGTTTCATCGGCAGCGCCCGCGTCGGCTGGAAGCTGCGCTCGCAGCTCGCCCCCGGCATCCGCTGCGCGCTGGAGCACGGCGGCGTGGCGCCAGTGATCGTCGCCGCCGATGCCGACCTCAAGATCGCCCTGCCGGCCATCGCCAAGGGCGGCTTCTACCATGCCGGCCAGGTCTGCGTCTCGGTGCAGCGCGTCTATGTGGCGCGCAACCAGGCGCAGAGCTTCGCCGAGGCCCTGGCCGGACTGGCGCAGAAGCTGAAGGTCGGCGATCCGACCCAGGCCGAGACCGAGGTCGGGCCGATGATCGAACCCGAGGAAACCGACCGCGTCGCCGAGTGGGTCGACGAGGCGGTGACCAAAGGCGCCAAGCTGTTGTGCGGCGGCAAGAAGATTTCCGACACGCTCTATGCGCCGACGGTGCTGCTCGACCCGCCCGAGGACGTGCGCATCTCCACCCAGGAGGTGTTCGGCCCGGTGGTCTGCGTCTACGGCTACGAGCAGATCGACGACGCGATCGTTCGCGCCAACAGCCTGCCCGTGTCGTTCCAGGCGGCGGTGTTCACCCAGTCGATCGACACCGCGCTGCGCTGCTACCAGCGCCTCGACGCCTCGGCAGTGATGATCAATGATCACACCGCATTCCGCGTCGACTGGATGCCCTTCGCCGGCCTGCGTGTCTCCGGCCACGGCGTCGGCGGCGTGCCGTATACCCTGCATGACATGCAGGTGCGGAAGATGATGGTGATGAAGTCGCCGGAGATCAGGCGCTAGCAAGGCCGTGGCCACTCAGTCGATCGACCCTGCGCTGCTACCAGCGCTTCACCTTGGCGGTGATGTCGGTGATGGTCAACGACGGGGACTGCATTGCCGCGTCGACTGGATGCCCTTCGCCGGCCTGCGCGTCTCCGGCCACAGCGTCGGCGGCGTGCCGGCCCCTATACGGTCCTCCACGACATGCAGGTGCGGAAGATGATGGTGATGAAGTCGCCGGAGATCCGGCGCTGACTCAGGCTGGCGCCGCGGCCAGGCGCCGCGCGCGCCGGCGCCGCAACAGCCAGCGCAGCAGCAGGGTCATGGCGGCGACCAGCACCAGCGCCACGCCGGTGGCCATGGCGATGAGGTTGCGCGTCGGATTCATGATGACGAACGGCCCGCTGCGGCTGTAGAAGCCATTGAAGCCCTGCAGCGCGGCAGGCAAGGCCTGCAGCGTATCGGGGCCCAGCGGCAATGCCCCTTCGTTCGGGTGGTACTGCGACTGCCACGGCAGGGGTTCACCCCGACTGTCGAACTCGATGTGGCCGCCGAGCACCGCCCTGACCGGGTGGCTGCTGGCGAACGCCGCCACGCGCCGGGCGCTCGCCAGATAGGCGTCGGCGTCGTCGACCAGCAGGCGCCCGGGCAGCAGGAAGTCGCCCGAAAACAGCACCTGACTGTCGCGGTCGTAGAACACCAGCTCGGTGGCGTTGTGGCCCGGCGCCGGGAGCACATCGACCTGGCGGCCGCCCAGGTCGATGACGGCGCTGCCGTCCGGCCAGCGGCTGAAGTTGAAGAAGCGGCGCATGCCGTCGAGGTCGAACGGCACCACCTGCACGCCCGGCAAGCCCTGAAACTGCGCATCGCCGGCGCGGTGGTCGAGATGCCGGTGGCTGTGTGCCACCAGCAGCGGCAGCCCACCCGGCCGGGCATCCTGCAGCAGCTTGAGCACGGTCTGCGCCAGCGGCATCTGCTGCGCATCGGCCACGTCGCCGGTATCGATCAGCAGAGCCTTGTCCGTACCGATCAGCAGGTACATGAAGGGCGCCTCGAAGGTACTGCACAGATTCTCGCGCAGCACGAAGCTGCGCGGATCGAAGGCCTGTACCTCGAGCGGCGGCAGACGTGCGGTGCCGCAGTCCGCCGCACCCTGATTCCAGTGCACGTCCTGCAGCGGCATGGCTTCGCCGGCCAAGGCGTGACCGGCGCCGAACACAGCCAGGGCACAGAGCGGCAGCAATAGTCGCTTCATGACAGCAGCCTCATGCGGGAGCGGGCGCGCGCGGGCGCCTCATGCGGCTTGGATGCGGTGGCCGGCGCGTTTGGTTTACGCGCCGCCCATCATCGATTGGTAGGTCTCGCGGTCGGCCGCCATCGCGGCGTCGAGATCCTTCAGCAGCTGCTCGCGCGCCAGCAGCTTGGTCGCGGCATGGGCCTTCATCATCAGCTTGGACAACCGCGCCGCGGTAATCCGGGCTTCGGACAGTACTTGATCTTCCGCCACCACGCGATCCAGGAAGCCGGCATCGACCGCCGCGCCGGGAGTGTAGATCTCGGCATTGATCAGCGCCCGGCCGTAGTGCGCCGGCGCCAGCCGCGCCTTGCAGATCTCGATCGCGGCGCGCGGCAGGATCATGCCGATCGCCACCTCGTTGGCGCCGATCTTGTAGGCACCGTCGGCGCCGATGCGGTAGTCGGCCGAGGCCACCAGGAACACGCCCATCGCCAGGGCATGGCCGGTGCAGGCCACCACCACCGGCGTCGGAAACGACAACAGCCGCCGCGCAAGTGCGAAGCCGCCGTTGAGCATCTGCAGCGCGGGCTCGCCGCCGGCCCCCAGCACCGGCAGGTCGAAGCCGGCGGAAAACACACCCTTGCGGCCGGCCAGCAGCACGGTGGCGCGATCGGCCTGGGCGCGGTCCAGCGCCTGGTTCAGCTCGGCCTGCATCTGCAGTGACATGGCGTTGACCTTGCCGTCGTCCAAGGCGATGGTGGCGACGCCGCCGTCCAGGGTGTAGCTGAGCAGGCTGCCCATGGCTTCCTCCCGAATCTCAGACCGTGGTGAAAGCCAGGATCCATACCAGCACGCCGCCAGCGGCCGACACCGCGGCGAGGCCGAACAGCCACCGCTTGCGCGTCAGCGCGGTGATCGAGGCGGCGGAGATGGCGATCTGGATCAGGGTCACCGCCAGCGCCAGCTTCTCGTGCGGATGCAGCGCGTGCTCGGAGTGGACATTGGCCTCCTCGGCCTTCTGGTCGAAGGCCTCCGCCTTCTTCTTGATGTCTTCCTTTTCGGCGGCGTATTTCTGCGCCTTGGCTTTGAACTCGGCGGCGCGGGCCGGATCGCTGGCTGACGACGCCTGCTCCTCGGCAATGGCTTCCTTGATGCCCTTGGCCTGGTAATAAGCCCACTGGTCGGCGGCGAGCGAACGGTTCAGCACCGCGTCGTTCTTGTAGTACAGCGCCTCGTTCTGGGTGTGGCCGCCCTGGTAGGAGATGATGGCGCCGAGCGTGGCGAGGATCGCGGTGAAGATGGCGATCTGCTGGCTCAGGCCGGGGCCGTGGCTGGCCTCGTGCTCGATATGATGTTCGTGGTGCGCCGGGACTTCGTATTCTTCTGCCATGTCTTGCTCCCTGTAGGTCGACCTTCAGGCCGACGCTTTTTGTTCCGGCAAATTGCGCTGTCGGCCTGAAGGCCGACCTACAACAGCACGTCAGCGGATGTAGTGGTCGGCGAACAGCAAGGTGAAGATACCCATCAGGTAGACGATGGAGTAGCCGAAGGTGCGCATCGGCAGACCCGGGCGGGGCTTCCACTTCAGCAGCACGGCGTAATACAGGAACACCGCGCCGAGCAGCAGGGCGCCGGCGAGGTAGATCAGGCCGCTCATGCCGAAGACGAAGGGCAGCACGCTCACCACCAGCAGCAGCACGGTGTAGAGCAGCACCTGCAGGCGGGTGTACTCCACGCCGTGGGTCACCGGCAGCATCGGCACGTCGACCTCGGCGTATTCCTTGTGGCGCTCGATCGCCAGGGCCCAGAAGTGCGGCGGAGTCCAGGTGAAGATGATCAGGAACAGCAGCAGCGCGTGCGGGTGCACCGTGCCGGTGATCGCGGCCCAGCCCAGCACCGGCGGCGCGGCGCCGGCGGCGCCGCCGATAACGATGTTCTGCGGCGTGGCGCGCTTCAGGTAGGGGGGGTAGATGCCGGCATAGCCGACCAGCGTGGCCAGGGGCAGGCAGGCGGGGAGCGGGTTGACCCATAGCCACAGCACGGCGAAGCCGGCGATGCCGATGGCGGCGGCGAAGACCACCGACTCGGCCACCGACAGCGTGCCGGTGACCAGCGGGCGGCCGCAGGTGCGGGCCATGCGCGCGTCGATGTTGCGGTCGATCAGCTGGTTCACCGCGGCGGCGGAGGCGGCCTGCAGGGTGATGCCGAGCGAGCCCCAGAACAGCTTGTCCAGCGGCGGCAGGCCGGGCACGGCGAGGAACATGCCGATGATCGCGGTGAACACGATCAGCATCACCACGCGCGGCTTGCACAGCTCGTAGTACTCGTTGAGCCGGTGGCGCAGGCCGCCGGGTGCGGCAACAGTAGTCTGTGCAGTCATGCGGACGAGGGCCCTAACCGGTGGGTTGTGGCTGGCGCCAGGCGAAGTAGTTCACGGCCACCACCGTCAGCAGCAGCAGTGCCGCGCCGGCATTGTGCGCGTCGGCCAGCAGCAGCGGCAAACCGAGTTTGACGATGCTGATGCCGATCGCCAGCTGGAGCAGCAGGGCGCCGAGCAGAACCCAGGCCAGGCGGCGCCACAGCAGGGTCTGCGCCCGCGCCAGCAGGAACAGTGCAAGGCTGCCCAACACCACGGTCACCACGGCCGCGCCGTAACGGTGGAGCAGGTGGATGGTGGCACGCACCGCGCCGTCGAGGATGCCGTATTCGTAATTGGCCTGGGTGCCGTGCCAGACGTCGAAGGCGCGGGCCAGGCCGGTCTGCGGCGTGAACTTGCCCAGGCAGGCGGGAAAGTCCGGGCAGGCGGTGGCGGCGTAGTTGGAGCTGGTCCAGCCGCCGAGAAAGATCTGCCCGACCACCACCACCAGGGCCAAGGTCGAGGCCAGGCGCAGGCCCAGCGGCAGTCGCGGCAGGGGTGGCGGCGCAGCGGCTTCCCGCTGTGTCGTAAACCAAGCCTGGCGTTCCGATCGCGCCTCGCGCTCCCGCCCATCCGCCGCCGCACCGGCCGCAGCGGTTGGAACCGTGGCAGCCCCGCGCAGCCACAGCCACCACAGCAGCGACAGGGTCAGCAGGCCGCACAGCAGGTGGCCGGTGACGGTGACGGGATTGACGTTCCACAGCACGGTCAGGGCGCCGAGCGCGCCCTGCAGGCAGACGGTGCCGACCAGGGCCACGGTCAGGCCGCGCGGCAGGCGGCGGCTGCGGTCGAGCCAGGCCAGCAGCGCCAGCGCCAGCAGCAGGCTGCCCAGGGTGGTGGCGAGATAGCGGTGGATCATCTCCTTCCAGGCCTTGTGCGCCTCCACCACCGGCCGGGTCGGATAGGCGGCCGCCACGGCCTGGGCCGAATCCTTGGCCGCGGCGGTGACCGTCAGGTGGCCATAGCAGCCGGGCCAGTCGGGGCAGCCGAGGCCGGCGTTGGACAGGCGCACGTAGGCGCCGAAGACGACGACCACGAAACACAGGACCAGGGCGAGGAGGTTGATGCCGCGGAACAGGGAAACCATGGAGCTTGCGGTGCCGCCGCGGTACAGGGGCGGCTTCAGGAGATGGGTATTTTACCCTCCCGGCTGGCCAAAAGGTGTCCATTTCCCATCCCCGCGTCGCGCCGACGGGCGGACGTATCCTGCCGGCCTCCGCCGCCGTATACATTCCATGACCGCCCACACGCAGGCCCGCATGGACCCCGCCACCGATCTCGACCGCCTCGGCCTGTTCGACGCGCGCTACGGCGCCTTCCTCGACAGCCTGGCCGCGCTGCGCCCGCGCCTGCATCGCTACTGCGCCCGCATGACCGGCAGCGCCATGGATGGGGAGGACGTGATGCAGGAGGCGGTGTTCGAGGCCTACCGCAAGCTCGGCCAGTTCGAGCCCGGCCGCGAGCTGGCGCCCTGGCTGTTCCGCATCGCCCACAACCGCTGCATCGATTTCCTGCGCCGCCGCGAAGTGCGCGAGGAGGCCGAGGCCGCCGTGGCCGAACCGGACGTTGTGCTCCCGGCCGAGCCCGCCGGCAGCGCCCTTGGCGCGGCCATGGAGCGGCTGGTGATGCACCTGCCGCCCAAGGAAAGGAGCTG
>CAYWPB010000066.1:0-13826 GCA_964458725.1 uncultured Nevskia sp. | reverse complement strand
CGGCGGCTCGACCCGGATCAGGCTGTCGACCAGCGAAAACTCGGTGTGCAGGTGGAGGTGGACGAAGCTCATTCGTCGAAGGCCTCAAGCGGCAGTTCCGCCGCCGCATCGACGAACCCCAGGCCTGGCAATTCCAGCTGCGCGCAGGGCGCGAAGCTCATGCGATGGATGGCGCAAGGGCCGTGCAGGCGCAGCGCCTCGCGATGCTCCGGCGTGGCATAACCTTTGTGGCGCAGGAAACCGTAGTGCGGGTACTGCTCGTGCAGGCGCACCAGTTCCGCATCGCGCGCCACCTTGGCGACGATCGAGGCGGCCATGATCGAGCGCACCGTCGCGTCGCCGCCGACCACGGTCCGTACCTCGCAGCCGAGCTCCGGCACCTGGTTGCCGTCGACCAGGCACAGCTCGGGCCTGGTGCCGAGCGCCTGCACCGCGCGGGCCATGGCGAGAAAGGTGGCACGCAGGATGTTGAGCCGGTCGATCTCCTCGACGCTGGCGATGCCGATGGCCCAGGCCAGGGCGCGCGCCTCGATCTTCGGCACCAGCGCCTCGCGCTGCTCGGCGCTGAGCTGCTTGGAATCGGCCAGCCCGATGATGCCGTGGCGCTGCGGCAGGATCACCGCCGCCGCATAAACCGGGCCGGCCAGGCAGCCGCGCCCGACTTCGTCGATTCCTGCGGTGAGCACCGTCACCGGTCCACCAGCCGCGCGATGGCGGCGGCGGCGCTGGCCGCGGCATCGCGCCGCAGCTCCTGATGCACCGCGGCAAACTGCGCAGTCTGGCGTTGCCGCGCCGCGTCGTCGCGCAGCAGTTCCAGCAGCGCCGGGCCGAAGTGCTCCGCGTCGGCCTGTTCCTGCAGGAACTCGGGCACCACGGGCTCTCGGCAGAGAAGATTGGGCAGGCTCACCTGGTCGATTTTAAGCAGCTTGAGGCTGCGCAGCAGCCAGGCGGTGAAGGCCGAGACGCGATAGCCCACCACCATCGGCCGGTCCAGCAGCAGACACTCCAGGGTGGCGGTGCCGGAAGCCAGCAGCACCGCGTCGGCGGCGCGCATCGCTTCGCGCGAATGGCCGTCCACCAGGGTCCAGCGCAGACCCGGCGCGTGCGCCGCAACCGCCTGCTCGAACACCGGCCGCAGTGCCGGCTTGGCCAGCGGCACGACGAAAGACAGTTCGGGCATCTGCCGCGCCAGCCAGGCCGCGGTCTGCGCGAACGGCTCGGCCAGGAACTTCAGCTCGCCACCGCGGCTGCCGGGAAGGATCGCCAGGCAGGGGCCTCCAGCCAGGCCCAGCTGCCGGCGCGCTTCGTCGCGGCCGATCGCGCCGGACAGTTCCTCCGCCAGCGGATGGCCGATGTACTCCGCTCTCACCTGGTGCTCGGCGTAGAAGCGCGTCTCGAACGGGAACAGGCACAGAATCAGGTCGACGGCGCGGGCGATGTTCTTCACCCGCCCCGGCCGCCAGGCCCAGACCGTGGGGCTGACGACGTGAACGGTGGGAATGCCCTGCCCGCGCAGGCGCCGCTCCAGCGGCAGGTTGAAGTCGGGGGCGTCGATACCGATGACGCAGTCCGGGCGATCCGCGGCCAGCCGCGCCGCCAGTTCGCGCCGCATGCGCAGAATGTCCGGCAGCTTGGGCAACACCTCGGCCAGGCCCATCACCGACAGCCGGTCGATGCTGTCGATGCTGTCGCAACCGGCCTCGCGCATGCGCGGGCCGGTGACGCCATAGAACCGGGCCTCGGGAAAACGCGCACGCAGCGCGCGCACCAGGGCGCCGCCGAGCAGGTCGCCCGACGCCTCTCCTGCGATCAGGGCGAAGCGCACCGGGGCCGGCCTACTTCTGGATCAGCCGCTTCGACTGTTCGACGAACTCGAGCATGCGCCGCACGTGCGGCGAGCGTTCGGCGATCTGCGCCAGCTCCGCCTTGATCTCGTCGGCGCGCAGCCCGGCCATGAACAGGCTGCGGTAGGCATGCTTGATGTCGGTGATGTCCTCGGCGGTGAAATTGCGCCGGCGGATGCCCTCGATGTTGATGCCGCGCGGCGCCGCCGGATTGCCCTGCACCACCACGAACGGCGGCACGTCGCGCGTGATGCCGGCGCCGCCGGCGGAGAAGCTGTGCGCGCCGATGCGGCAGAACTGGTGGATCAGGGTGGCGCCGCCGAGCACCACGTAGTCCTCGACGAAGACATGCCCGGCCAGGGTGGTGCCGTTGGCGAAGATGGTGTGGCTGTCGATGACGCAGTCGTGCGCGATATGGCAGTAAGCCATGATCCAGTTGTCGTCGCCGAGGCGGGTCAGGCCCTGCTCCTTCAGCGTGCCGCGCTGGATCGTGACGTACTCGCGGATGACGTTGCCGTCGCCGATCTCGACCCGGGTCGGCTCATCCTTCTTCGCCGTCTTGTCCTGCGAGATCTCGCCGAGCGAGGCGAACTGGAACACCTTGTTGTTCTTGCCCATGGTCATGGGCCCCTGCAACACCACGTGCGGACCGATCCAGCTGCCCTCGCCGATGGTGACGCCAGGACCGATCACCGTGTACGGGCCGACCTCCACCGTTTCGTGCAGCTGCGCCGCGGGGTCGATCACCGCGGTGGGATGGATGCGGGGAGCGCTCACGCCTGCTCCGCCGGGGCCTCGGCCTTGGGCGGCTCCTTGAACACGCACATCAGGTCGGCCTCGCAGGCCAGTTCGCCGTCCACCGTGGCCTTGGTGTTGAAACGCCACAGATTGCGCTT
This sequence comes from uncultured Nevskia sp., assembly GCA_964458725.1. GTDB lineage: Bacteria > Pseudomonadota > Gammaproteobacteria > Nevskiales > Nevskiaceae > Nevskia. Next base: position 11,086 of record CAYWPB010000066.1, on the reverse strand, counting down.
GATCTTGTCGATCGAGGCGTGCAGGTGCAGCTGGTCGCCCGGCACGACGATCCGCTTGAAGCGGGCATTGTCGATGCCGGCAAAGTAGAAGATCACGCCCGACTCAGGCTTGATACCGGTCTCCTGCGAGGTCAGCAGTCCACAGGTCTGTGCCAGCGCCTCCAGGATCAGCACGCCCGGCATCGTCGGCACTTCGGGAAAATGGCCGGTGAAGAACGGCTCGTTGTAGGTCACGTTCTTCACCGCGGTCAGGGTCTTGCCCTTGTCGTAGGCGATGACCTTGTCCACCAGCAGGAAGGGCGAACGGTGCGCCAGCATGCCCATGATGGCGCGGATATCAAAAATCGTCTGGCTCACTCGCATCTCCCTGTGTCGGTTGCAGCTTCAATTCCTGTTCGATCAATGCCAGCCGCTGCTCCAGCTGCGGCAGCCGGCGCACACGCGCCACCAGTTTGCGCCAATCCTTGGCCGGCATCACCGGCAGGCCGGAGCCGTAGGCCCCCGGCGCGGTCAGCGACTTGGTCACCATGGTGAAACCGGAGATGTAAACGTTGTCGGCGATCTTCAGACCGTCGCCGATGCCGACCGCCCCGCCAATCAGGCAATTCCGGCCGATCACCGTGCTGCCGGCGATGCCGACGCAGGCGGCAATGGCCGTGTTGGCGCCGATCCGGCAGTTGTGGGCGATCTGGATCTGGTTGTCGAGCTTGGCGCCGCTCTCGATGACCGTGCTGGTTTCCGCGAATCGGCCCCGGTCGATGCAGGTATTGGCGCCGATCTCGACGTCATCGCCGATCTCCACAGTCCCGAGTTGCGGCTTTTCCACCCAACCCTTGGGGGAAGGGATCCAGCCAAAGCCGCGACCGCCGATCACCGCGCCGGGCTGCACCTGCACCCGCGCCCCGATGCGGCAGCGTTCGCCGACGTAGACCTGCGCCTCGAGCCGGCTGCCGGCGCCGATGACTGCACCACTGCGAACCAGGCTGTTCGGCCCGATGAAGCAACCCTCGCCGATGACGGCGCCCGCCTCGATCACCACGTGCGGCCCAATGTAGCTGCCGGCGCCGATCGTTTCCTCGGTGTCGATCACCGCGCTGCGGTGCACGCCCGGAGTGAAATCCTGGCTGTGGTCGAACAGCTTGGCGATCCGGCAAAAATCCAGCTCGGGAGCAGCCGACACCAGGGCGTTGCCGGAAAAGTTCTGCGCCTCGCGCGCCGACAGCACCACGGCCGCAGCCTGGGTGCCGGCCAGCGCGGTACGCAGGCGCGGGTTAGCGTAGAAGCAGAGATGTCCTGCCTTGCCGGGATCGAGAGCGCAAACGCCGCTGATGCGCAGCTGCGCATCACCCTGCAGCTTCAGGCCGAAACGCTGCGCCAGCTCCCCAAGGGTATAGGCATCGGGCGAGGCCGCCATGCCATTTGCCTCCCCGCCCGCCGCCTTGCCGCCTTTACTTGCCGCCCTGGGCGGCCATCCGCTTCATGACTTCGTCGGTGATGTCGGCGGTCGGGTTGATCACCAGGGCGTCGGTCACGACGAGGTCATAGCCCTTTTCCTTGGCGACCTGGTAGATCACGTCGCGGATCTTGTTGACCGCGGCGGCCTGCAGCTCCTGGCCGCGCGCCTGCAGCTCGTCCTGCGCCTTGCGCTGGTCGTACTCGAGCTGGGCCTTGCGGGTGTTCAGGTCCTTCTCGGTCTTGTCGCGCTGCTCCATCGACATGGTCGCGCCATCGCGCTGGTACTTCTGCACGTCGTCGCCGAATTGCTTCTGCTGCGCTTCGAGGGTGGCGCGGCGCTTGTCGATCTCGCCCTGCATCTGGTTCTGCAGCGCCTTGATCTGCGGCGAGCTCTGCATCACCTCCATGCGCACCGCGGCGATCTTCGCATCGGCCTGGGCGACGGCGGAAACGGCGAACAGCGCCGCGGCGAGGCCCATTGCAACAATACGCTTCTGCATCATGACAGTCTCTCTAAAGGTATTACATCTGCTGGTGGTTGTTGCGGAATCAGAAGCCGCTGCCGAAAGTCAGCTGGAAATGCTGCGTTTCGTCGCCCGGCTTCGCATTCAGCGGGAAAGCGTAGCTCAAATCGAGCAGGCCAAGGATCGGGGTGAAGAAGCTGAAGGCAAGGCCGGTCGACTGGCGCAGCTGTGAGGCCTTGAAGTCGCCGCCCTGGGCGAAGACGTTGCCGACGTCGTAGAACACACCCATGCGGGTGGTTTTGTTGTCGCTGACCACCGGGATCGGGAACACCAGCTGGCTCTGGGCGGTGGTACGCAGCTTGCCGCCGAACGGGTTGTCGAACGGCGTGTCGCGCGGGCCAAGGGTACCGTCGCGGTAGCCGCGCACGGTATTGGGACCGCCGGCGAAGTAGTTCTGGTACGGCGGCACGCCCTGGGTCTTGCCGTAGGTGTTGACGTAGCCGATGGTGCCGTCGAACTCGGCGAAGAAGTTGAGCGGCAGGCCGAAGTACTGCTGCTGCTGCACGCTGGCGTTGTAGTACAGCAGGTCGCTGCCCGGAATCGCGACGTCCACGTTCAGGCGCGAGAGCGAACCGCTGCTGGCGAAGAAGGTGCGGTTGCGGGTGTCGCGCGAAATGCCGGTGCGCAGCTGGTACTCGTTGTAGGTGGTGCCGTTCTGGATCACGAACTGCAGCACCTGGTCGGAGCTCAGGCCCGGGAAGGTCTGCAGCGCGGTGCGCGAGATGCCGCCGCCGAGGCGCAGGAAGGTGAACTCCGACAGCGGGATGCCGTAGGTCAGGTCGGCGCCGATGACGTCGTAGTCGAACCCCGAGCTGTAGCGGATCACGCCCTTGGACTTGCGGTAGTAGGTCGAGATCGTCTGGCTGATGCCGTCGGAGGTGAAATACGGGTTGGTCCAGCTCAAGTTGAGCTGGCGCGTCAGGTAGCTGTTCTCGGCGGTGATCGCCACCGTGTTGCCGGTGCCGAGGAAGTTGGAGTTGCTGACGCTGGCGCTGATCAGGAAGCCCTGCGAGCCGGAATAGCCCACGCCGAACTGCACCTGGCCGGGCTGGCGCTCCTTGACCTTGTACTCGAGGTCGACCAGGTCGTCGGCGCCGGGCACCGGCTTGGTCTCGACTTCCGCCGACTCGATGAACGGCAGGCGCTGCAGGCGCACGCGCGAGCGCTCCACCGCGCTCTTGGAGAACGGAGCCGCCTCGAGCTGGCGCATCTCGCGGCGCAGCGTCTCGTCGTTGGTGCCGGCGTTGCCGACGAAATTGATGTGGCGGATGTAGGCGCGCTTGCCCGGCTCGATGTAGTAGTTCAAGCCGACCTGGCGCTTCGACTCGTCCACTTCCGGCAGCGGCGTGACCTTGGCGAAGGCGTAGCCGATGTCGGACAGCGCGGCCTCGATGCGGTCGGAAGTCTCGGTCGCCTCCTTGCGCGAGAACTGGCTGCCGTCCGGCGTGCTGACCAGGCGGTTTAGGAACTCCTCGTTGAGCACCGTCTCGCCGGAGAAGCGGTGGCTCTTCACCGTGTACTTCTCGCCCTCCTCGACATTGAGGGTGATGTACATGTCCTTCTTGTCCGGTGACAGCGCCACCTGTACCGAGATGATGTTGAACTGCAGATAGCCGCGATCCTGGTAATAGGAGCTGAGCGATTCCAGGTCGCCGCCGAGCTGCTGCTTGGAGTACTTGTCGCTCTTCTGGAACAGCTTCCACCAGACGGTGCTCTGCAGCTTGAGCTGCTCCAGCAGCACGTCCTTGGGGAAAGCCTTGTTGCCGAGGATGTTGATCTCCTTGATGGTGGAGGCATGCCCCTCGGTGACGTCGATCTTGATGTCGACGCGGTTGTTCGGCAGCGTGTCGACGTGGGCGTCGATGTCGATGTCGTAGAAGCCGTTGGCCATGTACTGGCGGCGCAGCTCCTGCTCCACCTGGTCAAGCAACTCGCGCTTGAACAGCTCGCCCTGGGTCAGGCCCAGGTCCTTCAGCGACTTGTTGAGCTCGTCGCCGCCGATCTTGTCGTTGCCCTTGATGGTGAAGCTGGCGATCTCGGGACGCTCCTTGACCTTGATCACCAGGGCGTCGCCATCGCGGTTCAGCTCGACGTCCTGAAACAGGCCGGAGCCGTAGAGGCCGCGGATCGCCTCGCGCGATGTGGCGTCGTTGAGCTCGTCGCCGACCGACAGCGGCAGATAAGTCAGCACCGTGCCGATTTCCAGGCGCTGCAGGCCCTCAGCGCGGATCTCCTTGATCTTGAACGGCTCCACCGCCCACGCGGCACCTTGCACGGCCAGCGCGGCGATAAAGCTCAGGGCAACAGCAATCCTGCGACGTTCAGATCTCAAAAAGCCCATTCCGGGTTCAGCCTATCAGGCGTGATAAATCGTTATAGAAAGCCAATCCCATCAACAGCACCAGGAACGTCAGGCCGACCTGCTGGCCCAACGCCTGGGCACGCTCGGACAGCGGCGAACCCTTCACCCACTCCACCAGCCCGTACAGAATCTGTCCCCCATCGAGCAGCGGAATCGGCAAGAGATTGACGATCCCCAGATTCAGGCTGACCAGGGCGATGATCTGCAGAAACGCCCACAAGCCGATGCTCGCCGACAAACCCACCACCTGGGCGGTGTTGATCGGCCCGCTGATATTCTTGGTAGAAATATCGCCCAGCACCATGTGGTAGACGAACTCGACCACCATCACGGTTGTGTCCCAGGTCTGCTGCAAGGCTGCAGGCAGCGCGTCCACGGGACCATACTGCTGTTTAATCCGTAAATCCTGCCATATCTCGGCGCCCGCCGCTATCCGTGACTGATCCACGCCGGCGCCGATGCCGACGAAGCTCATGCCGTGGTCCCGGATCTGCCCGGGGATCACCGACAAGGCCACCACTTCGCCGCCGCGCCGCACCTGCACCGGCACCACCTCGCCCTCGCGCGCGACGATCTCGCGCTTGAAATCCTGGAAGCTCGACACCGGCTTGCCTTCGATCTGCAGGATGCGGTCGCCGGGCTTCAGGCCGCCGTGATCGGCGGGACTGCCCGGCTGCACGTTGGCGACCACCGGGTCGATCGGCGGCATGTACAGATTCATGCCCAGATCGGCCAGCAGGTACTGCGGATCGGTGCGCACCCGCTCCAGCTCGAGCTTGACCTGACGCTGGGTACCGGCCTTGTCCTGCACCGTCGCCGCCACCGAGCTGCGGGTCAGCACGCCACGTACCAGCTCGGCGCGCGCATCGTCCCAGGTCGGGGTATCGCGCCCGCCCAGCTTCACGATGCGGTCGCCCTCGTGCAGCCCCGCCACCGCGGCGACACTGCCCGCCGCCGGCTCGGCCAGCACCGGCTTGAACCCTGGCACGCCGACCATCAGCATCAGCCAGAAGAACACCACCGCCAGGATGAAGTTGAACACCGGGCCGGCGGCGAACACGGCGATGCGCACCCACACCGGCTGGCGGTTGAAGGCGCGGGCCTGCTCCGCCTCGGCCACCGGTCCCTCGCGCTCGTCGAGCAGCTTGACGTAGCCACCCAGGGGAATGGAGCCGATCTGGTACTCCACACCGTCACGTCCGCTCCAACGGGCCAGGGGCTTGAACGGGCCGAACGAGAAACCGATGGAGAAGCGCAGCACCTTGACGCCGAAACGACGGGCCACCCAGAAATGGCCGAACTCATGGAAGCCGACCATGATGCCGATGGCGATCACGAACCACAGGGCGTTGTGCCCGAACACCTGCAAACTCTCGATCATCCACAACTCTCCTGACACGCGGCCCTCGGGGCGCCGCGCATCCGCAGAATCCCGGTGGAAGCGACATTGGGCGCCGCGATTCCGCTCATGACTGTCGTCGCAAAGACTACCCCAGAAAGAAGCCCCGCGCGGGGTTCGACCGCCGCCGGGCGCGGGCGTTCCCTAGGGTCCGGAGCCTCCCGGCCGAAGGGCTTCACATCCCCAGCCAATACAGGCCCAGGGCCATGGCGGGGGCGGCGGCCAGCAGGCTGTCGATGCGGTCGAGGATGCCGCCATGACCGGGCAGCAGCTTGCCGCTGTCCTTGAGGCCGGCCAGGCGCTTGAACATGCTCTCGCCGAGGTCGCCGACGATCGACAGCGCGGCAACGGCCAGGCTCACCGCCACCAGCAGCACCAGCTGGCCCAGGCTGGCGGGCTGGAACACGTAGGACCCGGCGGTAACGGCGAACACGGCACAGAGCAGCAGGCCGCCCAGGGCGCCCTCGCGGGTCTTGCCGGGGGATACGGTCGGCGCCAGCTTGCTGCGGCCGAGATTGCGGCCGGCGAGATAGGCCCCCACATCGGAGGCCCACACCAGAGCCATGGTGTACATCAGGCGCAGCGGATCGAAGCCGTCGCCGTGGCCGCGCACCTGGACCAGGCACAGGATGGTCGGCACCAGCCAGACCAGGCCCAGCAGGGCCAAGGCCAACCGGGGCGGCGGATTGCGCTCGAAGTTGCCGGGAAAGCCCGGGATGAGAAACAGCGTGAAAACCCACCAGAGCAGGTTGGGCAGGGCGATCCACGGCCACCAGTCCTCCGGCAGCAGCCAGGCCCCGGCCAGGGCCGCCGCCACCAGCAGCAGGTAGCCGGCGCGCGCCGCGGCGGAGCTCAGCCGCATCATGCCGGTCCACTCCCAGGCGCCGAGCAGGCCGACGCCGCAGAACAGCAGATACAGCCATTGCTGCGGCAGGTACCACACCGCGCCCAGCACCAGCGGCAGCAGGACCAGCGCGGTGATCACCCGTTGCAGCAGCATTTCAGACCCCCTCGGGAACGCGCCCGAAGCGGCGCTCGCGGCCCGAATACCAGTCGAGGGCACGCTGCAGCTCGGCATCGTCGAAATCCGGCCACAGCGCATCGCTGAAATACAATTCGCTGTAGGCCAGCTGCCACAGCAGGAAATTGCTGATGCGCTTCTCGCCGCCGGTGCGGATCAACAGGTCCGGGTGCGGCAGGTCGGCGTTGACCAGGCGCGCTTCCAGGTTCTGCGGCGTGATCGCCTGCCCTTCCGTGCACAGCTGCTGCGCAGCCTGGGCGATGTCCCACTGGCCGCCGTAGCCGGCGGCCACCACCAGGGTCAGGCCGGTGTTGGCCGAGGTGCGCGCGGTGGCCTCGCGCATCATCGCGCGCAGGGAATCGGGGAAATCGGAGTGGTCGCCGATGAAGCGGATGCGCACCTGGTGCTTGTGCAGGCTGTCGATCTCGCGACCCAGGGTGCGCACGAACAGCTCCATCAGCAGGCGCACTTCCAGCGGCGGGCGCTGCCAGTTCTCCTGGCTGAAGGCGAACAGGGTCAGCACCTCGATGCCGTGGCGGTGGCAGGCACGGACAATGCGCCGCGCCGCGCCGACGCCGGCCTTGTGGCCCAGGGCCCGCGCCTTGTGGCGCTGCTTGGCCCAGCGGCCGTTGCCGTCCATGATCACGGCCAGGTGGCGCGGCATGCGCGGCTCCGACGTCACCGGCGGTTCACGGGTCACGGGCTGTTTTGAGCGAAAGGCCGGGTCAGACCGCGAGCAGTTCTTTTTCCTTGGCCGCCATCACCTCGTCCGCCTTGGCGACGTACTGATCGGTGAGCTTCTGGATGGCGGCTTCGGCTTCCTTCTCCTCGTCGGAGGTGATCATCTTTTCCTTGCCGAGCTCCTTGATGTCCTGGTTGGCATCGCGGCGCACGTTGCGGATCGCCACGCGCGCGGTCTCGGTCTCGGACTTCACCACCTTGATCAGGTCGCGGCGGCGCTCCTCGGTCAGCGGCGGCAGGTTGATGCGGATGGCGGTGCCGGCGGTATTCGGCGTCAGGCCCAGGTTGGCGGCGAGGATCGCCTTCTCCACCGCGCCCACCAGGTTCTTTTCCCAGTGCGAGATCAGCAGGGTGCGGGCGTCTTCCACCACCACGCTGGCCACCTGATTCAGCGGCGTGTCGTTGCCGTAATAGTCGACCTTCACGTGTTCCAGCAGGGCGGTGCTGGCGCGGCCGGTGCGCAGCTTGGTCAGGGCCTGCTTGAGGACGTCGACGCACTTCAGCATGCGCGCGCCGGCGTCCTTCTTGATGTCGTCAATCATGATTGTTGATCCTTTGGCTCTTGACGGCTCTCAGACTTGCACCTGGGTGCCGATGCTGGTGTCACCGGTGACGATGCGCAGCAGCGCGCCGGCGCGGAACATGTCATAGACCCGCAGCTTGATCTTGTGGTCGCGGCACAGCACCAGCGCGGTCTGGTCCATCACGCCGAGGCGGCGATCCAGGGCCTCGTCGTAGGTCAGCGTGTCGTAGCGCTTGGCCTGCGCGTCCTTGTGCGGGTCCGCGGTGTAGACGCCGTCGACCTTGGTCGCCTTCAGCAGCAGGTCGGCATTGACCTCGATGGCGCGCAGGGCGGCCGCCGAGTCTGTGGTGAAGAAGGGATTGCCGGTGCCGGCGGCGAACACCACCACCCTGCCCCGCTCCAGATGGCGGATGGCGCGGCGGCGGATGTAGTCCTCGCAGACTTCATTGATGCGGATGGCGGATTGCACGCGGGCCGACAGGCCGATGCGCTCCACCGCGTCCTGGATCGCCAGGGCGTTGATGACGGTGGCCAGCATGCCCATCTGGTCGCCGGTGACCCGGTCCATGCCGGCGCGAGCCAGGCCCTCGCCGCGGAAGGTTTTGCCGCCGCCGACCACCACCGCCACCTGCACCCCCAGGTCGATCACTTCCTTGATCTCCTGGGCCAGCCGCGACATCACGTCGGGCGAGATGCCGTAGTCCATGTCCCCCATCAAGGCCTCGCCGGACAATTTGACGAGAATGCGCTTGTAAGCGGGCTGGCTCAAAGTGGGCTCCGTGGCGGGGCTGGTTTACCTAAAACAAGGCCCCGTCGCCGGGGCCTTGCCTTGATACTCAACGACTTGCATGAATTCTACCGCAAGATTCCGTCATCTTGCGTGAACCACAGCTTAACAGGGCAGCATTTACTGCTTCAGGCCGGCCTGCTTCATCACCTCGTCGGCGAAGTCGTCCTTCTTCTTCTCGATGCCCTCGCCCACCATCACGCGGGTGAACTGGCCCACGGCGGCATTCTTGGCCTTAAGCAGCTTCTCCACCGTCTGATCGGCGTCCTTGACGAAGGCCTGGCCGTGCAGGGTGATCTCGGACAGGAACTTGCGCACCTTGCCCTCGACCATCTTGGCCAGGATCTCGGCCGGCTTCGGCTTGTGCTGGCGGCCTTCCTCGGCGGCGCGGGCGGCCTCGTCGGCCTGCTCCTGGGCCACCTGGGCCTCGATGATCTTGCGCTCGGACTCGACCGTCGCGGCCGGCACGGCGCTGGCGTCGAGGTGCTTCGGCGCCATCGCGGCGATGTGCATCGCCAGGTCCTTGGCCAGCTCGTGCTCGCCCTGCTTCATCGCCACCACCACGGCGATCTTGTCGCCCGGGTGGATGTAGGTGGCCACCGGGCCGCCATGGCTCGGGATCACCTCGAAGCGGCGGATGTCAATCTTCTCGCCGATCTTGGCCACGGCCTCGCGGCGCAGCTCGTCGAGGGTCTTGTCGCCGGCCTTGAGCGCCAGCAGGGCCTCGAGGCTGGCCGGGCGGCTGGCCAGGGCAGCCTGGGCCACGGTATTGGCCAGGGCGCGGAAATCGGCGTTCTTGGCGACGAAGTCGGTCTCGGAGTTCAGCTCGACCACGGCCACGGCTTGGTCATTGCTGGCGATCGCCACCATGCCTTCCGCGGCGGTGCGGCCGGCCTTCTTGTCGGCCTTGGCAGCGCCATCCATGCGCAGCTTCTCGGCGGCGGCGTCGATGTCGCCGCCGGTGGCCTCCAGGGCCTTCTTGCAGTCACTCATGCCGGCGCCGGTGCGGTCGCGCAGTTCCTTCACCAGGGCGGCGGTAATCGGTGTGCTCATAGCGTTATATCCAGATCTGGAAAATGCCCGATTCCAGCCTAGCAGCTGGAAAAGGCAGGAAAATTAAAGGATTCCGGAGGCTGCGGGCGGGAAGGCAGCCTTCCCGCCCGGGCCCGGAAACTCAGGCTTCGGCGCGGTCGGACTTGCCGCCCGGCTTGCCGCCGCGCGGACGGCGCGGCTTGGCGGCGGGCTTGTCCTCGGCGGCCGGGGCGGCCTCGGCGGTCTCTTCCGGACGGCCGACGGTGATGGTGCCCTTGCCCTCGATGATCGCGTCGGCGATGCACTGGGCGTAAACCTTGATGGCGCGGGTGGCGTCGTCGTTGCCCGGGATCACCACGTCGATGCCGTCCGGGCTGTTGTTGGTGTCGACCACGGCGACGACCGGGATGCCGAGCTTGCGCGCTTCGGACACGGCGATGTTCTCGTAGCCAGTGTCGATGACGAACAGGCAGTCCGGCAGGCTCGGCATGTTCTTGATGCCGCCCAGGGACTTGCGCAGCTTCTCCAGCTCGCGGGTGAACAGCAGCTGTTCCTTCTTGGACAGGCGGTTGATGCTGCCGTCCTCGATCTGCTTCTCCATGTCGGTGAGGCGCTTGATCGAGCCCTTGATGGTCTTGAAGTTGGTCAGGGTGCCGCCGAGCCAGCGCTGGCTGACATACGGCATGCCCGAGCGCTGGGCCTCGGCCTCGATCGCCTCGCGGGCGGCGCGCTTGGTGCCGACGAACAGGATGCGGCCGCCGTTGGCGGCGAGCTTGCCGACGAAGTTGCAGGCGTCCTTGAGCAGCGGCAGGGTGTGCTCGAGGTTGATGATGTGGATCTTGTTGCGGGAACCGAAGATGTAGGACTCCATCTTGGGGTTCCAGTAACGGGTGCGGTGGCCGAAGTGAACACCGGCCTCCAGCAGCTGGCGCATGGTGATGCTAGACATTGTTGACACTCCAAGGGTTGGTTCAAACCGCGCACCTGGAATCCGGGGCCTTGAAATGGGGCGGTCCGGACACCCTGGGATGGGCGCGGGTGGATTTGCGGAGGGAAGCAGCGAAGCTTGCTAAGCCCACGCTTGTTAAGCTAATCCTTTCCGCATCATTGCCTTACGGCGGCGCCCTTTATACCATAACGCCCCCTTCCCCGCAACGTTTTTTGCCCCGAACCGCCCCCATCCCCGTGTCCACCAAGCCCCCCTCAAGAACCACCCCCCCTCCCGCAGCCCCCACCCCCCCC
>CAYWPB010000065.1:0-13870 GCA_964458725.1 uncultured Nevskia sp. | reverse complement strand
GCCAGCGGCGCGCCGAAGCCGGCCTGGCTCAGCGCGTTGTGCAGCATGGCGTAGGGGCCGAGCGCGACCAGCGGCGGCTTGGGTTGGCCGGCCTTCGCCTGGGGCGCATGCAGCGCGGCGAGCTGCGTCGCGGCCTTGGCGGCCCTGGGCTTTGGCAGGTGCTTGCCGCTCAGCAGCTGCGCCAGCCGCACGCCGCCATTGCCGGCGCTGGCCACGAATTGGCCCGGCGTCGGCGGGGTGTTCTCGTTGACGCCGCCGGCGTCGTAGGCGTCGAACACCTTGTAGCTGCCGATGTCCCAGATCGCGGTGCCGGCCGGCAGGGTCTGCGGGCAGCTCTCGCTCAAGCTGGCGGGGGACTGGTGATAGGTGGCGCTGATGGTGTGGGTGGCGTCGGGGTCGGTGGCGTGGCGCAGGTCGCGCCACATCTGGCAGGCCTTGACCGGCAGCTGCAGGTTGCCGGCGGTGACGCTCGGATCGAGCTGCTGCAGCAGCGCCTCGTTGGTCACCTCGCTGCCGCCGCCGACGGCGAACAGCGACTGGATGAAGATGGCCGAGGCCACCACGTCGTTGCGGCTGAACGCGGCCGGCGGGTAGCCGCCGTTCTTCAGCTCCAGGTATTCCGGCGGAATCTTGGCCGCGTTGGCGCCGGTGAGCGAGGCGATGTACAGGTTCACGCCGGCGACGTCGGCGTCGATGTCCTGCAGCATCAGCGGGCCGAGGTCGCCGGCCTTGGCGGTGGCGGCGGTCACCATCTGGGTCAGCTCGTCCTCGCTGTAGCCGGCGGTGACGGCCAGGCCGGCGTCGATCTGGTAGAACAGCGGCGCCGGACCGAGGAAGGCGCTGGTCATGCCGCGGCCGATGTGGCGCAGCGCGTCCATCAGCCACAGGCGGTCCTCGGCCTGGGCGTAGCCGACGCCGACCATGGCGTCGCGCCGGTTCGCCGCGGTGATGAAGGGCACGCCCCAGCCATCGCGCTGGATGGTGGCGGTGCCGCCGTAGGGCGTGTTGATGGTTTCGCTGGAGACCACCGTGTCCGGCGTCAGGCCCTGGTGCTTGAAGTAATTGCAGGCCTGCGGCGAGGCGGCGGTGTGCTGGGCGATGCTGGCCGGCGGCGTGCAGGGCGCGGCCTGCAGGTTGGCCTGGGCGTAGCTGAGGTCGCCATACAGCGTGGCCTGGTCGGTGAAGTTGGCCGGGTAGCTGGCTGGGGTGCCGGCCACCGGCACGCCGACGCCGCCGACGGAGTTGCCGTTGCTGCCCGGCGGCAGCACGTTGAGGTAGATGCTGTTGCCGTCGCCGGGGCCGAGCGCGCCGCTGGGCGGATTGCCGCCGCCGCCGTTGCCGCTGCCGGAGCCGTTGTCGCCGCCCGCGACCGGCTTGCTGCTGCCGCAGGCCGCGCACAGCGCCGCCAGGAATACTGCCGCGCCGCCGAACAGACGCTTGCCGTGACCGTGCATCTCTCCTCCCATGAACCTTGGTATGTGACGCTAGTTTTGCGTCCTCTCCCGCAAGCGGGAGAGGGACAGCCTTAAATCAATCCTGCTCTACGGGCAATCCGCCGGCGTACCCCTGATCTGGAATGTACTACTGATGCCCCGGTAGGGCTGCGGCGCCGCCGACGCCGAGAGCCGGTACACGCCCTCGTGGCGGATGCGGTAGGTGCCGGGCGGGGTGTTGTGCGGGATCTGCCACAGCGCTTCCACCGTCGAAGGCCCGGCCATCGCCAGCTCGGTATTGACCAGGCTGGGGCTGGAATGCCACAGGAAGGTCAACTCCGGATCGCGGTCCACCGCCACCGCGTCCCAGCCGCCTTGCGCGTTCTGACGCTCGGCGTAGAGATACGAGTCCATGGTCTTGAGGTCGTTGCCGGGGTAGCCGGAGACGAAGCTCACGTCCACCGTCTCCCCCTGGGTGTACGAGGGCTTGGCATCGGTCACCAGCTGGCCGAAATCGGACTGCGGATCGACCGTCACCGGCGAGGCCGGGCCGGTCGGCAGGCTCGGCGCGGCCACGCCCTGCGGCGCCGGCTGGCCGGCGGCGAGGGTCAGCGCCAGCTTGCGCGACTCCTGCTGGATCGCGGCGAGCTGCCAGGGGCCGAAGATGGTCGAGGCGCCCTCGTACATCTGCGCGGTGTATTCCTCGCGCGTGGCCATGTACTCGTGGTAGTCGTTGGCCAGGCCGGCGATCACCACCGTGTCCACGCCCACCGGCGACAGCGCGTCGAGCACCGTCTTGCGCAGGCGCCGCGCCGACATGGTGGTCACTTCCAGCGGCAGGCCCAGCACGGCGAGATTGCCGAGGCGGAAGATCTGGACCGGCACCGGGTTGGTGCTGGCCCCTACCGTCACCGGCTTCTCGTCCTGGCAGCTGTACTGGCTCTGCAGCTGGGTCACCGTACACAGCAGCGGCGCGGCCGCGGTGTACACCGCCACGCCGTCGAAGGGCACGGTGACGGGCTGGTCGTTCTTCTCGATGGCGAGATAGCCGGTGCCGTTGTAGAGGCCGTTGTAGCCGTTGCGGACCTGGTTGAAGTAGGGCACTGGCGCGTCGGCCACGCAGGCGTAGCCGGCGGCGCCGAAGTCCGGTGCGTTGACGCCGCCGGCGAACTGGCTGATGCCGTAGCCGGAGCTGCAGGTGGTCTTTGCCGGGCTGTACAGGCCGGCCGGCTCGTCAGCAAAGGTCAGACCGGACAGCACCGTCGGATCGGTGATCGCGTCCTTGGAAAGGTCGGCGTAGAAGAAGCGGTAGTCCACCGGCCCGCTCAGCGCGCCGCCCTGGGTGTACTGCTGCAGCGCCTGCGCCAGCTGCTTGGTGCCGCTGGCCGCGGTGAACTTGGGCTCACCCAGGGCGAAGCCGGGCTCGCTGAACTGGTAGGGATCGTCGGTGCCGCCGCGCTGGCTGTAGGGCACGCCCTGGCCGGGGCCGTTGCCGCCGTTGAGATCCTTGTCGAACACGTACAGGTCCGGCACCGTGTCGCCCTCGTCGGTCTGGGCGAAGGCGGCGACGAAGTTGTCCTCGCTATCCGCCTTGCCGCCCACATCGGGTGCATACCGCGTGCCCATCAGCTTCTCGAAACCCAGCGAGGCATAGCCCTTGTTGTCGCTGGACATCAGCAGGTCGTGGTTGCCCATCGCCGTGGGGTGCACGCCGAACCAGTTGAGCACGCCCACCGCGCTGCCGTTGCCCCGCACCAGGTTGAGCTGGAGGAAGCGCTTGTCGACGTTGACCTCGTGGCTGTTGGCGTCGACGTAGCGCGCGCGCTCGGACGGTGGGTCCTGCGCGTAGGCCGGCGGGTCGCGGTTGACGTTGGCGTTGAGCAGCTCGCCGATCGAGAGCTTGATGCTGTCGGCGTCGTGCGCCTCCAGGTTGGCATGGGCGCGGCGGATCGCCTGCACGATGCCGCCGGTGATCGCCTTGAAGTTGTCGTCGTCGTAGTCCGGATTGCTGATCAGCAGAGTCTGCAGGTAGACGTAGACGTCGTTCAGCGCCGCCGGCAGGGTCGAGGACAGGTCGGGCAGCACGGTCAGGCCGAAGCCGCCCCCGATCTCGTGGGTGTGGGTACCGGACAGCATGATGTTGTCGGGGCCGTAGTACTGCTTCAGCACCGGATCGGCCGCCACCGCCTTCAGCACCTCCTGGCGGATCAGCGCCGACATGCCCATCAGGTCGATCGACATGAACATCACGCGCTTGCCGTTGCACGGCGACTCGAAGGCGAAGGCGCGGGCGAAGGGCCGGGTGTGGATGCCGTTCGGCACCTGCGGCGGCAGCACCTCGCCGAAGAAGTCGGCGTGGCCGGTGGGATCGCCGCCGATCGGCCCGGCGGTGTCGTAGAGCCCGCTGCCGAAGCGGTACTGCGTGCTGCCGCGGCAAGCGCCCGCCGGCTGCGGACCGGGATTGGCGATGGGCAGCTCCAGCGGGCCGGGCGCGTCCGGCTGGTGGCTGTGGGTATAGGTGACGCCGTCGACGGTGAGATCGGCGGTGGTGCCGATCGAAAGGTACGGGCTCTTCAGGATGCACATCGCGCCCGGCGGCAGCTGGGCCTGGCCGCCGGAACCACCGGCGCCGTTCACCGGCGAGCTGCTGCCGCAGGCCGCGCCCAGCGCAGCCAGCAGCAGCGCTGCTCCACGTGCGGCGGTCGTATAGGTGAAGCTGAAGCGCAAGGGTGAAGACATGGCGATCGGGATCATCGGTCGGATTGAAGTCGGCGCGCGCAGTGTCCTGCCGGCGGCGGCACCAGCGCCTGCATCGGCACGGCATCGGCCATCACCTGCGTGCCGAGGGAATTGGGGTGCAGCTGGTCAGCGAAATAGTAGGCCGGATTGGGCGACTCCGGATCCAGCGGGCTGGCCATCGTCTGGGCGAATTCGGCCAGGCCATCGAAGCCGCTGTCCGCTCGCAGCAATGTGTTGAGCTTGCGGCGCTCCACCTCGTTGGCCGCGCTCCAGGCGGCGATGGGCGTGTTGCTGCGCGGCATGATGGTGCCGACCACCACGCACAAGCCGGCCTGGTGGGCCCGCTCCACCATCGACAGGATGCCGGCGTGCACGTCCTCGGCCTTGATCCCGGCGCTGAGGTCGTTGGTGCCTTCCAGGATCACCACCGAGCGCACCCCGGGCCGGCCGAGCACGTCGCGCGCGAAGCGCTGCACCGCTGGCGGCCCCTGGTATTCCTTGCCCTGCGGCGTGCCCGCCGCCGTGACGGTGTTGCTGTTGATGCCCTCGTTGAGCACGCCCATGGCGATGCCGGCGCCGCTCAGGCGCCGCGCGAAGTCGTCCGTCCAGCGCGTATTGCTTTCCGGGACGATGTAGGCGCCGTCGGTGATCGAGTCGCCGATGGCGACAATGGTGCCCGGGCTGTCGGCGCGCAGCACGTCCACACCGCTCAGGAAGAACCAGCCGATCGTAGGCTGCGGCGTACCCAGGCCGGTGACGTCGCCCGTGCTGTCGCCGCTCATCGGCAGACCCAGGTAGTTGAGGCTGAAGGCGATGGCGTGCCAGGTGATCGGACCGGTCTCGCCGTTGACGTGGAACGAGACGGCGAGGTCCTGGCCCAGGTCGTAACCGAACCCGACCGGATCGCTCACCGCCTCGGCGCCCGGAGCCACGGTGACCGCGGGCGCGCCGCCGAACAGCACCGGCGTATCGCTGCCCGGCACCAGCGCCGGCCCGGTGACCAGCAGGCTCCTGGCGATGCGCACCGGGCTGAAGGTCACCGGGCGGTCGCCCATCAGGTTGGACAGGCGCACGCGCACCGTGGCGCCGCCGATGGTGGGATGCACGATCATGCGGAACGTCTGCTCCGAGGCATGGTCGTTGGGCAGCAGCGACGGCAGCGGCAATGCCACGTCCGCCGCCGTGAACTCGCTCAGCGGCCCGAGCGGGTAGGGGCCGTACGGCGCGGCGCCCCAGGCGCCAATCCAGCCGTCGCGCGCCGTGGCGGCGTCAACCACGGGAGGGGAGCTGCCGCCGCAGCCGCCGAGGTTTATTCCCGCGACCAGTGCCGCGACCCACAGAGCCTGCTTCATCCGTCCCTCGCCGTATGCGGAGCCGCGCGCGCGGTCCGCTGATTCTTATGAGTAGAGCGGATGTTCCGGCAATTTCTTGCGGAATGGCTTGACCGGGTGCGCCAGCGGGATGGGAAAAGCGGCCTTGAACGCCTGGTGTTGTCCGACCAGGCGAGCAGCCAGTAGAGCGCTACGCCGCGCTGACCCGCCTCACCTCGCCAGGCGCGCCCAGCCGCCGCGCCAGCAGTCCGCCCGCGCCGAACAGCGGCACCAGGGTCAGCAGGAACGTCAGGTGATACCAGACCGGCAGCACCTGCCACAGCCTGGCGTGCTCAGGTACGAACATCAGCAGGAACAGCGCGCCGGTGATCCAGGGCGCCCACTTGGCGGAGCGCGCGATCGTCGCCGCCATCGCGCCCGCCGCGAGCGAGCTGAGCGCGGCGATGGCCAGCCGTGCCAGCATCATGTCGAGGGTGAAGGCGAAGCTCGGCTCGGCCTCGGTATAACCGGCGATCGTCAGGCGCAGCACCCGGTCGAGCAGCGACACCACCGCCAGCCACGTCACCGCAGCCGCCACCACTGCAAGAATGGACCGCAGAATGGACCCAGAAATGGACCGTTTCATCGAAATGCCCTCCAATGTGCCTGGAACCCTATATTAGTTTATTTAGAATAGTATAATCAAACTATGAAAGCAGAGCTGTTGATCCTGGGCGTGCTGCACCGGGGCGACTTTCACCCCTACGAGATCAAGCGCCGCCTGAGCAATGCGATGGTGGAGTGCTACGTCGATGTGGATGTCGGGACGCTGTACTACGCCATCCGCCAGCTGGCCAAAGGCGGCCTGATCGAGGCCACCGGGCAGGAGGCGGTGAAGCGCGGCGGCCTGCGCACGGTGTACCGCATCACCGCGCAGGGGAAGCGGCGCTTCCTGGAGCTTCTGCACGCGCAGTTCGAGGCGCCGGGGCCGGTGTGCGAGGCGCTGTACGCGCCGATGCTGTTCCTGCAGTTCGCCGACCTGCAGCAGGTGGCGGCGGCCCTGCGGCGCAAGCTTGCCGCGCTCGACGCCGCCATCGCCGAGCTCGCCGCGCTGCGGCCGCAGCTGCTGCCGGTGGTGGCGACCGGCGGCGCGCACCTGATGGAGCACCTGGACCAGCAGCGCCGGCTCGACCGCAAGTGGCTGCAGGCGGTGCTGAAGGACGTGGAGAGCGGGCAGGTGCGCGACGTGCCGGACCCGCGGGTACTGGCGGCGGGTAGCTAGAGCATTTTCGATTTAGATGCAGTCATGCTGTCCGCTCTCCCGCTTGCGGCAGAGGGTGGCCCGTCAGGGCCAGGAGAGGGGCCGTAGAGGCCAAGTTTTACGGCCCCTCTCCCCAACCCCTCTCCCGCAAGCGGGAGAGGGGACAGTTGTATACGGGCGTGACGATGCGGAAATGACGGAGGCAGCATGAACACCAGCGAATCCAGGGCGGCAAAACCCTTCATCGCCAAGCGCGAGCAGGCCCGCCACTACGGCATGGGGCCGATGCGCGCGGTGTTCCTGGCGGACTGCGCGCAGACCGGCTCGCGCTACTCCATCTCCGAATGGTGGCAGGAGCCGCGCACCCCCGGGCCCGGCGTGCACCAGCACGAGGAGGACCACATCTTCTACGTCCTCGCCGGCACCGTCAGCTTCCACGTGGACGGCGGCTGGACCGACCTGACGCGCGGAAGCTGTGTCCTGATTCCCGGCGGCACCCCGCATGATTTCGAGAACCGCGGTAAGGTGGAAAGCGGCTTCCTCGTCATCACCGTGCCGGGCGGCTTCGAGGAGGAGCTGCCGGGCATCGTGCAGTGGTTCGTCGATCAGCCGCTGCAGCACCTGCCCGACGACGCCTGACCGCGGCACCCAGGAGGTTCCATGCAGTACCGCTCCATCAATCTCGGCGACAAGTTCGGCCGCTTCAGCGAGCAGTGGCAGCCCAAGGTCATCGCCGAGATGAACGACTACCAGTTCAAGCTCGCGCGCCTGCAGGGCGACTTCGTCTGGCACAGCCACGCCGACACCGACGAGACCTTCATCGTCATCGAAGGCCGCTTGCGCATCGACTTCCGCGACGGCAGCGTGCAGATCGGCGCGGGCGAGATGTACATCGTGCCCAGGGGCGTCGAGCACAAGCCCTACGCGGCGGAGGAAGTGAAGCTGATGCTGATCGAGCCGCGCGGGGTGGTGAATACCGGGGATCAGGGCGGCGAGCGGACGGCGCAGAACGATGTGTGGATTTGAGCCGGCGCGGGGGCCTCGGCCAGCACCGCGCTTCCAGTCCCCTCTCCCCTTGCGGGAGAGGGTTAGGGTGAGGGGTGGGGTGTAGCGCGCAATCCCTCCCTCGATACACCCTGCAAGGCAGGGCTACTCGGGACATTCGGAACAGCACGCGCGGCTTCGCTGCGCTACTCGGGACGAACGTGTATGTATTCGGTCGGAGTATCAATCCGCCGTGCCGCTCTCCAAGGTCCCGCCCAGCCGCCCCTGCGCATCCATGCACAAATAGCGCAACCCCAGCGCCTCCAGCCAGGCCGGACCCTCGACCGCTCCCTTCAGCATCGCCACCGTCGAAGCCGTGCCCGCCACCAGGCACTGCTCCGCCACCACGCTGACCGAGGCCAGGCCCTCCACCGGCCAACCGGTCTTCGGATTTAGCACGTGGCAGTAGCGGCGGCCGTCGAGCTCGAAGTAGCGCTCGTAGTCGCCGCTGCTGGCGATGGCGCCGGCGGCGAGCGGGATGCTGGCCATGGCGCGCTCCGGCGCGCGCGGATGGCGGATGCCGACCTGCCAGGGCGCGCCGTCCGGGTGCGGGCCGATTACCGCGATGTCGCCGGCCAGCTCGACGAAGCCGTGCCGCGCGCCGGCCGCGCGCGCCGCCTGCGCCGCGCGGTCGGCCGCGTATTCCTTGACGTAGCCGCCGAAGTCCAGCTCCATGCCGGCCAGCGGCAGCGCGAGGTGCGGGCGCCGCCATTGCACCTTGTCCCAGCCGATCAGCGGCAGCACGCGCGCGAGCTCCGCGGCTGAAGGCACGCGTTGCGCCTTGAAATCCCACACCCGCCGCAGCACGCCGGAGGTGATGTCGAACAGCCCCTCGCTTTGCGCCCACGCGGTGTGCGCATAGTCGAGCAGGGCCGCGTCTTCCTCGTCCACTTCCACGCCGCGGGGATCGCCGGCGGCGCGGTTAATGCGCGTGGTCAGGCTGTCCTCGCGGTAGCGCGAGTAGCGCTGCTCCAGCCGCAGGATCTCCGCCTGCGCCGCGCCGCTCCAGCTTTCCGCGCGCGCCGCGTCGGGCGCATACAGGCGCAGCTCGCAGGGGCCGCCCATGGCCTTGAAGCTTTGCGTGTAGAGGTGCATGCGTTCTTATGGCATGGAAGCGGCCAGGTGTGAAGCGCGGCTGGACGCTCCCCGTTGTGCGAGTTCCGGGCTGTAGAATGCATCGCACCGACCATAGCTGGCGCTGCTTGCCAATTTCCGGAATCTGGAGAGAAACCCATGAGCACCATCCCCCCGACCGGCCTGCAGCTGCGCTCCCTCATCACCAGCGCCGGGCAGCTGGAGCTGACGCTGATCGACAAGGCGGTGCCGGCGCCGAAGCCGGACGAGGTGCTGATCCGGGTCGAGGCTGCGCCGATCAATCCGTCCGACCTGGGTCTGCTGTTCGGGCCGGCCGATCTGTCGACCGTCAAGGTCGCGGGCTCCGCCGAGCGGCCGGTGGTGACGGCCACCGTGCCCGAGGCGGCGTTGCGCGGGCTGGCGGCGCGGCTCGACCGTTCCTTGCCGGTGGGCATCGAAGGCGCCGGGCTGGTGGTGTCCGCCGGCTCGTCGCCGGCGGCGCAGGCGCTGCTCAACCGCCGCGTCGCCGCGCTGGGCGAGGCGATGTATGCGCAGTACCGCTGCGTGCCGGCTCAGCAGTGCGTGGCGCTGCCCGAAGGGGCCAGCGCGGTCGACGGCGCGTCCTCGTTCGTCAACCCGCTCACGGCGCTGGGCATGATCGAGACCATGCGCAGCGAAGGGCACAAGGCGCTGGTCCACACTGCGGCGGCGTCGAACCTGGGCCAGATGCTCAACCGCATCTGCCGGGCCGACGGCGTGCCGCTGGTCAACATCGTGCGCAAGCCCGAACAGGCGCGGCTGCTGCGCGAGCAGGGCGCGGTGCATGTCTGCGACAGCAGCGCCGAGAGCTTCGTCGACGAGCTGACCGAGGCCCTGGCCGCCACCGGCGCCACCATCGCTTTCGACGCCACCGGCGGCGGCAAGCTCGGCGGCAGGATCCTCGGCTGCATGGAGGCCGCGCTGCGGCGCTCGGTCAAGGAATACAGCCGCTACGGCACCAGCACCCACAAGCAGCTGTACCTGTACGGCTTCCTCGATACCAGCCCCACGCAGTTCTCCAACAACTGGGGCATGACCTGGTCGATGGGCGGCTGGCTGCTGATGCCCTTCATGCTGAAGGCGGGCCCGGCCGTGGTGCAGCGCCTGAAGGACCGCGTGACGCGGGAACTGAAGACGACCTTCGCCAGCCACTACGCCGGACAGCTCTCGCTGGCCCGGGTGCTGCAGGCCGAGGCCATCGCGCAATACGCGCGGCGCGCGACCGGCGAGAAATTCCTGGTGGTTCCCAACGCGGCCTCATGAGCGGCTCGCCGGAGCGGCCGGCAAGCGCTTGACCCCGGGAGCCGATGGCGATCGGCTCAGCTTCCGGCCGATCTCCTCGCACCCGCGCGCCGCCGGCTTGCTCGCAGCAGCGCCAGCCCCAGCAGCCCGCTCCAGCCGAAGCTGCCGCCGCCACTACCGCTGCCGCCGCCGAACCCGAACACCACCGGTGCGCCAGGGTCGGAGCAGTTGCCGCTCGCGTCGGTGCTGCAGGTCAAGGTCAGGGTGTTGCCCTTGACGCTCTTCAGGGTGACGTTGCCGAGCGAATCGCCCGGATCCTTCAGCAGGGCGCAGAACAGGGTGGTGCACTTCTTGTAGCCGTAGAGGCTGTCCCCCATGCCCAGGGGGACGGTGATGGTGACGGTGATGTCGGTGGAGGGCGGCGCGCCGCTGACGGTGAAGCCGATGAAGCCGAACGGAATCCGCTGGCCCAGGCCGAGCTGGCCGCCGCCTGCGGGCGTGGCGGCAACGCCGCTCTGGCTGAACTGGCCGGCGCTGGTGCCCACGGTGACGGTGCCGCCGTTGGTGCCGATGCTGACTGTCGAGCCGCCGCCGGAAGAGGAACCGCCGCCCGAGGACGAAGCGCCGCCCGAGGAGGACGAGCCGCTGCCGCCGCCGCTGGTGCCCGAGGACGAGCCACTGGACGAGCTGCCGCTCGAACTGCTGCTCGAAGACGAGCTGCTGCTGGACGAACTGCCGCTCGACGAGGAACTGCTGCTTGAGCTGCTGCCGCTGCTGCTCGAAGAGCCGGCGCCGCTGGAACTGCTGCCCGAGGAGCCGCCGGACGAGCTGCCCGAAACCACCGGCACCAGGACTCCCGCCGTGGCCTGGGTAGTCGGGCTGGTGCAGACCAGGGCATAGAAGTTGGAGCTTGAGGTCGGGGTGACCTGTTGCGATCCGCTCACTGGCTCGGCACTTTCCCAAGCGCCGTGAGCGGCACAGCGGGTCACATCGTTCGAGGTCCAGCTCAGCGTCGTGCTTTGCCCTGGCGCGACCTGGGGTGGATTGGCGGTGAGCGTCACCTTCGCTTCGGGCACCACGCTGGCCAGGAACGCCAGCATCGCATCGCCGAGGGCGTTGTCGCCGCCCTCGCGCAGGGTCAGTCCGACCACACCGGTATAGATGCCGTTGAACGAGCCGCCGCCGCTGGAGCTGCCGCTGGAACTGCCGGCCGGCGCGCCCCGCAACGGCGCGGTGCCGCCCGAGGACGAGGAGGTGGCGCGGGTGTAGAACAGCAGCGCGCCGGCGGGCGCGGCGCCGTCGCTGTTGCTGCCGCTGTTGAGCCCGCTGAAGGTGTAATACGGGTTCAGCGTCAGCACCGCGGCGGGATTGGCCGGACTGGGCAGTACGATCTGCGACAGCGCGCCGTTGCCGTTGCCCGCGCCGAAGCTGAAGGATTCGATGATGGTGCCGTCGGCCGCCACCAGCGGCGGGCCCGCCGGGGTGGCGCCGCCGGCATTGTGCTGGGAGGAGTCCACCCCCGGCAGCGAGCCGAGCACGGTGAGCCCGCCAGTGCCGCTGATCGGCACGAAGCCCAGCGCGCCCAGGCCGGTGCTGCCGCCGTAGGAGGTGATGACGTAGAAGCCGCTGCCGTCGGGCAGTGCGCCCAGGCCCAGCGGCAGGGCGCCGTCACCGTTCACTGGATAGCCGTTGACGTAGGGGGCGCTGCTGTAGGTGTAGACCAGGGTGAAGACCCCGGCGGTGCTGACGTTGTACACCGTGCCGGCGCCGTTGGCGCCGCCGCCCTCGGCCACGCCCCACAGCTTGCCGTCCGGTCCCAGGGTCAGCCCCCGCGGCTGGCTGCCGTCGGGATTGCCGTTGCCGGAGGTGTTGGACGGGCCGAAGTCGTGCAGGTCGCCGTAGGTGCCGTTGCTGTAGCTCCAGATCTGGCCGTTGTAGTAGGTGCCGTTGAGGGCGGTGCCGTAAACCGTGCCGTCGCTGCCGACCACGATCTGCCGGTCGGGATAGCCGGTGGTGAAGCCCAGGCTCAGGCTGGAGGCGCCGAAGGCGCCCAGGGTCTGGAAGGCCGGTGTCGGATTGGCCGCGGTGGGCACGGCGATGCTGAACAGGGTGCCCTGGCCCCTGGGGCCGCCGAGCGCCGTCACGCCGTAGAACAGGCTGCCGTCGGGCGACAGCGCCAGGTTGCCGGCGGGGTTGGCGCCGTCGGCATTGGTGCCGCCGTTCAGCGCGGTGAAGGAGTACAGGATCGTATAGGTCTTGCTGCCGCTGACCGGATCCACCGCCAGCTCGAAGATGCCGCCGGTGCCGTTGGCTCCGCCCTTGGAGAAGGTGCCGTAGAAGTTGCCGTCCGGCCCGAGCGACAGGCCGCCCTGGGCAGTGTTGCTGCCGCTGTCGAAGCTGTGCAGCACGTTGATCGAGGACTGGGTCTGCGCCAGCGCGATCAGCGCCGCCGCGAGGAAGGCGAGGCCGGCGAAGTAGCGGCCGCGACGATGAAGTTGTTGCATGAGGCTTCCCCTGAAAGCCGGACGGCTCAGCCTAGGCGCAGGGCCGGGAGCGCGCACCCCCGCTTCGGGGGGTGCTGGCTTACAGCCAGCCTACAAACTCTTATGCTTGGCGTCCGGTCACTGGAGTCCTGAAGGAGAGAACGGCATGCAAGCTCTGACACCTGCACGGATCATGGAAGTCGGCATGGGGTTTTTCCCGGCCAAGAGCCTGTTGTCCGCGGTGGAGCTGGGCCTGTTCACCACCCTGGGCGCGTCGGCGATGAGCGGCGAGGAGCTGCGCGCCGCGCTCGGCCTGCACCCGCGGGCGGTGCCGGACTTCTTCGACACCCTGGTCGCGCTGCGCTTCCTCGAGCGCGACGGCGACGGCCCCGCCGCGCGCTACCGCAACAGCGCCGAGACCGCGCAGTTCCTCGATCGCGGCAGCCCCCGGTACGTCGGCGGCATCCTGGAAATGGCCAATGCGCGCCTCTACCGCTTCTGGGGCGACCTGACGGAGGCGCTGCGCACCGGCCGGCCGCAGAACGAGATCAAGCACAGCGGCAAGCCGATGTTCGCCGAGCTGTACAAGGAGCCGAAGCGCCTCGAGCAG
The DNA here is from genome assembly GCA_964458725.1 of uncultured Nevskia sp. Taxonomy (GTDB): domain Bacteria; phylum Pseudomonadota; class Gammaproteobacteria; order Nevskiales; family Nevskiaceae; genus Nevskia. The sequence goes on along the minus strand of CAYWPB010000065.1, from coordinate 635 downwards.
TTCATGGACGCGATGGCCGGCATCTCCGGCGGCAACTTCGCCGCCTTCGCCGACAAGTTCGACTTCTCCCGCTATAAAACCCTGTGCGACGTCGGCGGCGCCACCGGCCTGCTCTCCATCCTCGTCGCGCAGCGGCACCCGCACCTGCGCTGCGTCAGCGCCGATCTGCCGGTGGTGGTGCCGATCGCCGAGCGCCGCATCGCCGCCGCCGGCCTGTCCGACCGTATCGCCGCGCAATCCCTCGACTTCCTGGCCCAGCCGCTGCCAAAGGCCGACGTGATCACCATGGGCCTGATCCTCCACGACTGGAACCTCGACGGGAAGATGCACTTGATCCGCGCCGCCTACGCGGCGCTGCCGCCGGGCGGCGCCTTCGTCGTGATCGAAAACCTGATCGACGACGCCCGCCGCGAGAACGCCTTCGGCCTGATGATGTCGCTCAACATGCTGATCGAGTTCGGCGACGCCTTCGACTACAGCGGCAGCGACTTCTCCGGCTGGTGCCGCAGCGTCGGCTTCAAGCGGACCGAGATCATTCCGCTGGGCGGACCGGCCAGCGCGGGAGTGGCTTACAAGTAGGTCGTAGATACTGTTATCCCGATCAAGCCCCATGTAGAGCTGGATTGAAGGGTTGA
>CAYWPB010000064.1:0-14022 GCA_964458725.1 uncultured Nevskia sp. | reverse complement strand
AATTTGATAGGTACACTTGCAAGTCGAGTGGATAATGGGTCCGGGTTTGGTGGGAGACGGAGGTGGGGCATGGGGACGGAACGAAAGTCAGATCTGAAAGCCCCAGCGGGGAGCGAAGAAATGCAATCGCCTCTGGCGCTGCGCCGATCGGAACTCGAGCATTGGCGGCGCACTCAGGATGCCGTGCTTGAGCATGGCCATCGCACGGCAGCGGCGTATGCCGAGTATCAAAAGGCAGTCCGCGAGATCATGGGTGGAGCCCGCGCCAAGGAGCTGGCCGCTCTCGATCAGGCCGAGCGTGCCGGCGAAAGCAGCGAGGAGCAGGCGGCTGCGGCCAAGGCAGCGCAGGAACGCAACGCGCAGACTGCGCGAGAGACCGAGCAGGCCATACTTGCCGCGCAACGCCGTCTCGCGGAGGAACAGCTCAAGTCATGGTACGACGTCCTCGAACGGCGTCGCGATTCGCTGGAGAAGTATCTTGCGGCGGTTCGCGCAGGCTACGCCGGCGGCCTTCGCGGAGGGCTTGGAGGCATCGGCGTCTCGGGCGACGAAGGCTCCGACCCTGCCGCGACTGTGTACGACCCGCAGTGGGCCTATCTGGCAGGCCTGGCTGGCTACGTCTATCCGGGTGCCACTCTCGGCATCGGCGGTCCGGCCGGGGGATGGACCAATGCAGGATTCGGGACTTGATGGTCCGCGCATAGCTCTGGCCGGGAGCAGTTCCGAAGTCACCGCCGTCGTGGCACTGCGCCGGCAGGCGTATGAAGCGTCACCTGAGTTTCAGGTCCGCCGCGAGCAGGCGTTCGCCTGGACCGAGACCGACACGCTTGGCTACGTGCCGGTGGTGTGGAATGCGGGAAACATGGCTCTGGCGACAATGCGCGGGGTGGTGGTGTCGACTCGGGCCGAGGCGGAATGGCAATCCGAGTGCAGTGTGCAGCTTGCGCGGCGGGCGTTTCCTGCTTTGTTGCTGGAGCGCGCCGCAACCAAGAAGGAGCGCTGCCTCGGCGGGCTGAATTCGCTGTTGCGCTACCACTTCATCGCTGCTGCGATGCAGGCCGGGCTAAGCTCGGTGGTCGGCGCAGTATTTGAGGCCGCGCCGCGGGTGCGATTGCTCGCTGAACTTGGCTACGAGTTCAGCATCCCCGAGCGGGTGTGGGATCCGAATGTCGCCCCCCGCACCCGGCTGTTGATTGCAAGGCTTGCCAACCAACATATGCCGCATGCCCTCAGGCTGCTGGAAGCGCGCCTCGGGCCATTGTTGCAGCGTTACCCGTGGCGGGGGCGCGGTCTCGAACTGCGGCCATGCGGATTCATGCCGCCCATTCCAGCCGGGCTTGGAGAGTTGTCCGATGTCTCCTGACCGGCCCATTGCACTATTCATCAGCGGCGACAGCGGCTGCGACGACGATGCGCCACGGCTGGCGGCCGAGTGCGGCTTCCGGACCTTTGTTGCGCCCTGGTTGGGTGCCGAATCTCGCAGCGGCCACGCGGCGCTGCGGCGGGCGTGCGAGTGGAGTGTCGACGGCCCGGGCCTGGAGTTGCCGGGCGAGGTGTTGCTGTTCCCGGCGCTCGTGGGCCTGCTCGACCGGCACGCGGCTGCACGCGCCAGGGCAGCCGGCATTAGTCACGCCTGTGGCGCGCTCTGGGCCCACTGCGACCTGGCAGGCGTCGAGGGCGACGGCGAATGGCGCTGCGAGGAGTCCGTCGTTGTCTGCTTTGCGCCTCACCTGGGTGGCCACGGCCTCTCCGTGCTGGGCCAGCCGTCGAGGGTTGCCGCGGCGGCGCTGGCGCGATTGGACGCGCCGCAGGAGTGGTCCAGCCCGCTCTTGCGCCATCGTACGTTCGCTCCGTGCGCGGTCAGGGCCGTGGCGGGCGGCGGTTTCGAACTCGTAGATTGCCTCACCAGCCGCCGCCTGGACCGCAGCATGCGCAGCGCCGCATTGGCCGGCTGGCTCGGCTGCGCCTGGCAACGCATGGTAGCGCCGCCAGCGTTGAGACTCCCCGAATCGGGCGACCGGCTGGGTGACGGAAGCCTGAAGATCGATCACCGCGCCTTCCCGGAGCTATTCGGGACGCCGCACTGCATCGATACCAGCGAAGTGCCGGACGTTACGGTGGAATACCTCGATCCTGCGCTGGCGCCGACCGCAGCGGTCGTGCCCGATCAACGAGTCGCGGCACTGCGGCAGCTGCTGGCGCGGCGCCGGACAGCGGACCCGGGTGAGCCGGGAACGGCTCGCCTGGTCGAGCCTGGGGTCGGACGTGCCTGCCTGGTGGAGGGCTTGAGCCTGGAGCAGGACGGCACCTTCCACGATTTCACCGTGCTCGGCGTGGGGTTGACGACCTTCAGCGAAGGCGGCTTCGTCGAAATCGGCCGCAAGGTCGATGGCAAGGCCGGGTTGGTGCGGGCACGGCATCGCAAGGCCTGCGCCGAACGTCTGGAGGCCGAGGGCTGCCGCAGCAGCCGAGTGGTGGCCCTGTTCGGTGTGCCGGGCGTGGAGATCGACATGCCTGACGGCACCTATTCTCCCACCGCGCTGGTGGTGCGCGCGTTTCGCTGTGCCTATCGGGTCAAGCAACTGGACCCCCTGGTGTGTTGCCTGCATAGCATCCAGCACACGCCTCTGGTGGACGCCTATCTCGTCGCAAGCGCCCGCCGGCTCCGTACCCTCGGCGAGGGCGGTGAAGCCGGGGGGCTGGACGACGACGATGCACTGGCGCGGGCGATCGAATGCCACGGTGCGTCGCAGGAGTCGCTGCGGGCTTTGCTCAAGGCTCCGCTTGATGCAGCTCGCGGAGATTCCTGGGTGGGCCACCTGCGGCAAGCGAGGATCGAGGCCCTGCATGGCTACGTGCCCTGCATTCTCGACGTGGTGCGCAGGCGAGTGGCCCTGGAGCTGCAGTTGCCGGAAGACGAGTTCGATTGCACCGACTATCTGAATTGGTTCGCCGGCAGCCTGGGCCGGCAATTGGCCACATGGAAGCGCCTGCGCTTCCTGCATGACTACCATCATCCAGGAATCAGCCGCTGGACGCCGTCGCACCTTTACACGTTGGGGGAGAACAACGTTACCTTGATGGCGGAATTTCCGGACCTGGACACTGGCGTATTCGTAGACGATCCGGACGAGGAGATCGAGTCGATCGTGCGTCTGTCGAAGGCCGACATCCGCCTGCTTCGCGACAAGTTCCTGTTTTTCCATCGGCGCGATGTGGAAGCCGCGGCGGTCGTGGTCGAAACACTGGCCCGGTTGATCCGCCCGGGTTGCGACGAAATCCCGTCCCGTGCCGTGAACCTTTTTGAAAGGAGCTATCGTGGCGCCAGACTCCCTGTCCCAGCCTGAGTCCCCGGCCGCGCGGGCCAGCCGGCGCGTTGACGCCAAGGCTCTGCTCGAGGTGTTGAACCTGCCCGACCTTTACCTGGCCAGGCGTTGGCTTTGTGCGCAGCTGGCAGCAAGCGGCGCGCGCGACGAGGTCGTCGCCGCCTTCGGCGCGGTACCGCGTCATGCGTTCGTGGCCGGCGCGCGTTGGCGGGTTGCCTATCTGGACTTGGACCTACGTACCCGCCAGGGCTGGCTGAAGGCGCCCGGAACGATTGCGCGCGTGCTCTCGTCCTTGCCGATCGGCGCCTGCCGGATCCTGGAAATCGGCACGGGGCCCGGCTACCAGACCGCGCTCCTGGCTGCGCTCGGCGGGACGGTCACAAGCGCCGAGCCCCGCGTCGCCAATATCCCGGCTGCGCGTGCCCGGCTCGACGCGCTCGGCTGCGCGGATGTAAGGCTGCACCCGGGTGACTGGCTGTCGCGCGGCGCGAAGCAGGGGCGATTCGACGCCATCGTCATCAACTCCGGGCTGCGAAGCTTGCCCAAGGCGTTGCCGCGTCTCCTGGAGTCCGGGGGCGGGGTTGTCGTGGCTCCCCTGGTGTCAGCGGATGGCCGGCAACGGCTGATCCGTTATGAGTTCAGTCCAGGCCGCGGCCCGGCATCCCTCGATTTGGGTCCGTGCCGATTCGATGTGGCGAATGTGGACGACGTCGCGGCGGGAGGCAGGCATGGCTGCGCCACGGTTTAGTTCCGCCTACCTGCAGAAAGCGGCCAAGGTGCCGGGTATCCGGCTGCAGAAGGAGCGCGCCTACTCGCTCCTCGGCATCAGTCCGGGAGACGTGGTCGTCGATGTCGGCTGCGGGCCTGCCATCGACACCATCCAGCTGGCGGGGAGGGTGGGCCCGAACGGAATGGTCACCGGCTTCGACGCCGATCCGGTCCTGGTGGATGAAGCCAACCGGCACGCCACCCTGGCTGGAGTCGGTGGCTGCTCCAGGCACATCGTGGCCGACGCGGCGCATCTGCCGGTAGACGCGGGGAGTGCGGATGCATGCTTCTCGGAAAGGCTGCTGCAGCACGTTCCCTGGCATGCATGCGCGGGCGTCGTCGCGGAAATGATGCGGGTCCTGAAGCCCGGCGGCCGCCTGGTCATCGTGGATACCGACTGGGCGACGCTTTCCATCGGAGCGCCCGACCCGCTGCTGGAGCGCCAGGTGGTGCAGGAGCACCTGCTGGGTTTCGCCAATCCGTTCTGCGGGCGCTACTTGTCGTCGCTGCTGCGCGGCGCCGGTGTCGACGAGTTGTCCGTGGAGACATCATCCTTTTCGATGGATTTCGACGCGCTGGAGTTTCTGCTGGCCCCGACCCTTGCGCGCGGCGTCGCAAGCGGCAGGCTGGCTGCCTTTGATGCGCAGCGCTTCTCCAGCGGCTTGCGCGGCGTGCGCGACTACGGCGTGTTCTTTGCGCACCTTTCGATGGTTACTGCGTCGGGCCGCAAGAGCGCGGCAACCCATGAGCGGCCCTGATGAAAGAATTGCCGCGGCGCATGCCGTGCTGCGCACTGTGCACCGGGACTTGCTCGATCGCCATGCGCTGACCGGCGTCGGGGTCGGCTTGAAAGTGACGCGCGGCGTGGTTACCGGGGAGCCGTGCATCAAGGCATTTGTGCCGCGCAAGCTGCCCCCTGAGCGGCTGTCGCCGGGCATAGCGGTCCCGCAGTCGATCCCCGGTACGAAGATCGGCACCGATGTCGAGGAAATGGCGATGCCGACGGTGCCGCCGTGGCGGTCCTACGGCGAGGGATGGCAGTCGTACTACCTGGGAAATCCCTGGCGACACCGCCCCATCCTCGGCGGCGACAGCGTGTCGCACCGGTTCGGAACACTGGGCACAGTTGCCGGCCTGGTGGCGGACAGCGGCGGCGGGGGCAGGGCCTTGCTCAGCTGCAACCATGTCCTGGCGGGGCTCAATCGCGGCGTGCCCGGCGATCTGGTCGTGCAGCCTGCTGTCGGCGACGGTGGTCGCGTGCCGCTGGATATCTGCGGAGTCCTCGCCCGCTTTGTACCGGTACGCTTCGACAGCATTTATGCCAACCGGGTGGACGCCGCCATTGCCGACGTCGCCGACGATGTCGCCGTCGCTGCAGTGGACTGGGTCGGCATCCCCGCGGGCGTGCGCGCCGGGGGCACGCTTGCGCTCGGGGAAGAGGTGTTCAAGGTCGGCCGCACCACCGGGCTGACCCGTGGCGTGGTCGTCGCCCTTCATGTCAGCGGATGGCTGAGCTATCCGCCCATCCTAGGCGGAAGCGGGGTGGCCTTGTTCGAGGAACAGATCGTGACCACTGGCATGGCTGGTTTCGGCGACTCCGGGTCGCTCGTCATGGATGGTGCGCACCGTGCGGTGGGCCTGCTGTTTGGCGGATCTGCCACGCACACTCTGATCAACGATATCGCCGAGGTACAGCAGCAGCTTGACGTCCGCCTTTTGACGAAAGCCTGAGAAGCCTGTCGATCTCCGCCGCCGCCCCGCATGGTGGACAATGCGACATGGGATAACGCTGGGACCGAAGGTGCCGCAGCGCGGCAACGCGTTTTCGCGCTGGCTGGGGCGCGTGGTGCTGCGCGGCATGGGTTGGCGCATCGCCGGCGGGCCGCGTGGCCCTGGTGGCGGAAGTCACCGAGCTGACCGAGAAGGCCGACAACGCCCTGCAGGTGACCGAAGACGTCTACCTGGCGCGCATCTACGCCGCGGCTCTGGAGCTGTTCCGCGTGCACAAGATCGGCGCCGCGGTCGACCGCAAGCTGGCGATCATGCGCGATACCTACACCGCGCTCTACGACGAGGCCGCCGGCCGCCGCGGCGAGCTGATGGAGCTGGCCATCATCGCGCTGATCGCGATGGAGCTGGTGGTGGCGTTGTTGCAGCTGCGGGGGCACTGAGCCCCACGGGCATTCGGGTTGTGGAGGATCGAGAACGATGGGCGGCAAGTATTCCGGTTCCTGTCTGTGCGGCGTGGTGCGCTTCGAGGTGGTGGGAGCGTTCGAACGCTTCTTTCTGTGCCACTGCGAGCATTGCCGCAAGGACACCGGCTCGGCCCATGCAGCCAACCTGTTTTCATCGACTGCGTCCCTGCAGTGGATCTGCGGCCAGGACCAGGTGAGAAGGTTCGATCTGCCCGCGACGCGCCACAGCCGCTCCTTTTGCTCCGTCTGCGGCTCGGCGCTGCCGACCGTGCAGATGGAGGGCCGGCTGCTGGTGGTGCCAGCCGGCAGCCTGGACTGCGATGTATCGCTGAAGCCGGATGCCCATCTCTTCATGGTCAGCAAAGCCAACTGGGACGAGGGCCTGGAGCGGGTGCCGAGGGTGGACAAGCTGCCTGTCTGAGCTCCGCCGGTTGATCCAACCCGCGGCGGCTTCGCCGCATCCAAACGCGATACCCGGAGGAGCTCCGCATGTTTCCGCGCACACCATTCCTGGCCGCACTGTGCCTGCTGGCCACTGTCGCGCTGCCGGCGCAAGCCGCGGCGGTCCGCGACGACAGCTTCACCACCAGCGACGGGGTGCGCATCCATAAACTCGAGGCGGGCAAGGCCACCAGCGCGCCGGCGCTGGTGCTGATTCCAGGCTGGACGCTCAGCGCCTCGCTGTGGCGCGAGCAGCTCGAGGCCTTCTCCGCCGAACGCCTGGTGATCGCGGTGGACTCGCGCTCGCAGGGTGCCTCGGACAAGGTGCAGCAGAACAACACGCCGGAGCGGCGCGCCGCCGACCTGCACGAATTGCTCGCGACGCGGCATATCGAACGCATCGTGCTGGTCGGTTGGTCGCAGGGCGCGCAGGACGTGGCGGCCTACATCCGCCAGTACGGCACGGGCACGCTGGCCGGCGTCGTCTTCGTCGACAGCCCGGTCGCCGCCGGCCCGGAAGAGGTGACGCTCAACCCCGGCTTCGTCAAGACGATCCTGTCCGGCCTGTCGGTCTACGCCGCGCATCCGGCGGAATATTCCGAAGGCATGGTGCGCTCGATCTTCGCCCGGCCGCACCCGGAGCTGGATCTGCAGAGCATCATCGACATCGCGCGCGGCACGCCGCCGCAGATCGGCACGGCAATGCTGCTGGCCGACCTCTTCGGGGTCGACCGGCGCGATGCGCTGGGCAGGATCGACCGGCCGGCCCTGGTCATCGCCTCGGCGCAATCGCCGTTCCTGGAGCAGCAGAAGGCGATGGCTGCCGCCATTCACGGCGCGCGGCTAGTGGTGGTACCGGACGCGGGTCACGCGGTCTTCGTCGACCAGCCGCAGGTTTTCGACCAGGTGCTGCGCGAACTGCTCAAGGACGCCACCTAGCAGCCGCGCCGTCCCCGCCTCGTCCGTCCGGCCATGGCCGCTCCGGCCCTGCCGGGCGACAATGGGCGGAGCAAGGGGACGACAAGAACATGACGGTGAGTCTGGGACCGAATGTGCCGCGCCGCGGCAATGCTTTTTCGCGCTGGCTGGGGCGCAGCGTGCTGCGCGCCATGGGCTGGCGGCTGGAGGGAGCGTTTCCAGACCTGCCGAAGCTGGTGGTGATCGGCGCGCCGCACACCTCCAACATGGACGGCGTGGTGGCCTTCGTCACCTTGTTCGCCCTGGGCCTGCGCGCCGGCACCATGATCAAGGACAGCGCCTTCAAGGGGCCGCTCGGCTGGCTGCTGCGCTGGCTCGGCGCGCTGCCGATCGACCGCAAGAGCCCTAAGGGCGTGGTCGAGCAGACGGTGGATGCTTTCGCCCGGCAGCCGAAGTTCGCGCTGCTGCTGGCGCCGGAAGGCACGCGCAGCTCCGCGCCGGACTGGAAGCGCGGCTTCTGGCACGTGGCGCGCGGCGCCGGCGTGCCGGTGCTGCCGGTGGCGATCGACTACGCCGGCAAGCGCATCCGCTTCGGCAAGCCGCTGGTTCCAGGCATGGACTACGCCGCCGATTTCGCGCGGCTGCTGGATTTCTTCGCCGCCGCGTCCTCGCCGCGCCATGCCGAACGCCTGTCGCGGCCGCTATGCGAGGCCCAGGGGCGGGACTGGCGGCCGGGCGAGCCGGAAGACTGAGCCAGCGCCGCCGATATTCCTGTCTTTTCATGGACATGGCGGTTGCGCTGCAGCGCCCCAGATCCGGCCGGGCGGTCGAGGAAAGACATGCCGGAACCCGTTGTGCTCGCGATGTTTCCATTTCATTGCCTTTTCGAGGCCATTTCGGGAGCCGCTGTCCGCTAAGGTTGACGCAGACGCTCCCGTTCGGGGCGGTCTCCGCGCTGCTCCGCTTCATAGCGCCGGCCGGACCGTTCCTCCCGCAAACTGACTCGCTCGTCGTGTCGGCGGTCTATCCCGGATTGGGAGGGTCCTATAGTTGCCGGCAAGGGCGTGACATGGATGCCGCTCCCCACAATTTCGGAGCGGGACATGACACCTCTGTTGATCGGTTTTGGCGCCGCCGGCATCCGGGCGATGAAGCACCAGCTGGTGGCTGCGCGCAGCGAAATGGCGGCGATCGCGGTCGGCGATGACGAGGCCACCGCCCAGCTGTCCGCGCTGCGCGGGCGGCACCCGATCCACAGCGCCTGGCTGAGCCTGCCGCATGGCCTCAATGCCACGCGCGGCTGGCGCATGATCTTCGAGCGCACCGTGCTGGGCCTGTTCGAAACGCTGCGGCCGCTGTTGCAGCAGCCACGCATGATCGTGGTCTATGCCGAGCTGGGTGCGCTGGAAAGCGGCGGCGTGGCAGCGGTCTTCGCGCGCGAGATCACGCGCATGCACAAAGGCCACCAGCTGATCGCCAACTTGATGAAACCGGTGCCGTTCAACGGCGCCGAGCTGACCTACCTTGCCGACACCCAGCTGTTCACCATCGGCCACTGCGCGATGTCGATCCAGATGGTGGCGCAGGAGCAGCCCAGCGCTGCCGGCAGGAGCTTCGGCTACGCCGATGCCGCCGCCGTGATGCTGTGGAACGAGCACCTGGAGCGGGCGCAGCTGTTGCTCGACGTCTCCGCCAACCAGCGCCGTACCGAGATCGGCCTGGTGGCGATCAACGGCGAGCGGGTGGAGCGCAAGGTCAAGGCCGCCTAGCCGACCTACAGCTCAGCAGCCGCTGAGAATCACCGTCAGCGGCCCGTCGCTGGTCACATTCAGCTTCGCTTTGCAGTCCACCTGCGCTCGCGCCGGGTTGATGGTGATGCTGGAGACGTTGCTGGCAGTGATGTCCAGCACGTCCGCTACCGGCGCCGCCGGCGTCGTTCCCCAGGTCTGGGTCTGGCTCAGGTAGGGCAGCGGCGCGATCGCGCCACCTTCCAGCACGCCGGCGCCGCTGCTCACGCCCGAAGGCGCGGGGTCGCCCAGGCCGAAACCCTCGGAACGCACATCCACCGTCCCCAGCGGTGCGCTGCCGGAAGCGTCGCGCAGCACCACGTCCGATACCCAGTAGGCATGGCCCGAGGCGGTGCCGAGGCCGGCGAAGTCCATCGTCGGATTGTAGACATAGGTGACGTGGAACGGGTCGCGGTCGACCTTGTCGCTGGCCAGGAACGCCGCGGCCGGGGCGTACTGGTCGTTGACCGCCAAGGTCAGGTGCTCGCCCACGGTAAACAGGTCGAACTCGTAGCGGTAGCCGAGGCTGCCGAAGGTCTGCGCCTGCTGCAGCACGCCGGCCACCGGCACCAGCTCGTCGGTGGTCTCGTCCCAGATCAGGTAGGGGATGTTGCGCAGCGAGCCGAGCATGCGGTTGGTATTGGACTGGTCGCCGCCGCTGGGCGGCGCCGGCGGAACCCAGACGCCTTCGGCCGGCGGACCCACGGTCGGCTGGGCCTTGGCGAACAGGTCGGGGAACTGGCTGCTGAACTTGTAGGTGCCATAGCCGCCCATGGAGTAGCCGGCGATGTCGGTCGCGGCCGGGTCGAGCGGGTAATGCGCGGCGGCGTCGGCCCACACTTCCCAGGTATCGGCGCCGGCGTAGTCGTAGTACCAGCCGTCGGCGCCGCGTCCTTCCGGCGTGATCACCACATAGCCGGCGCCGCGCTGGCTGAACTGCGACTGGTTGCGGCTGCTGAGGAATTGGTTGTAGTTGGCGGAAAGCGAGTGCAGCAGCAGCTGCAGGCCCCAGCCACCCGCCGGCGGCGAGCCCTGCGGCACGTAGATGGCGTAGGGCTGCAGGCGCCCGAGGTATTCGCCCTTGCAGGCCGTGCTGCTGCCGCACAAGGTCGAGAAGTCCAGACCCTGCGCCGTCTCGAAGTGACTTGCTAGGATGCGGTCCATCGGTCCGCTCTGCGGCACGCCGCCGGGCTGGTCCGGCATGTCGTCGTTGACGCCATCGGCGAGCTTGCCGAAATCGACATTGGCGAAGAACGCGCTAATGTCGCCCGAAGCCAGCGCCGCACCCTGCGCCTGGTCGCGCCAGAAGGCCGGGTTGATTTCGGCGCCGACGCCGTTGACCGGCCCCTGCACGCTGGGAAAAGGCTCCTGCGTGTTGGAGCGAAAGGCGAGGTTGAAGAATGCCGCGGGCGCGGTGGCCGTACCGGCGCCGCCGGGCGCGCCGGCGCTGGCCACGGCGCCGGGCAGCAGATACCTGCCGTTGGCGTTGTCCCACAGGCCCACGCCCAAGGTCAGGCGCACGGTGCCGCGGCCCGGGTTCCAGGCCGCGTGCGGTACCAGCACGGTGTACTGGCGGCGCGTGGTGTCCAGGCTCAGCGTCGGCGCATCGCCGGCAGCGGCGCTGCCGTCGGCATTGAGCAGCTCCACCGTCGTGCCGTGCACAGTGAGGAACAGCGCGGCCGGGCTGGAGACATTGGCGCCGTGCGGCCAGCCGACCTTGCTGCCCGCCGTGCCGCCGATGGCCAGGGTGAAGGCCGGCAGGGTCGGATCATTGAGCGTGTTGAGCGTGATCCGGAAGGCGGTGGCGTCGGCCAGCGGCTTGACCCGGAACTCCACCAGGTCGGCGGCGTTGCCGGCGTAGCCCGCGGCGGTGGGATAGGTGTAGGTGCCGTTAGGCAGGGCGAAGATCGAGCCGTCGGTGAGCGCGGTGGTGCTGCCCGCAAGGCCGGCGCTGAGCGCCAGCACCAGCGGGTCGGTCGGGTCCTGCACCTGCCGCGCGCCGTGGTCGTCGTAGAGGAAGTCCTGGTACAGGAACTCGCAGGCGCGGTAGGCGCTGGCGCCGGAGACCAGGATCGGCGGCGCCTGCCACACGCCGCTGTTCTGCAGCTGCGGCGCGTCGGCCAGCGGCTGGTACAGCAGGTCCGGGCCGGGCCGCGGCGCGGGTCCGGCGTAGAGCGAGTGGTACACCGGCAGCGCCGGTGCGGTGCAACCGCCGCCGCCCCCGCCACTCCCCGCGGCGCCGCCGGAAACCGGCTGGCTGCTGCCGCAGGCGCCGAGCGCCAGCGCGACCGGAATGGTGACGACGAATACGGCAACAAGACGCAGCGGCTTCGCCTGCAGCATGACTCTCCTCCCCGAACCGGCGCCGCTGTGCGCGCGGCTGCCTTTTGTTTGTTTTAGTGCCTCAATCTTACTGCCGGGGTACAAACCCCGCTCAGTGCGCCTCGTGCGGCAGGCGCAGCCCCAGCTCGACGATGCGCTCGTGCTCCATGCGGCGCACGGTCAGTTCCATGCCGCCCAGGCGCAGGCGGTCGCCGACCACCGGGCGGTCCAGGTAGCCGGCGACGAACTCGGCCAGGGTCTGGCCGCTGGCGCCGGGCGGCGTGTCGATGCCATAAGCGGCGGCAAGATCTTCCACCCGGGCTTCGGGCTCGAGAAAGAATTCGCCGAAGTAGCGGGCTTCGTCGGCGTCGGAGCTCTCGCGGCGCGCGCTGAACACCGCGTCCAGCACCGGCAGCTCCTGCTGCGCGGCGATCAGCGAGACGTAGTCGCCGTGGCGCAGCACGCCCCATTCCCGGTACGGCAGCAGGCGGCTCTCGCGGGAGACGCTGATGATGCGCGAGATCTCGCGGATCGGGATGTCCTTGGGCCGCTTGCCGATCAACGCGCTGGCGTGGCCGATGCGGTAGCTCACCACTTCATGGCCGCTGCTGCCGGGCAGGTCGAGGTCGAAGCGGCGCACGCGGCTGCCGGTCTTGGGCATCTGCAACTGCAGCAGGCGCGCGGCCGAGGCCACGGTCCAGCCCTGCACCACCAGCGACACCAGCACGATGAAGAAGGCGACGTCGAAGAACAGCTGCGCGTCGGGCAGGCCGGCCATCATCGGGAAAGTGGCGAGCACCATCGGCACCGAGCCGCGCAGGCCGACCCAGGAAATGAACGCCTGCTCGCGCCAGGAATACTGGAATGGCAGCAGCGACAGCACCACCGCCAGCGGCCGCGCCACCAGGATCAGCACCAGCGCGATGCCCAGCCCGGCGCCGGCCAGCGGCAGCAGGCGCGCCGGCGTGGCCAGCAGGCCGAGGATCAGGAACATGCCGATCTGCGCCAGCCAGGCGATGCCGTCGTGGAAGCGCTTGATGCTGGCCATCGAGCGCAGCGGATAGTTGCCGAGCACCAGGCCGGCGATGTACGCGGCGAGGTAGCCGCTGCCGCCGAGCAGGGAGGTGCCGCCGAACACCAGCATGCCGCCGGACAGGGCCAGCAGCGGGTACAGCGAATCGCTCAGTTCCAGCCGGTTGAGCAGCAGCTTCAGCACCCAGCCGCCGCCCGCGCCCATCGCCAGGCCCAGGCCCATCTGCCGCACGAACAGCAGCAGCGCGTCGCCAGCGCCGTAGCCGGCCTGCGCCAGCAGGTATTCGAGCAGGCCCATGGTCAGCAGCACTGCCATCGGGTCGTTGGTGCCGGACTCGATTTCCAGGGTGGCGGTGACACGCTGGTTCAGACGCACTGCGCTGGTGTGCAGCAGCGAGAACACCGCGGCGGCGTCGGTGGAGCCGACGATGGCGCCGATCAGCAGACCCTGCGGCAGGCTCAGGTGCAGCACCCAGGCCGAGAAGCCGCCCACCACCGCGGTGGTGATGAGCACCCCGACGGTGGCCAGCGACAGCGAAGGGCGCAGCGCGACGCGGAAGTTGTCCAGCGGCGTGCGCAGGCCGCCGTCGAACAGGATCACCGCCAGGCCGCAGGTGCCGGCGAGGTTGGCGAAGCGGTAGTCGTTGAAATGGATATGGCCGGGGCCGTTTTCCCCGGCGAGCAGGCCGACCACGACGAACACCAGCAGCAGCGGCACCCCGAGCCGCGGCGTGAACGCCGTGGCCAGGATGCTGAGCAGGAACAGGGTTCCGGCGACGAAGATGAGCTGGTTGCTCAGGTCCATGACGGCGGTTTCGGGCTCAGGTGATCGACGCGGCGCGTCCTGCGTCTAGGATAAAGCCGGATGCACGCCGTTAGATGTCCGATGCAGTCTGTTCGCGAAATTTATTTATCTGCGACAACACCCCGCCGACCCACCAGCCACATCATCAGGCCGAGCGCGACGACGCCCGCCACGTTCATGCCGGCATCGGTCAGCAACAGGCCGCCGGAGCCGGGCAGGCCACGGGCCTTGAACAGCTCGTAGCCGTGGCCGTCCATCCAGGCCAGGTAGGAAGTGGCCAGGTTGCCGGCGGCGTCGAACAGGGTGTACTGCGTCGCCGCCGACTCGTCGACCTCGCCGATGATCTCCAGCACCACCGCGGTGAACGCCGCGAAGCACAGGCCGGCGACCAGCGAGTACACCGCGGTGCCAAGCATGTAGACGCCTTC
>CAYWPB010000063.1:0-14234 GCA_964458725.1 uncultured Nevskia sp. | reverse complement strand
ACCGCCGCATGACGGTGGGCGAGGCCAAGGCCCGCCGCGCCAAGAAGGAGATGGTCGAGGCCAACCTCCGCCTCGTGATCTCGATCGCGAAGAAGTACACCAACCGCGGCCTCTCCTTCCTCGACCTCATCCAGGAGGGCAACATGGGCCTGATGAAGGCGGTCGACAAGTTCGAATACCGCCGCGGCTACAAGTTTTCGACTTATGCTACGTGGTGGATTCGCCAGGCGATATCGCGGGCCATCGCAGATCAGGCGCGGACGATCCGCATTCCCGTGCACATGATCGAGTTGACCAACAAGATCAATCGGACCAGCCGGCGGATGCTGCAGGAAACGGGGCGCGAGCCGACTGCGGAGGAACTGGCGGAGAAGCTTGAACTGCCGCTGCTCAGCGTGGAGAAGGCGCTCAAGGTGGTGAAGGAGCCGACGTCCCTGGATTCGCCCATCGGCGAGGACGGGGATTCGGCACTTGGCGATTTTCTCCCTGACCGCGAGGCAGTTTCACCCCTGGACGTCGCCACTGCGCAGTCACTGAGCGAGTCCACCCGCGAGATCCTCGACAGCCTGACGCCGCGGGAAGCCAAGGTGCTGCGCATGCGCTTCGGCATCGGCCTGAATACCGACCACACGCTGGAGGAGGTCGGACAGCAATTCAACGTGACGCGCGAGCGCATCCGCCAGATCGAGGCGAAAGCGTTGCGCAAGCTGCGGCATCCCAGCCGGGCGCAGTATCTGAGGTCGTTTGTCGGGCAGTGATGGTCAAGTGGCGGTTTCGCCAGTACGGCATACAGCGCCAGAAGAACCGGCCGGGGAACTGATATTGACCGTCACTAAAGAGGACCTGGCGGAAGGCCTCCACCGGGCATTGGGGCTTAATAGAGCTGAGGCCAAGGAGTTCCTGGATTTGTTCTTCGAGGAGATCCGCGGCGCCCTGGAGCGTGGAGAGGAGGTACGCCTTTCCGCGTTCGGCAACTTCCAGCTGCGCCAGAAGAAGCCTCGGCCGGGGCGCAATCCGAAGACCGGGCAGGACGCACTGGTCCCGGCGCGGCGCATCGTAGTGTTCAGAAGCGGACAAAAACTCCGGCAAAGATTCAATGAGCCCAATACAGGTAATGGTAAGTAGACATGGAGCAACGGCAGGCAATTCCGTGGTGTGATCGGCGCAGGCAATATTGCGCCGCAGGTTGTTCCGTGAAAGCGGGTGGGATAAATACGGGCGCCTGCGATTGGCACTCAAGGACGCCGGTCATTACCACGCCATCGCAGTCCGCAGGCAGCGAGGAGGACGGCGAGCCCCCGCAAGCGAGACCAGAAAAGCGCTCCCAGTCGAGGTTCGGAAAAAGGCGAGATTGGCGCCACCCGCGCCAAGGGTCCTGACGGACGACGCCCCACTCCTGATCTTCAGGCACGGAACCATGCCGCGGGCCCGGTGATCGCCCCCAAACGACTCCAACCATGTCAGGGCAAATACTCCGCGATTCCGTGGCAGGATTGTGGCGAAGCCGGACTCGCGATTGTCCTAGTCAGATATTTGCGGACATAGGCGTCCGAACACGTCCGAGGGAAGCCAACCAAAGCCGAGCTCGACTAAGGGGTTTTATGTGGGGTAAAGGCGGTTAATCTATAAAATAAGTTAATTAATACATCAGGTTGCATGCTAGGTTCGAGTCCTAGTCTCCCAGCCAAATTCAAGCGGTACGAAATCAAGGGCATCAGCAATGATGGCCTTTTTGTTGGTGGTCCCGCGCAGGCCTCGCCCGAAGTCGTGCCGGCCGGCCCCGCGGTTCAGTCGAGCTCGACCAGCTTTTGCGATCGTTCCATCTGCTGCGGGTAGGGACCCAGGTCGAGCTGGCCCAGCAGGGCGGCCAGGGCGATGGCGTGCTGGCGGCTGCGCGCGCCGAGCTTTTCCATGGCGTGGTTGAGATGGAACACCGCCGTGCGCTCGGTGATGTGCAGGATCTGCCCGATGGCCGAAGCGCTGTGCCCCTGGGCCGCCTTGCTCAGGCACTCGCGCTCGCGGCTGCTCAGCCTGGGGGTATGCACTTCGAACTCGCCGTCGCGGGAGACCAGCCCGCACAGCCGTTCGTGCAGATGCAGGGCGAACCAGTGGGCATAGCGATACAGCCGGCCCAGGTCGTCCGGCTCGTCCGGCAACGGCGCTTCGCGGGCGAGCGATAGCAGCGAGAAATTGCCGTGGGCGCCGTGGATCGGCACGGTGAAGCCGTGGCGCAGGCCGTGCCTGGCGGCGTCTTCGAAAAAGCCCCTGACCGGCGGCGAGTTCTGGCTGAGCTCACTCCAGGAAAACGGCTGCACCCGGGTCAGGGCGCTGGTCAGGACCGGATCGATGGTCATGTAGCCGCAGGCGTCGTAGCGGATACGCCATTCCTTCGGGTAGCCGCTGATGATGAACTGGGCGGGATGACCGATGGAAACGACCACCCGCAGGCCGAGCAGAAAATGGGGGAAGCCAAGGCTATGCGCCACGCTGCGGCAGGCCGCTCCTGCCTCGGACACCGTACCGCACTTCTGAATCGCCGCAATCAGTTCCGCATCCCACTCCGGCACGTCGCCCCCCAGTCCCTGGTTGGTCTCACCCTCTCTTGAGGCAACGATTGCCACTCGCGGTGAATGTGCTCGTTATACCGAGTATCGGACAGAGTGTCCATCGGTAATGTCCAGTGCCGGCATCTGGCCGATGGCATTGAGCGACCGTAGAAAGTTTTTCGTAAAGTACTGGCCAAAACCCGTAAAGGCGTCATATACGTTGCGCATTAATCAGGCAAATACCCAGCGGGACCTGCGATGGGCTCGATAACGCGCACCAAGAAGACCGTCCGCAACGATCAGAAAGCCCGGGTGACGGCGCTGCTCCTGGAAGCGACGGAGCGGCTGATCGCCGGGGGCAGCAGCTTCACCGAGCTCAGCGTGGAGAAGCTCAGCCGAGAGGCCGGCATCGCCCGCTCGACCTACTACCTGTACTTCAGGGACAAGGGCCAGCTGATCCAGGAGCTGGGGCAGGCCATCGCCGGCGAGCTGCTGCAGACCACGCGGCGCTGGTGGGACATCTCGTCGCAGGTCACCCTGCCGCAGCTGCGCCGCGCCATGCGCGAGACCCTGACCATCTACCTGCACTACCAGGCGGTGTTTGCCTCCATGGCGGAGGCCGCGGGCTACGACGCGGAGGTGCGGGCGGGTTTCAACGAGCTGCTCGAGGCTATGACCCGCAACTCGCTCAACGCGGTGCGTGAAGGGCAGAGGCGCGGCACCATCCACCGGGATGTGACCGAGGACAGCTACATGGCCTTGGTCTGGATGACGGAGCGGGTTGCCTATCACCGGGTGCGCCAGGGCAGCGAAGCTGACCTGGAGCGCGCGGCCAAAGTCCTGGCCAACATCATCTGGAGAGTGCTCTACAAGCCCGCCTGAGCGCGGGCACGGTGGGCATGCGGTCGCCGAGGGCCGGGAGTGCCGGCCGCGGCGATCCGGCCGTCCTCAGGAAAACGGCATGCGGTTGAGGACCGTGCCGAAGGCCTGGCTCAGGGCGTGGTGCAGCAGCAGGCCGAGAATGCCGGACAGCGCCAGCCACAGGATGCACTCGACGCAGAGCACGGGCCGTGGTTTGCGCCGGCTGGCGCCGGAGTGGCGCCGTGCCGGGAGGTGCGCCACCGGCCAGGCCTGATACGGCATGCGGGCTCGCATGGCGCCGCCGTTGCCGCGCCGCGGCGACATTCAGCGCCTCTCCGGCAAGACCGCACTCGTCGCAAGACGTCGCCGGATGCCGCGTCCGCCAAGCAGTGCCAGCAGGACCCCCAGCGCGGTGAGGTCCCAGCTGCCGCCGCCACCGCCGCCACCGCCGCTGCCGCCGTTGCCAGTGGCGCTTTTGGTGTCGCCGGAAGTCGGCCCGTTGCCGATGCCGCGCGCATACAGGTAGGCCGCGCCGGCCTGGTCGTCCGAGCGCAGGCTGGCGCCGCGTCCGTCGGCATGCATGGTGGGACGCATCAGCGCGTCGTCCTGCGGCGTGCCCGGCACGCAAGCACTTTCGCCCGGATCGCCGCAGGGATGGGCCAGACCCAGCGCGTGCCCTAGCTCGTGCCCGAACACCTCGGCGGCATCGAGGTTGAGATGTCCGGTCAGAAAGCAGGCGGTGCCCTTGCGCACCACGGTGTCGGCTTCGGTGATGCGCTGGAATGTGTGGCCGTTGAACTGGCCGCTGCCGCTGGTGCGGAACACGGTGTAAGCCAGCACGCCGCCGGTGAGGCAGTTGAAGGCGCCGCCCAGCTCGTTGTTCGGATCGTTGAACAGGATCTCGTTCACGCCGTCGGCCTTGGCCAGGCCGCCGCTGGCATTGCTGCCGCCGGCGAAGTAGAAGTCGATGTTGCTGCCGAGATTGGCGTTCCAGGCCAGCAGTGCTTCTTCGAACTCGAGATAGCCGCCGTCGAGCATGCCCTGCTGCCCGGCGCTGCTGACGTAGAACCACACGGTGCCGCCGTCGGCGAACTGGAACCAGCGCGAGGCCGGATTGGCGATGACGAAGCGTGGCATCAGCGCCGGCGCCAGGGGCTCGGTGTTCCAGTAGGCGCTGTCCGCCGGCTGGCCCGCCAGCTGCGCGCGTAGCCACGCGGTGAACGCGGCGAAATCGCGATGCGCCTGCGCCGGCTCGGTCGCGCACTCGCCGCAGACATTCTCGGCGTCCGCCAGGTCGCGCACCAGCACCGGCGTGCCGCTCAGGGTGAGGCCGAGCCGGAATGCCCCGAGCGACAGCTCGATCACGGTGTAGTCGCCATCGTCGAGCTTGCGCAGGAACAGCGTCACCTTGTCGCCCACGGCGAAGCGCGGCGCTCCCGGCACGGTCACAGCGCCGTCGAGGGAGGTGTCGTAGGCTCCCGGCACCTCGACCACCACCGCAGCGGAGCCGAGGGTGCCCTTGAGCAGCTGCTGGGGCTGCACCACGTATTGCGTGAACTGCAATTCCTGGCCGGGCAGGGCCCCGGCGGAACTGACGGTGCCGGAGACGATCGCGTCGGCTTCCGCCAGCAGCGCCTTGTCCGGTATCGGCATGTAGCTCATTGCCCGCGCCGGCAAGGCGCAGGCCCAGCCGATGAGTACAAAGGATGCAGCGGTTGCGAGGACCTTGTTCATTGGCACTCTCCCTAGTGTCTGAATAGAACTGATCGTTGGAATGTGCGGTACGAACCCCCGGAACCCTGGCTCGGCAATCTCTCGCGCCGCAAATAATCTCGCCGGTGTTGTATAGCGGGGACAGTAGCGGCGAAAGCTGTCACATCTGACAGGCGCGAAGTGTCGACGCGCTCGCCCCGTACCAGACCGTCTCAGGCAGCCTGTCGCAACGGCAGCGGCATTCCCAGGATCACGTGGCGTGTGTGCGCGTCGATGTCGAGGGAGCACGCCACCGAGCGGACCCGTCCGATGCGCTGCGGCGGGCCGTAGCGGTGCAGGACCATGCCGGTGTTCGCCAGCAGCCGCTCGACCGCCACGCTGACGACCATGACGTAGCGCCGGATATCGTGGAACACCGCGTACTGGATGGCGTGGCGCACCAGCGCGCGCGCGGTGTCGTTGAGGCCGAAGCCGGGCTGGTCGGCACGGTCCTCATCCACCGCGAAGCGGCTGATCTCCCAGACGTCGGGGCATACCGGAGCGGGCGTTCCGCCGAGCAACTGCGGAAAGACGTCCTTCATCATGTAGGGCAGGGTCGTCGGCCGCAGCCGCCAGCCGCCAACGATGTCGCCGCGGTCGTCCGTCGCCAGCTGGTAGACGTTGCGGGCGTCGTCGAACTCGTCCGTCTCGCGCCCGTCCGCCACCTTCACGTCCCAGCCCAGGCGTTCGAAGAACACCCGATAGCGCAGGCGGTACATCGGATCGGCGCAGCGCGCCGCGAACGTCGGGTCCGACAAGGTGCCGTTGATGATTCCGCTCATCTGCCTCTCCCTGAGTTAGTAATCGAGAAAGAGAGGTAAACGGAATGCCGGCGTGGCGAAACTGTCAGATCTAACAGGGGTGGTCCAGGGTTAGTGGTTGATTAGGCCGCAGGGCGACAAGGTGTATATCGCGAGGTCATAACCAGCATGAGGTTGCCGATGGGCTGACCAGCATGAACTCGAGAGCAAGCCATGGCCAATGCCGCACCGGCGAGCAGCCGGGCAAACTCCTTGAGCTGCGCTTTCACGCATCGGCGGACTGAAGCGGGGAATGGCGGATGGGACGCGGCGGTGCTGCGCGGCGCAAGCTGCCTCACTCCCACGGACGAAGGTGCCGGCTGCGGAAGAATCTCGGTACAAGACTGTGCATGGCCCGGGAGCCGAGCCTACCTCATGCTCGTTTCCTCCATGAAACGAATGCCGGCGCGTTGGACCGCGCATCGCGGAAAATAGTTCTCGCAAGCTGGGCCGGCCGTCGCGCTGGCCGAAACACCGGTTTTGCGGGACACTGCCGACCTGCCGCTGCACGGTTCCCCGGACCAGCAAGACGCTCGAAAGGAATTCGCATGGACAAGCGCAGGCCGTATCGTTCGATCACCGCCGCCGGAGCAGAACGATGAGCGCGCCGCGCAAAGGCTCCGACCTGCTGGTGGCGGCGCTGGAGAACGAGGGGGTCGACCGCATCTTCGGCATCCCCGGCGAGGAAAACCTCGACGTGGTCGAGTCGCTGCGCAGCTCGAAGATCGAGCTGGTGCTGACGCGCCACGAACAGGCCGCGGCCTTCATGGCGGCGACGCACGGCCGCCTCACCGGGCGCCCGGGCGTGTGCCTGTCGACCCTGGGGCCGGGCGCGCTCAACTTCACCACCGGCGCGGCCTACGCTCATCTCGGCGCGATGCCGATGCTGATGCTCACCGGGCAGAAGCCGATCAAGCATGCGCGCCAGGCGCGCTTCCAGATCGTCGACATCGTCGGCGCGATGCGGCCGCTGACCAAGCTGACGCGGCAGATCGTCACCGCCGCCTCGATCCCGACCATCGTGCGCGACGCCTTCCGCATCGCCATGGAGGAGCGGCCCGGGCCGGTGCACCTGGAACTGCCGGAGGATATCGCCGCCGAGACGGCGCAGGCGGAGCTGGTGCCGACGCACCCGATCGACTGGCCGGTGCCGGCGCCGGCGGCGTTGGAGCGCGTGGCGCAGCTGGTGCTGGCGGCTAAGAGCCCGTTGATCATGATCGGCGCCGCCGGCAATCGACCGCGCCTGGTCGAACCGTTGTCGGATTTCGTTCGCCGTGCGCGCATCCCGTTCTTCAACACGCAGATGGGCAAGGGCGCGGTCAACCAGAGTTCCGGTCTGTACATCGGCACCGCTGCGCTATCGGAGCGCGACTACGTGCACGACGCCATCGACTGCGCCGACCTGATCCTGGCCATCGGCCACGACACGGTGGAGAAGCCGCCGTTTCTGATGGGCGCCGCCGCGGCCGGGCGCAAAGTCGTACACGTCGGTTACCTGCCGGCCAGCGTCGAGCAGGTATTCCATCCCGATGCCGAGCTGATCGGCGACATCGGTGCCAGCGTCGCGGCGCTGGCGCCGCTGCTGGAAGGGCGCGTGCGGATCGACCCGGCGGTGACGGCGCTGCGCGAGAGCATCCTGGCGCACCTCAAGGAGGGCGCCGACGACCCGCGCTTCCCGCTGGCACCGCAGCGCCTGGTGAGCGAAGTGCGGACCGCACTGCCGGAGAACGGCATCGCCTGCCTCGACAACGGCATGTACAAGATCTGGTTCGCACGCAACTACCGCACGCGCGTCGCTAACACCCTGCTGCTCGACAACGCCCTGGCGACGATGGGCGCCGGCCTGCCGTCGGCGATCATGGCGCGGCTGCTGCACCCGGACCGCCCGGTGCTCGCAGTATGCGGCGACGGTGGCTTCATGATGAACAGCCAGGAGCTGGAGACGGCGGTGCGGCTGAAGCTGGACCTGGTGGTGCTGGTGATCGTCGACTCCGCCTACGGCATGATCCGCTGGAAGCAGGCGGTGGACCATTTCGCCGATTACGGCATGACCTTCGGCAACCCTGACTTCGTCCGCTACGCCGAGTCCTATGGCGCGCGCGGCCACCACGTCACTTCGGCCGCGGACTTGTCGGCCGCGCTCAAGGCTGCCTTCGCCGCTGGCGGCGTGCACCTGGTGGCGGCGCCGGTGGACTACAGCGAGAACCTGCGGGTGCTGGTGGAGGAGCTCGGCCGCCACGCCCAGGGCAAACCGCTGCCGCCCAAGTGAGGCTGGCACGCGGTTTGTAGGGCCAGGGCAGGCGGCAAACCGGAGTCCTTATGCAGCCAGCACCCAGCCGCGATGGCCGGCGGCACTATCGCATCCGCTATCCGCAGCGCCTGCGGCCGCGGCTGCAGCTGGAAGGCCAGTACGCCGTGGTGATCGACCTGTCCGAAGGCGGCCTGCGCATCGTCAACGAAGTCTGGCTGGCACTGGCGCCGGGCGCGGCGGTGAGCGGGGCGCTGCTGCTGCGCTCCGGCGAGGCGGCGCGCTTCAGCGGCACGGTGGTGCGGATCACGCCGCAGGACATCGCGCTCAGCCTCGGGCAGGGTTTCAGTTACCGCATCATCCTGTGCGAGCAGCGCAGCCTGCGCGCGCGCCGGCCCTATTTCGGCTGAGCTTCACGCCCCGCACCGCAAGCAAAATGTGATTCAAGTTTCAGCTGACGAACGTCGCTGGTTGACCGACAGACCAGTGGTAAGATCAAGCCGACAAGTGGTTGGACGGCCTGATCCTCATGCAGAAGCTGATGATGGTCTCGATTCCCAGCGATCCCGGCGCCCGCGTCGAGGTCTGGCTGGAGCGCGGCCGTACTCGCCGGGATCTGCCGTACTTCCACGCCGTCTCCTACCGTGGTGCCGACGAGCTCGAGCGCCGCAGCCGCCCGGCCGCTGACGACGAGCCGATGAACGCGGGCGCGCGCCGCCTGTGCAGCGAGCTGTGCGAGGGCATGGGCTGGCGGCCGGTGCTGAACTGAGGCAGGGGCTCACCGAACCGGGTCCCGGTTCGCTGCCTGAAATCTGATGAATCGTCGCCCTGGCCGAAGCCGGGGTCCAGGGACCAATGCGCTGCGCTCAATTCCTGGATTCCGGCTTTCGCCGGAATGACGGCTGCCAGGCCGCTCACGCCTGGATGCGGAAATTCCGCTGCGCCTCGTACTGACCGCGACCGCTCATGTCGTAGTGGCCGGGTGCGCCGCGTCGCGTCGCCAGGGCGTTGCGGCTGCGGTTGAAGCGCGCCTGGAGCAGGGCTTCGTTGAGCGCGGTCTGCTGCTGGCAGCGTTCGACCAGCTGGCGCAGGCTGGCGCCCAGCGACGGGTTCAGCGCCGCGCCGCGCAGTGCGTCCAGCTGCCGCAGCCGCAACAGCTTGTCGCGGCATAGCGCCAGCAGGCGGTCGGGGTCGCCGCCTTGCAGGGCCTGGTGCTCCTGCTCCAGCAGTGCCAGCAAGGCGCCGGCCAGGTCCAGCGGAGTTTCGACGGGTTGCGTCATTACTTGTGCATCTCCCATTCCAGGCGCGACAGCTTGGCGGCCACCGTCCGGGCGTCGATCGGATAGCGTCCAGCCGCGATCGCGGCCTTGACGGAGGAGACGCGGCCGGAATCGACTTCCGGGCCGGTGGCCATGGACTTGTCGAGCTGCTGCATGCGCATCGCGTCGCCGGTCAGGCTGACCTTGTCGACCGGGGGCGCCGGCTGTGCGCTGGCCACCGCCGCGCCGGCCGGCTTGTCCGCCAGCGCCTTGGCGCCGCCGGTGAGACCCACCGCCACGGTGCTCATGGAATCGATTTTGGATGTCATCGCGGTGCCTTGAACGCGCCTGAACGGAATGTCTGGCTCATATATCGGCGGTGGCCGCCGGAACTTTAGCGGTCAATCCGTACCGGCTGTCGGCCGTGGCCGACCCGGCCAGGCGGTGACCGGGGCATGGCGCCGCTTTTCTGGGGGCCGTGTTCAGCAAAGTGCCTGGCTGGCGATCGCCAGTGACGCGATCCAGCCGGCCACGAAAGCGAGGGTCCGGACCAGGATGATGCCGGCGAGGTAAGCGAGGGCGTGGATGAAGCGGGCCCAGAAGTAGACGGCGGCCGCCGCGGCGGTGATGGCGTTGTGGACGCCGGCGGCCTGAGCCGCCAGCACCAGGGCGGCGAAGACCACCAGGTTCTCGACGGCATTGGCGTGGGCGCGCCGGGCGCGTGCGGCCCAGGGAGCCGGGGCCGGTACCGACTCGCGGTTGCCGAGCGCGACGCGCAGGCCGGCGTGCATGATCATTTCCAGGCTGTAGGGCAGCCACAGCAGGGCGGTCATGGTCGCGGCGGCGGCCAGCCACCACAGTTCCTTGGTCATCGGCGTTCTCCTTGTTGTTGAATGCGGCGGCGGATCAGTCCGCCAGCGCGGCGATGCGGCGCCGCGCGGCGTCGGGGGTGTCGGCGTCGGGCCACTGGTCGAGCAGCTGCCAGGCGCGGGTCAGGCGCGGCAGGTCGTGGCTGCAGCGGGCGCAGCCCTGCAGGTGCTCGCCGAGGGCGGCGGCGGCTTCCGGCGGCAGCTGGTCGTGCAGCGCCGGCAGCAGCAGGGCGGCAACGTCATCACATTGCATGGTCCACCCCCAGCCGCTGCCGCAGCAGGCCCAGCGCGCGGTGCACGCGCACCGTCGCGGCGGTGACCGAACAGCCCAGGATGCCGGCGATTTCGGCGTAGCTGCGGCCTTCATACTTGCCCAGGATCAGGGCCTGGCGCATGCCGTCCGGCAGGTCGCCGATGGCGCGCATCACGCGATCCCGTACTTCACCGTACTCCACCTGCTGCTCGGGACCGTGCGGGTCGGGGAGGTCCTGCTCCGGCTCGACTTCGTCGGCGACCTGCCAGCGGCCCTGCCGGCGCAGCTCGTCGCGCAGCAGGTTGGTGGCGATGGTGTAGATCCAGGTGGCGAAGCGGGCGCTCGGCTGGTAGCGGGCGCGCGCCTCGAACACGCGCATGAAGGTGCTTTGCAGCAGGTCCTCGGCGGTGGCAGGGTCGCGGGCGCTGCGCAGCAGGTAGTTGTAGACGCGCTTTTCGTAGCGTCCCACCAGCAACGGCCAGCAGCCGCGCTGGCCGGCGGCGATGGCCAGCATCAGCTCCTCGTCGGTCGCGGCCCGGTCCGCCGCGACCACGACCAGGGGCGGCGGCTCCCCCGGCTCAGGGCGCGACTTGTCGCAGGACGGTTCCGTCATCCGCCAGCTCCCAGATGGTAGGCACCATGTCGATGCCGTATTTTCGCGCCAGCTGCGGATTCTGCTGGACGTTGACCTTGATCACCCGGGCCTTGTGCTCGGTCAGCCGGCGGTCCCATTCCTGGCATTCGGAGCAGAGCGGGTGGGAGAAGCTGAGCAGCCGCGGCCCCGGGCCGGAGCCGGGGATTGCGGCGAAGTCGGCCGGGTCGACCTTCACCGGGTTGATCGCGCGCACGCCGCTGAGCTTGGCGGTGAGCCGGTAGGTGAAGCAGCCCAGGCAGAAGCCGGAGAGGGAGGCATACAGCGCGCTCGCGGCGAGGGTCAGCACCAGCCCCCAGCCCAGGCGCACCCAGCCCGCGTCGATCAGCAGCCAGGAGGTGAAGATCCAGGCGCTGCCGAGGCCCTTGGCAAAGTTGGGCAGGCGGTAGTCCTCCAGCTCGCCCTGGCTGAGCCGTGGCTGGAGGAAGGCGAAGTAGAAGCGGTAGGCGGGCACCCAGGCCGGGCCCAGCAGCACGCCGATGTAGAGCATGGCGGCGGTGGCCGGCAGCAGCAGCGGGACGTTGAAGGCGAAGGCGACGACCACCAGGCTGGCCGACACGAACTGGTTGAGGCGCGGCGCGCGCGGGTCGATCAGCCGGGTGTCTTCGCCTGTCGCCTGGTCCATGGTCCGCTCCCCTGGTACGGAATCAGGTATTGAACGCGCCGGGCGGAAAAATCTTACACGGGGGGCAACAGCAGGGCATGAAATTGATCAGAGGTTCCCTAGCCCGATCAGCTCTGGCTCGATCGCCGCCAGGCGGGTGGCGAAGAACTGCAGGAAGGCACGGATACGCGCGCTGCGCCGCAGGTCCGGGTGGGTCAGCACCCAGATGTGCATGTCCATCACCTGGTGGGTGCCGGGCAGGCGCTCCAGATCGGGGTCGTGGTCGCAAGCGAGGCAGGCCATCACCGAGCAGCCGAGGCCGGCGCTGAGCATGGCGCGGGCGGCGCCGACCAGATCGGCGCGCAGGTGCACGCTGGACTCGGGGATGTGGTCGCCGATCCAGCGCGCCATCGGCGTCTGGCTCATCGCGCCGGAGTAGCCGATCCAGTCGTACTCCGCCAGCGGCCGGTCGCGGCCGAGGCGGTCGAGATAGGCTTTGGAAGCGTAGGCGGCCATGCCCAGGCGCGTGGCGCGGCGCCCCACCAGGTGCTCGGGAGGCGCCGAGGTGCCGCGGATCACCACGTCGATCTCGCGCTTGGACAGGTTCACGAACTGGCTGCTGCAGGAAATCTCCAGGCTCAGGCCTGGATAGGTCTGGCGGAACTCGGCCAGCCAGCGCGGCAACAGGTATTGCGCCGCCTCGTCGGGAGTGCTGACGCGGATGTGGCCTTCCAGGCGCGTGTCCGCGCCCTGCACCCGGCGCTGCACGTCGAGCACTTCCTGTTCCATGCGCTCGGCCGCCTCGGCGAAGGCCTCGCCGGCCGGCGTCAGCCGATAGCCGGTGCGCAGCCGCTCGAACAGGCGCACTTCAAGCCGCTTTTCCAGCGCCCCGAGACGGCGGAACACGCTGGACGGATTGACCTCGAGGCAGCGCGCCGCGGCGTTGAGGCCGCCGTTGCGGTTCACCGCCAGCACGTAGCGCAGATCGTCCCAGTCCATGGCTGGAGCTTGGACCTGGTATTGCAAAATTGCAAGAATAGAGTGCGACTGAACCGTCTTCTAATGCAGTTTTGCATGGTTCAAGATGCCTCCCATCAAGCGCCGGAATCCTCCGACGCCAGAACCGGAGCCACCGCCATGAACACCACCACCCACACCAGCTACCGCTCGAACATCCTCGGCGCCACCGGCCTGCCCCGCGCGGTGCTGGCGACCATGTTCCAGACCGGCGGCCTGTTCGGCCGCGATTCCAGCCTGAGCCGCGACGAGCAGGCCGTGCTGCAAAGCCGCCTGCCGGCGGTCCGCGGTCTCAAGGCCCTCGCCGTGGTGAAGGCACTGACGCCCCGCCTGGCGGTGCTGGCCGATCTGGCCGACGCCCTGGTCCGCGGTGGCGATGTCGCCGCCCAGCAGGCCCGCGCCGTCCGCGCCGGCTTCGACACCGCCGCCGTCAGCGAGGTCGAGACCGTGGTCGGCAACGTGTTCGCGGTGTTCGGGCCGTTCGCGGCAAATACGCTGGAAGTGTCGGGGCAGAACTTCTCCGAGCAGATGGCCGCCGCGGCCTGAGCCAGGGCGCGGCCTCGCTCCAAGACGCTCACAATCCGCTTTCTCGCGAAAGCGGATTGTGGCCGAGGGGATCGCCGGGGAGAGTGGACTACCGGCCGCTCACAGTCCGATTTCCAGCACGCCGTCCTCGCGCACCACGCCTTCCACCTGGCGGTGCGTGTCGAGGTTTTCGGCCTTGATGCGCTCGCCGCTGGCGCCGTCGGCCAGCGCCTTGCCGCTGGCCCGCACCACGAAGCTGCCGGCCTGGCTCATCAGCACGATCTCCTGGCCGCGGTGAATGCTGGCCGGCGCGTCGAGCGCGTTCGGCGGCAGCGGCTCGCCCGGCGTCACCGGCCGGCGCAGCAGCTTGCCGGCCGCGTCCTCGATGCGTCCGATGTAGCCATTGGGCAGGCTGGCGGTGTCCTGCTCCTGCAGGGCCAGCGCGTCCGCCGGCACCGGCAGGCCCGGTGCCAAGCTGCGCTTCACCACCACTACCGTGCGGCGCTCGCTGGCACGCACCGGGACATACAGCGTCCATACCGACGGCCCGGCGCAATGCACCGCCACGGTCCAGGCGTTGCCCGGGTTGGGCGCGGCGCCGCCGGCCTGGAGCGGGCCGCTGCAGGCCGGCACGCGGACGCGTGGGTCCAGCGGGCGGCTATCCGCCGTTGTCCGCTGCGCGCGTGGCGGTGAAGGCGCCGGCGGTCACCACCTTCGTGCCGGTGACGCCGAAGAACGGCGGCAGCGAGGCCGTGAAGCTGCCCACGATCGGCTGGCCCACGGCGCCGTAGGTGCTGATCGTGATGGTGCACGTGCCACCGGACGCGATGGTGGACCAGGTGCCGCGG
>CAYWPB010000062.1:0-14311 GCA_964458725.1 uncultured Nevskia sp. | reverse complement strand
GGCCCTGCGTGGTCGACTTCGCGGCGATCGGCGAGGCCATGAAATCGCTCGGCGCCAACCCCGCCAAGATCAATCCGCTGTGCCCGGCCGAACTGGTCATCGACCACTCGGTGATGGTGGACCATTACGGCACCCGCGACGCCTTCGACCTGAATGCCAAGCTGGAATTCCAGCGCAACAAGGAGCGCTACAACTTCCTGCGCTGGGGCCAGGAGGCGCTGGACAACTTCAAGGTGGTGCCGCCGGACACCGGCATCGTGCACCAGGTCAACATCGAGTACCTGGCGCGCGTGGTGTTCGACAAGGGCGGCCTGATCTACCCGGACAGCTGCTTCGGCACCGATTCCCACACCACCATGGTCAACGGCATCGGCGTGCTGGGCTGGGGCGTGGGTGGCATTGAGGCCGAGGCCGCCATGCTCGGCCAGCCCTCGACCATGCTGATGCCGGACGTGATCGGCGTGCGGCTCACCGGCAAGCTGGCTGAGGGCGCCACCGCCACCGACCTGGTGCTGACCGTGACCGAGATGCTGCGCAAGCGCGGCGTGGTCGAGAAGTTCGTCGAGTTCTTTGGCCCGGGCCTGGGCAACCTCGCCACCGCCGACCGCTGCACCATCGCCAACATGGCGCCGGAATACGGCGCCACCTGCGGCATCTTCCCGATCGACAACGAAACCCTGAACTACCTGCGCCTCACCGGCCGCAGCGAGGCGCAGATCGCCACCGTCGAGGCCTACGCCAAGGCTAACGGCCTGTGGTGGACCCCGGAAACGCCGGAAGCCGAGTACACCGACGTGCTGCACCTGGACCTGGGCAGCATCCAGCCGTCGCTGGCCGGCCCGAAGCGCCCGCAGGACCGCGTGCTGCTCACCGACGTGCAGCCGAACTTCAAGAAAGCCTTCGAAGGCGAGCAGAAGCTGCGTCCCTCCGCCGGCCCGGCCAAGGTCAGCGACAACGGCAAGAACTTTGACCTGAAGGACGGCGCCGTGGTCATCGCCGCCATCACCTCCTGCACCAACACCTCCAACCCGGCCGTGCTGATCGCCGCCGGCCTGGTGGCGAAGAAGGCGCGCGCGCTCGGCCTGAACTCCAAGCCCTGGGTCAAGACCTCGCTCGCCCCTGGCTCCAAGGTGGTCAACGAGTACCTGGCCAAGGCCGGCCTGCTGCCCGATCTGGAAGCCATCGGCTTCAACATTGTCGGCTACGGCTGCACCACCTGTATCGGCAACTCCGGCCCGCTCAACGAGCCGATCGGCAAGGCCATCAACGACAACAAGCTGTCGGTCGCCGCGGTGCTGTCCGGCAACCGCAACTTCGAGGGCCGCGTCCACCAGGACGTGCGCATGAACTACCTCGCCAGCCCGCCGCTGGTCGTCGCCTACGCGCTGGCCGGCACGGTGGACATGGACCTCAACAAGGAGCCGCTCGGCACCGGCAAGGACGGCAAGGCGGTTTATCTCAAGGACGTCTGGCCGAGCACCAGGGAAATCCAGGACACCATCGCCAAGTCGCTCTCCGCCGAGATGTTCAAGCAGAGCTACGGCGAAGTGTTCAAGGGTGACGAGCGCTGGCAGTCGATCAAGGTCGCCAAGTCCGAGACCTACCCCTGGGACGCCAAGAGCACCTACGTCGCCAACCCGCCATACTTCGAGGGCATCACCAAGAAGGCTCCCGGCATTCCGACCATCGAGGGCGCGCGCTGCCTGGCGCTGCTGGCGGACTCCATCACCACCGACCACATCTCGCCCGCCGGCGACATCAAGAAGGACGGCCCGGCCGGCAAGTACCTGGTCGAGCACGGCGTGCAGCGCGCCGATTTCAACAGCTTCGGCTCGCGCCGCGGCAACCATGAAGTGATGATGCGCGGCACCTTCGCCAACATCCGCATCAAGAACCAGATGGTTCCTGGCGTGGAAGGCGGCATGACCAAGTACATCCCGAGCGGCGAGCAGATGTCGATCTACGACGCGGCCATGAAGTACCAGGCCGACAAGACCCCGCTGATCGTTCTGGCCGGCAAGGAATACGGCACCGGCTCCTCTCGCGACTGGGCCGCCAAGGGCACCATCCTGCTCGGCGGGAAGGCTGTGATCACCGAGAGCTTCGAGCGCATCCATCGCGCCAACCTGGTCGGCATGGGCGTGGCGCCGCTGAACTTCGTCAACGGCGAGAACGCGCAGAGCCTGGGCCTGGACGGCACTGAGGTATTCGCCATCGAGGGCCTCAAGCACGGCGCGAAGGAAGTCACGGTGAACGCCAAGAAGGCCGACGGCAAAACCGTCAGCTTCAAGGCCCGTGTGCGCATCGACACGCCGAAGGAATGGCAGTACTACGAGAACGGCGGCGTGCTGCACTACATGCTCAGGCAGCTTGCTGCCTAAGCATGTAGTCGCAAGAAGAAGGGGCGCCTCGGCGCCCCTTCTTTTTTCGGTCATCCCCGCGCAGGCGGGGATCCAGTTTTGATCTTTGCGATCGGCCCGTTATGGCGACCAGAACTGGATGCCCGCCTGCGCGGGCATGACGAAGGACGTTACCCCAGGAACTCGCACAGGTAAGCCGCCGGCCCGCCCACTGCCTGCACGTCGAAGCCGCCGTTGGCGCCGATCTCGAAGTAGGAGCCGGCGGGGAAGCTGGTCCAGCCGCTGCCGAGATTAGCCTTGAGCAGGCCGCTGACCACGGTCATGCGCTCCGCCGCCTGGGTGTTGAAATGGTGCTGCTCGCCGGCGTCGATGACGCCCACGGTGGCGCGCAGGCCGTTGCGCTCGAAACCGATCGATTGCACCGCGCCGTTGAAATAACTGTTGTGCTTCAGCATGGAAACTCCCGCAAATCTTTCTGTGGATGCCATCAGGGGCCGGGCATCGTAGCCGCTACCGCGGATTTGTAACAGCCACAAGCGAAAAAACCAGCAATTGCGGCATGATTCTGGCGATAATGCCTTTCATAACCGCTTTCCCCGGCTCGGAGCTGCTCCCAGTGATTCGTCGTGTGGTGTTCAACCAGAAAGGTGGTGTCGGCAAAACCACCATCGTCTGCAACCTCGCCGCCATCGCGGCCTCGCGCGGCCTGCGCACCCTGGTGATCGACCTGGATACCCAGGGCAACGCCACCCAATACCTGCTGGGCGGCAAGCCCGACAAGGCCGACCGCACCATCGGCGATTTCTTCGAGTCGACCCTGGGTTTCTCGCTGCAGACCCCGCCCTTCGTCACTTATGCCACCAACACGCCGTTCGAGAACCTCGATGTGGTGGCCTCCGACCAGCGCTTGGAGGACCTGCAGGTGAAGCTGGAGGCCAAGCAGAAAGTACAGAAACTGCGCCAGGCCTTGGACAAGCTGAAAGGCTACGACGCGGTGTTCATCGACACGCCGCCGGCGATGAATTTCTACAGCCGCTCAGCCCTGATCGCGGCCAATCGCTGCCTGATTCCCTTCGATTGCGACGAGTTTGCGCGTCAGGCGCTGTACACCCTGCTCAACAACGTGCAGGAGATCCGCGCCGACCACAACGACGAGCTGGAGATCGAGGGCATTGTCGTCAACCAGTTCCAGGGACGCGCCAGGTTGCCGGCCCGCGTCGTGGCCGAGCTGCGCGAGGAAGGACAGCCGGTGCTGGAGCAGACCCTGTCCAGCTCGGTGCGGGTCAAGGAATCACACGAGCGGCACCTGCCGATGATCCAGCTCGAGCCGGGGCACCGCGTCACGCAGGAATACGTCGCGCTCTACGAGGCGCTTGACGCGGGTTAACCCCTATTTATATTCGTGGCCTGGGGCGCAGAAACCGAAAGCCAGCGCCCCCTCGCCCACGTTGATGCAGGCGGTGATGCTGGCGACGCTGGCGTAGATAGAGACGCCGTGCTCCTGCGCCACCGCCTTCAACTCCGCGTAGCCCGGCAGCTTTTCCAGCTTGGCGAGGTCGCCGGCGTAGGTGACGCACACGGTCGGCGTCAGCAGGCCGGCGCGGATCCGCTCGGCGACGAAGCCGCATAGCCGCCGCGAGCCTTCGTCGAAGTGGCGGATGCTGGCGATCGAGCCGGTTTCGCCGCGGTTGCAGCGGATCAGCGGCTTGACGTCGAGGGCGCTGCCGAGGGCGTACTTGAACCAGCCCACGCTCTTGTCGCCCTTCTTGTTGGCGCGAGCGCGCAGGTGGTAGAGGTCGTTGGGCAGGCCGTACATGTAGAGCGACGGGATCAGGCTGTCGAGCCGCTCGCGGATGCGGTTCGGAGTGTGACCCTCCCTGATCAGGCGCGCCGTCTCCAACGCCAGCACGCCCTGGGCGCAGAACAGGTTCTGGCTGTCGATGACGCGCAATGCGAACGGCCCCGGTACGCCGGCGCCGGCGCGCACCGCCTTGTACTCCGACAGGATGGTGAGCGAAGCCTGGGTGGCGTGCTCGAAGATCGGGCTGCGCGAGCTGGCCACGGTCTGGCAGAACACGAAGTCGTAGTCCAGCACCAGCCGTTCCAGGAACAGATCCTTGATCTGCTCGACGCTGAGCGGGGCGGTTTCGGCGTGCGCGGCGTTGGTCAGGTGCCGGCGGTAGAAGTCCAGGGTGGCGGCGGGATCGCGCCGATCGACGAATTCCTCTTTGCCGACATGGACCGTGATCGGCAGGATGATGATGCCTTGCTCGGCGCAGACTTCCTGCGGCAGATCGCACGCGGAGTCCACCACTAGCCCGATTCTCATGCCGCTCCTCCCGCCGAGACGAAGTTATTGGTTTTCGTCGTCCCTGATGTCGCTTTTTTGCTTCCCTGAATATTGTCGCTTAATTGTTTGAAGCTTAACCTGTTTTTTTTTGCCGCTCCAGCCGCTTGGCGTCCTGCCAGAGGGCTTCCATGCGGTCCAGGCGGGAGGGGTCGCCCTTCGGCGGCAGGCTACCCAGGCGTTCCAGGATGTAGCCATAGCGGCGGCTGAACTTGGCATTGGCGGCGGCCAGGGCCGCGGCGGCGTCCACACCCAGGTGGCGCGACAGGTTGACCGCCATGAACAGCAGGTCGCCCAGTTCCTCGGCGCGGTTGGCGGCATCCGGGGCCTGCTGCAGTTCGCGGACCTCCTCCTCCAACTTGTCCCACAGGCCGGCCGGGTCGGTCCAGTCGAAGCCTTCGGCGGCGGCTTCCAGTTGCAGCCGCAGGGCCTCGGCGAGCGGGTCAAGGGAGTCTCTAATCCGTTCCATGCCCTGCCGTTGCCCCAAATTTGCGCCAGGCTAGGCGCGAGCGACGAAGTGTACTGAGAGTACATGAGGAGCGAGCAACGACGCATGGCGCAAATTTGGGAGCAACCCTTTGGGCAGCTTGCCCTTTCGTGCAGGACGTCGTTGCTCGTCGCTCATGTACTCTCAGTACACCGCGCTCCTCGCGCCTAGCCCTGCACGAAAGGGCAAGCTGCGGCAGGGCATGGAACGGATTAGAGACTCCCTGCTTCACGACCAAGGAGTTTCTGCCGCAGGGTCCAGAGGATGCCGGCGGTGGCGCCCCAGATGCGGTGCCCGGCGTGGGTCAACTCCATGAAAGGCACGTTGAAGCCCTCCCGGCTCAGGATCTTGCGCTCGAAGCTGCGCTCCGCCAGCAGTACCTCGAGCGGCAGCTGAAAGGTTTCGGCAACTTCGCCCGGATCGATCACCGGGGTGAACGCCTGGCGCACCACGCCGACCACCGGGGTGATGCGGTAGCCGGTCAGGGTCGGATAGTCGTCGAGGTAGCCGATCACCGACACCGTGGCCGGGTCCAGGCCGACTTCCTCCTGAGCCTCGCGCAGAGCGGCAGCGGTCAGGTCGGCGTCGGCGTCGTCGCGGCGGCCGCCGGGGAAGCTGATCTGCCCCTTGTGGTTGCGCAGGTTCTCGGAGCGGCGGGTCAGCAGGATCGAGGCGCCTTCGGGATAGTCCAGCACCGGCACCAGCACGGCCGCCGCGCGCATCCGGGACATTGCCTGCGGCGTGATCAGGCGGTCCAGCTTCAGCGGCAGTTCCATCCGCGCCACCGGCCGCCGCGCCTCGCTGGTGCCGGCCAGCACCTGGCGCAGCCGCTGCAAGGTGCCGTCGGCGCTCACAGGCCGCGGGCCAGGTCGGCGATGATGTCCTCGATATCCTCCAGGCCCACCGCCACCCGCACCAGGCTCTCCCGGATGCCGGCCGCCTCCCTCGCCTCGGCCGTGATGCGGCCATGGGTAGTGCTGGCGGGATGGGTGATGGTGCTGCGAGTGTCGCCCAGGTTGGCGGTGATCGAGATCATCTTAACCGCGTCGATCAGCTTCCAGGCTTCGGCCCGGCCGCCCTTGACCTCGAAGGCGACGATGCCGCCGAAACCCAGCTGCTGGCGTTTGGCCAGCTCGTGCTGCGGATGATCCGGGAGGCCCGGGTAGTAGACCCGCGCGATGCCTGGCTGTTCGCGCAGCCACAGCGCCAGCTTGTGCGCCGCATCGCAATGGGCGCGCATGCGCAGCTGCAGGGTCTCCAGTCCTTTGAGAAAGACCCAGGCGTTGAACGGGCTCATGCAGGGCCCGGCGGTGCGCATGAAGCCGAACACGTCCTTGCCGACCCGCTCGGCGTCGCCGACCACGGCACCGCCGACGCAGCGCCCCTGCCCGTCCAGGTACTTGGTGGCGGAATGGATCACCAGGTCGGCGCCCAGGGTCAGCGGCTTTTGCAGCACCGGCGTCAGGAAGCAGTTGTCCACCGCCAGCAGGGCGCCGGCGCTGTGCGCGATCTGCGCCAACGCCGCGATGTCGGCGAGGTCCGTCAGCGGATTGTTGGGCGTCTCCACGAACAGCAGCCGCGTCTCGGGGCGGATCGCCGCCGACCAGGCGCCGAGGTCGGCGCCGTCGACATAGGTGGTGCTGATCCCGAAACGGGAGAAGACATTGTTGAGCAGGTTGATGGTCGAGCCGAACACGGTGCGCGACACCACCAGGTGATCGCCGGCCTTGAGCAGGGCCAGCAGCATCGACATGATCGCGGCCATGCCGCTGGCGGTAGCGACGCAGCTGTCGCCCCCTTCCATCGCCGC
Source organism: uncultured Nevskia sp. (assembly GCA_964458725.1). Lineage (GTDB taxonomy): Bacteria > Pseudomonadota > Gammaproteobacteria > Nevskiales > Nevskiaceae > Nevskia. The sequence goes on along the minus strand of CAYWPB010000062.1, from coordinate 7,307 downwards.
CAGACGCTTCTCGAAGGCGTGGACGGTGGGATTGGTGAAGCGGGAGTAGATGTTGCCCGGCTCCTGGCCGGTGAATACCGCCGCCGCCTGGGCGGCGCTGTGGTAGACAAAGGAGGAGGTCAGGTGCAGCGCGGCCGAGTGCTCGCGCTCCTCGGTGCGGGGCTCCGCGGCGCGGATCCCGAGTGTGGCGCTACCCCAGGCAGGGTCAAATTCTTCGTTCATCTTCAACATCTTCCAATCGCGCAACAAAAAAGCCCGCCAGCGAGCGCTTACGGGCTTTTTCTCGCCCTTTTAGCAGAATTTATTACGCGCCCCGCAAGCTGGCTACAAATCGGCGCGGTGACATCGTACCACGAAGCTCAGCGGGCGTTGTGCAGCTCGATCACCACATTGCCGGCACGGACGCGGCGCGCTTCCTTGGCGGCATCGGAGCGGAACAGTTCGAGCTGGTTGAGGTAGTCCTCGTTGACGTCCTGGGTGACGTACTCGCCGGTGAACACCGAGGTGTCGAAGCGCTGGATCTTCGAGTGCTTGTGGCGCACAGCTTCGATCAGGTCGCCCAGGTCCTGGTAGATCAGGCGGTCGGCGCCGAGCAGCAGCTCCAGCTCGTCGTGGCTGCGGCCGTGGGCCACCAGCTCGCTGGTGGTCGGCATATCGATGCCGTAGACATTGGGGTACTTCACCGGAGGGGCCGCCGAGGCGAAGTAGACCTTCCTGGCGCCGGCGTCGCGGGCCATCTGGATGATTTCCTGCGACGTGGTGCCGCGGACGATGGAGTCGTCGACCAGCAGCACGTTCTTGCCGTTGAACTCCAGGTCGATCGGGTTGAGCTTCTGCCGCACCGATTTCTTGCGCTGCGCCTGGCCGGGCATGATGAAGGTGCGGCCGATGTAGCGGTTCTTGACGAAGCCTTCGCGGTATTTCACGCCCAGGCGGTTGGCCAGCTCGGCGCCGGCAACGCGGCTGGTGTCGGGGATCGGGATGACCACGTCGATGTCGTGGTCCGGCCACTCGCGCTGGATCTTCTCGGCCAGCTTCTCGCCCATGCGCAGGCGCGCCTTGTAGACGTAGATGCCGTCCATCACCGAGTCCGGCCGTGCCAGGTAGACGTGCTCGAAGATGCAGGGGGAGTAGCTCGGATTGGTGGCGCACTGGCGCTTGTGCAGCTTGCCGTCGAGCGTGATGTAGACCGCTTCGCCGGGAGCGATGTCGCCGATCAGCTCGAAGCCGGCGGCGTCCAGCGCCACCGACTCCGAGGCGATCATGTAGTCGGTGCCGTAGGTGCCCTCGCGGCGGCCGTAGACCACCGGGCGGATGCCGTAAGGGTCGCGGAAGCCGACGATGCCGTAGCCGCTGATCAGGGCGACGCAGGCGTAGGCGCCGCGGGCGCGGCGGTGTACTTCCGACACCGCCTTGAACACCTCGTTGGGGGTGACCCGCAGGGTGTTGCACATCATCAGCTCATGGGCGAAGACGTTGAGCAGCACCTCCGAGTCCGAATCGGTGTTCAGGTGGCGGCGGTCTTCAGCGAACAGCTCGTGTTTGAGCTGCTCGGCATTGGTCAGGTTGCCGTTGTGTGACAGGCAGATGCCGAACGGGGTGTTGGTGTAGAACGGCTGCGCCTCGGCCGAGGTGCTGCTGCCGGCAGTGGGATAGCGCACATGGCCCACGCCCATGTTGCCACGCAGGCGGATCATGGTGTCGTCGGAGTGGAACACGTCGCGCACCAGGCCGTTTTCCTTGTGCAGGTACAGGCGGTCACCCTCGTTGGTGATGATCCCCGCCGCATCCTGGCCGCGGTGCTGCAGCATGGTCAAAGCATCGTAGATTTCCTGGTTGACCAGTTGCTTGGCGACGACGCCGACTATGCCGCACATGGATTCATTTCTCGGACGGATGAACGGGGCCCCGGGGGGCGGGTTGCTGCGCTTGCAAATATGCGAGCCAGCGGGCGGGAATCAAGGCCTGCACTTCTTTTGCAAACGGCTGAATTTGCGGAACAATTTCAGATTGCTTCCACCAGGACTCGCGGCCCAGGGCAGAAAAGCCGGCGATGATCACCACGGCCAGCACGATCAACCCGCCGCGCAGCAGGCCGAAAGCGGAACCCAGCATGCGGTCCAGCGGCGCCAGCCCGGCGCCGCGCACGACCATCGAGATGATCCAGATCAGCAGGCCGCCGATCAGCAGCACCCCGAAGAACGGGATGGCGTAGCCGGCGATCAGTCGCAGCGCGTCGGAGGCGATGGTCGGCTTGAGCCGTTCGGCGAATTCGGGGCCGTAACCCAGGGCCACCGCGAAGGCGAGCACCCAGGTAGCCAGGCTCAGGGCCTCGCGGATGAAGCCGCGCAAAGCGCCCCAAAGCACCGAAAGCAGGACAATTCCGACGAATACGTAATCCACCCAGGCCATGCGCATTGCGTCCACTGCCGCGGTCACGCAATTTTAACATTTTTGGCCGCCGCACTGGGTCCGGCGGGACGCCGGTTAACCTTGCGCAACCGAAACTTCAGGGCAGCTTACGGCCTCTAAGCGTACACTTGCGGAGAATGGAGCCTTTTCGCGTTTTCATGCTCAGACCCACGCTCGTCACCGCCGCCGTGTTCGCACTCACGGCCCTCCCCGCACTGTCGCAGAAGGACATCGACCTGCCCCAGCTCGGCAGCCCCGCCGACCTGACCCTGTCGCCGGCACAGGAGATGAAGCTGGGTGCCGAGGTGGTGGCCGAGATGTACCAGTACGACTACATCGTCGACGATCCCGAGATCACCGACTACCTCACCACCATCGGCTGGAAACTGGCGGCCGCGGATTCGGTGAACCCGGTGCCGCCGCAGTTCAACTTCTACCTGATCGCCGACAACCGCATCAATGCCTTCGCCCTGCCCGGCGGCTACATCGGTTTCAACGCCGGCACCATCGTCGCCGCCAGCAACGAGAGCGAGCTGGCCGGCGTCATGGCGCACGAGGAATCTCACGTCACCCAGCGCCACATCGCGCGCGCCGCCGGCGACACCCAGGTTGCCGACATCGCCACCTGGATCGGCGTGCTGGCGGCGATCATCGCCGGCTCGGCCAACCCCAATGTGATCCTCGGCGCCCTCTCGGTAGGCCAGGGCATCAACTACCAGCGCCAGGTCAGCTACACCCGCGGCAATGAGATGGAGGCCGACCGCTTCGGCATCCGCAAGCTGGCCGCGGCCGGCTACGACCCGATGGGCATGGCCAGCTTCTTCGGCAAGCTGGCGCAGCAGACCCGCCTCTACGGCAACCGGCTGCCGGAAATCCTGTTGACCCACCCGGCCGACACCACCCGCATCGCCGAGGCCACCGAGCGCGCCGCGCAGTATGGGCCGCGCAAGGTGCAGGATTCGATCGAGTTCAGCCTGATGCGCGCCCGCACCCGGGTGCTGGAAACCGACTCGCCCAATGAGGCCCAGGGTTATTTCGCCGGCGAGCTGAACGCCGGCAAGGACACGCCGGAGAACCACTACGGCTACGCCCTGGCCCTGGCCAACATCGAGCAGAACGAGCAGGCGCTGGCGGCGCTGAAGCCGGTGCTGGAGGAATATCCCAAACAGCCCAACGTACTGCTGCTGCAGGCGCAGATCCTGATGCAGATGGGCAAGGTACCAGACGCGCTGGCGATCTACGCTCGCAACCTGAGCAACTACCCGCGCTATGCGCCGGGCGTGCTCAAGTACGGCGAGGCCCTGATCAACGCCGGCAAGCCCGACCAGGCGCGCCAGGTGCTGATCAGCTCCAGCCAGGCCCTGGGATCGCGCGCAGACAGCTATCGCCTGCTCGCCGCCGCGGCGCGCGCCAGCGGCAATACCGCCGAGGCGCAGTACCAGAGCGCCAACTACCTGTTCGAGCGCGGCGACCTGCGCGGCGCGGTGGAGCAGCTCAATGCCGGCCTGCGCGTGGCCAGCATCAGCAACGACGACCGGGCGCGACTGCTGGCGCGGCGCAAGCAGATGATCGATACGATTCCGAAGGACGAGCTGCGGGCGTTGCAGAAGCAGGGGTAAAGAAGCTGTTGTCAGTGATTAGTTGTCAGTTGTCAGTAAAAAAGCCGCGTGGCGAACGCCGCGGCTTTCTACTAACAACTGATAACTGACCACGAACAACTGCTTCTAGAGCTTCTCCTCCACCGGCGCCACGCTCTCCCAGCGCTTGCAGCGTGGGCACTGCCAGAACAGCAGGCTCGGCTGCAGCCCGCAGCTGCCGCAGGCATAGCGCGGCCGTGATTGCAGGGACTTCTTCAGCGATTCGGCGAGGGTGCCGAGCCAGGCCGGCGCATCCGCCTCGCCCGCTCCCAGTTCCAGCCACAGCAGCATGCCCTGGCGGGTGGGCTTGCGCGCCAGATGCTCGCCGAAATAGGCGCGCACATCCTGCTGCTGCGCCTGCAGCCAGCGCGCGCGGAACAGCGCTGGGGCGGCCGACTGGTTCAGGGCAGTCTCGGCCTCGGCCAGGAACTGGCTGTAGCCCTGACGGTCGCCGGCTTCCTGGTAGCAGCGCTCCAGCGCCGGCGCGACCTCGGCGAAGAAGCGTCCGTCCTGCTGCATCGCGCGCCAGTAGGCCTTGATCGCCGCCGGCCAGTCCTTGGCCGCTTCGGCCAGTGCCGCCTGGGCCAGGCTGGCGCGGACGCATTCCGGGTTGTACTCCAGGGCCTGCTGCAGCAGGCGCGAGGCGCCCGCCGGATCTTTCTGCTGCTGGGCCGACTCGGCCATTTCGCAGCAGTACTGCGCCAGGCGCGGTCCCAGGCTCTGCCCTTTCACGGCCTGCAGGCGGCGCCCCACTTCCAGGGCCTGGGCCCAGTCGCGCGCCTGCTCGTAGAGGTCGAGCAGCAGCTCCAGCGCCCCGGCCAGCTGCGGGCTGGAGCCCTCCATGCCCTGCAGCAGGGCTTCGGCGCGGTCGAGCAGGCCGGCCTTGAGGTAATCCTGGGCCAGCTCGATGCGCGCGGCGTCGGCCACGTGGCGCGGCAGGTCGCCGCGCGCCAGCAAGGTTTCGTGGAGGCGGATGGCGCGGTCGATCTCGCCGCGCTTGCGAAACAGTGCGCCCAGGGTCAGCTGCAGTTCGGCCGCGGCCGGCTCGGCGTCCGCGGCATGGCTCAGGGCTGCAATGGCCTGGTCGTCCGGATCGAGGCTGCCGAGGCCGGCGGCGGCGTCCTCGCGCGAGCGCGGCGCGCCCTCGACCGTGCCGCGGCGGCGGGCCCAGGCCCAGCCCAGGGCCATCCCGAACGGCAGCAGCAGCCAGGCGAAACTGTCCGGCATCAGCGTTCCGGCGCGATCGGCAGGTTGCGCAGGTTCTTCAGCTCGGTTTCGGCGTCACGCAGCTGCCGACGCAGGCGTCGCGCCTCGCCCGACAGGCTGAACAGGCGGATCGAGCACAGCAGCAAGGTCAGCAGCGCCGTGAGGACGAAGGTCAGCACGATCAGCACCACCAGGCGAATCTGGGTGGCGCCGAACAGGTAGTTGAAGCTGACGTAATCGTAGTTGAAATAGCTCAGGGCCGCGCCAGCAACGAACACCGCCAGCAGCAAGACCACGGCCAGGAGACGCAGCATCAGGGCGGGCTCTAGGGTCCGGGATTCGCCGCTGCGGCTGCGGCCGCGGCCGCAGCATCGGCGGCGGCCACTTCCTCCTGGTGGACCTGGTTGACGCGCTCGCGCATTTCCTTGCCCGGCTTGAAGTGCGGCACGTGCTTGGCCGGGATGCGCACCGCTTCGCTGGTCTTGGGATTGCGGCCGACGCGGGCCGGCCGGCTGTGCAGCGCGAAACTGCCGAAGCCGCGGATTCCCACGCCGTCCTGCCGCGCCAGCGCATTGCTGACGTGGTCGAGAACGAGTTTCACCGCAAGCTCCACATCCTTCTGCATCAGATGGGTCTGCTTGAGGGACAGGGCTTCGATCAGCTCAGACTTGGTCATGGCTCGTGCACGACTTAAGCGGTTGATTTTTCTACGATAGAGAAAAACACCCCGGGATGCAAGTGTTTGTTTTTCTTAGCGTCGGCTTCATGACGCTTAGAAAACAAACATCCCCGCGAAAGCGGGGATCCGGGAGTCCGGCCAGGATGGCCGGACTGTTGCAGCCTGTGCCCAACAACGACAAACCAGGCCAGGGACGGCTCGGATTCAAAGCTGGATCCCCGCCTGCGCGGGGATGACGGCAAACAAAAAAAGGGCCGTGTTGCCACGGCCTTTTTCCTTGCAGCTTGTCGCCTGATGCCCTCGATAAGCCCGCCTGGCGGGCTACTCGGGACAGGCTTACCGATCGTTGCCGCTGATCTGTTCCTTCAGCAGGTCGCCCAGGCTGGTCTTGCCGGTCGAGGCGTTGCGGCTGTACTCGGCCACGGCGTCCTCTTCCTCCTGGATCTCCTTGGCCTTGACGGACAGGGTGACGATGCGGTTCTTGCGGTCCACGCCGATGAAGCGGGCTTCCAGCGTGTCGCCTTCTTTCAGCACCTTGGTGGCGTCCTCGACGCGGTCGCGGGACAGGTCGCCGGCCTTGATGTAGGCCTCCACACCGCCAGCCAGCTCGATGTTGGCGCCGCGGGCATCCACTGCCTTGACGATGCCCTTGACCATCGAACCCTTGGGGTTGTCGGCCAGGAACATGGTCAGCGGATCCTGCTGCATCTGCTTCACGCCCAGGGAGATGCGCTCGCGGGCGCCGTCGATGGCCAGCACCACGGCCTCGACTTCCTGGCCCTTGCTGTAGCGGCGCACAGCCTGCTCGCCCGCCTCGTTCCAGTCCAGATCGGACAGGTGCACGAGGCCGTCGATGCCGCCGTCCAGGCCGATGAAGATGCCGAAGTCGGTGATCGACTTGATCTGGCCGGAAACCTTGTCGCCCTTGTTGTGCAGGGCGGCGAAGGCTTCCCACGGGTTCGGCTGGCACTGCTTCATGCCCAGCGAGATGCGGCGGCGCTCCTCGTCGATGTCGAGGATCATCACCTCGACCTCGTCGCCGAGGTGCACCACCTTGCCGGGATTGACGTTCTTGTTGGTCCAATCCATCTCGGAGACGTGCACCAGGCCTTCCACGCCGGGCTCGATCTCGACGAAGGCGCCATAGTCGGTGATGTTGGTGACCTTGCCGAACAGGCGCGTCTTTTCCGGGTAGCGGCGCGCGATGTCGACCCAGGGGTCGGCGCCGAGCTGCTTCAGGCCCAACGACACGCGGCGCCGCTCGCGGTCGTACTTGAGCACCTTGACCTCGACTTCCTGGCCGACCGTCACCACCTCGGCCGGATCCTTGATGCGCTTCCAGGTCATGTCGGTGATGTGCAGCAGGCCGTCGA
>CAYWPB010000061.1:10343-14431 GCA_964458725.1 uncultured Nevskia sp. | reverse complement strand
CAGGTTGAAGCCCTGGAACACGAAGCCGAGATAGTTGCGGCGCAGACGCGCGCGGTGTGGCGGTGGGATTCACGCGCGCGGCCAAGCCTGATGCAAGCGCCGGAGCGAACGGCAGCGAGCGGCGGCAGCCGCGGCATCGAGGCGGTTGCGGCGCGGCCGGCGGTGGGGAATGAGATCCGCTGTCTGTGCATGAATACGAACGACGAATAAGGAACTCGGGGAAATGTGTATGTCGGCATTGCGTCTGCTGCTGGTGGCAACGGCAATCCTGGTCTCGGCCTGCGGCGGTGGCGGCGGTGGAGGGGGCGGCGGCTCGTCCAGCTCGGGCGGCTCGTCCTCCGGCTCCGGCGGCGGGGCCATCGCGCGCGGCGTCTACAGCGGCATACTTGGCAGCCGGAGCTATGCCGATCCCTATGTGATCTATCTCGACGGCGCCGGCCGGGCGGAGATCGTGCGCAGCCTGATGGCCGACGGCGGGCCCTACTCGGTGACGCGGGTGGAAGGCCCGGTCCATGCCGGCAGCGACACCTACGCCGGCACCAGTTACGCCGTGAACGGCAATCTGCTCGACAACGGCGGCACGGTGGAGAGCGTGACGCTGCAGCTCAACGTGACCGTGGGCCAGGCCATCACCGGCAACTACAGCGACGCCGAGGTCACGTCCGGCAGCGACGGCATCGATACGCATTACACCGCCTATACCGGCACACCGACCACGCTGGCGACCCTGGCGGGCACATATGCTTTCGGCTACTCGGTCGGCGGGCAGAACTACACCGGCACCGTGACCATCAGCGCCGCCGGCGCCGTCTCGGGCAGCGACAGCGGGGGCTGCAGCTACGGCGGCACGGTGAGCGCGGACCAGGTGGACAGCGTGTTCGACCTGAGCTTCACCACCAGCTGCGTCAGCGGCACGCTGACCGGCATCCTGCTGGCGCCGCCCGGCAGCAATACGCCAAGCCTGGCGGTGAACAATGCCAGCGGGGCGCTGGTGGCGACGTTGACGCGGCAGGGGACGTAAGCGGGTGCGGCGCGGCCGCAGGCGCGTTCTGGCCGCTGGCCTGGCGCTGGCCGGGCTGTTCGCGGCCGCGCCCGCGCTGTGCGATCCGCCGGTCCCTCCGCAGTGTCTGGCGGCGGCAGGGAGTTCCGGCATCGGTGGCCGCGTCGGGCCGATCAACCAGTGCGTGCTGTACAACGGGATGTGGATCGTCGGCGGCGCGGTCAGTGCCCGCACGGCCGAACCCGCGCTGCCCTTTCCGCCGCCGGGGATCGTCGTCGGCGCGGTACCGCGGGGTCCGGTCAGCGTCCACGACAGCCTGTCGACGGAAGAGCGCGAGGGCCTGGATCGGTTCGATATCCAGCTGGCGGAGCGGCTCGGCGGCGAAGCCCGGGCGGCGGCGCTCGATGCCATCCTGACGCTGCGGGATCCCAACGGCTGGCACCGGCCCGGCGACATGCTCGCCGCCTTCGTCAGGAGTTATTCCCTGCCCGAGCTCACGCCCGACATCGAGGCGGTCGTGGTCGCCCGTTATTGGCAAGGCGACTTCTTCAGTCACCAGTATTCGATGCTGCTCCTGCCGGAGCAGCATCGCTACCACTCGCGGGCGCTGTTCGATCGGATCGTGCAGGAGCTGGCCGTCACGCAGACCTGGGATGCGATCAGGCTGACCGCGGCGCTGTTCAACTATGACCAGCCGGAGGTGGCGGACGCGGTGGTGGCGGTGCTGGACCGCCTGCCGCCACGGGCCGCCGGCGAGGTGGCGCTGACCCTGCTGGGACGCGGCGATCCGCGTGCCCTCGCCGTGACGCGGCGCGCCATGGCCGTGCTGGACGGCGCGCCGCAGGTCCGCGACTACTACCTGATCAAGCTCGGCGATGCCGTCGCCGGGCTCGGCACGCCCGAGGCCTATGCCGTGCTGGCCGACCTGCTGCGGCAGATCCAGCACGACCGTCCGGTGAAGGACAACCAGTTGCAGCACTGGAGCGGCGTGCTGCTGCGCGCCCCGCGCGAGCTGCATATCGACCTGCGCGGCATCGAGCCGGCACCGGCCGGCGCGGCGACGGAAACACTGCGCGCGCTGGCCCGGCTGCTGCAGCAGCGCCCGGCTGCGGAAGCCCTGCTCACCGACAAGACCGCGGAGCACCTGCGCCAGCTGATCGCGCTCGGCGATGTCGCCGGAGTGCGCGAGTACGTGGCGCAGCGCTTCGACGTGAACTCCGCGATCGGCGGGGCGATCGGCGGCATCATGCCCGCGCCCTCGCTGGAGATGCTCCAGATCCTGTTGCAGGGCGGCGCCGATCCGCAGATCCGCGATGCCGCCGGCAACACCTGGCTGCACCGGGTGTGCGAGGCGCGCAGTGCCGCTCCGGCCGAGGGGCTGCCCGACCAGATGCAGGCGGCGCAGGCCCTCGCCTACGCCAGGGACGAGGCGGATCGCGCGAAGGAGGTGCAGGCCCTCATCGCCGCCGGGGCGGACGTGAACGCCGGCAACAATGTCGGTCTCACGCCGCTGATGCTGGCGGTGCAGTCCAACCACCCGCAGATCCTGCGGCTGCTGCTGCAGGCCGGGGCTCGCACCGACGCGGTCGACCGCAGCGGGCGCACGGCGATGATCATGGCCATCGACGACGAGTACCACGGCGCCGCTGGCGCGGCGGAGTTGCAGCAGATCCTGCGGCAAGGGGGCGCCGCCTACGAGCTCCGCTACCGCCTGCGGAGCGCGCCCCGGCGCCATCCGCTGGGCTGCCTGGCGATCATTGCCGCCGGGGCCCTGGCTCTCGGCCTGGCCAGGCTGCTGTTCCGCCGCGGGCATCGGCCAAAGGAGCCGGGCCAAAGCGGATTCTCGCAAGGGGAAAAGCTCTATTTCGCGGGCCTCGGCTCCGTCGTCCATGCGGCCAGTGCCTTCTTTCTCCTGGTGGGAAGCGTTCCGGATCACTGGGGCCGGGCGGCCGTGGCGTGGTGCACCTGGCCGGTGTGGCTGGTCGCGATGATCAAGAACAAGGGCGCCGCGACCTGGGGTTTCTACGTGCCTCTGGCGCTGTCGTTGCCGTTTCTCGCGCTTGCGGGGTTCATCTTTCTGGTGATCGCGATGTTCTCCGGCGGGATGGCATAGCCGCGTTCCCAGGAGCCCGCCGCAACATGCCTGCGCGGAAATTGACGGACGCGCTGGTCGGCGCACTCCCTCGATACGATCCTTCGGATTCACCAGGACGAACGGGCGCTGACGGCGACCATCGGCAGCGCTTCACATCATCACTTCTGAGGATGTTGGCGATGCAAAGCTAAGTGCCCACCCGGGTTCACTCGCCGATCGCATCATCACTTTTCAGGATGTGAGCGACTGCGCAGTCGCAGCGGTCGCAGCAGTACGGATCGAACGCGCATTGATACCAACACGGACGAACTGCGAATAAGGTTCCACTGTGATGGGATCGACGGTAGTGAGCCGAGGCGCGAGCGGTTGTTCGAAAAAAACCAGCATTCACGGGCCTGTTGCGCCATGCAGCGGAGTGGGCGCGGAAGTGGAGCTGAAACTGACGTCAGGCCGTTAGTAAAAAAAGTCCACGGATGCCGTGCCAGGCACTGTAGATAAAACCTACCGAGCCGATTGACGGTGGTTTTGGGCCGACATATATGTGCGCCGTCGCACAGTGAAACCAAATAAGCGACGTTGCTACCTAAAGGGATCGTCACATGCAATTGCTTGCGCGCAAGGCCATCGTCTTGGCTCTTGTCTCCAGTCTGGCCCTCGCCGGCTGTAAGGGCGGTGGTGGTGGCGGCGGTGCCACGGGTGGCGGCGGCGCGGGCACGGGGGGCAGCAGCTCCTCTTCGTCCTCGTCCTCATCTTCGTCCGGCGGCGGCCTGAGCTCGTCTTCCTCGGGCGGCACCAGCTCCTCGTCAGGCGGCGGCACGACCTCTTCCTCGGGCGGCACCACGTCTTCGTCTTCATCGGGTGGCGGCACCGCGTCTTCCTCCTCCGGCGGCAAGGGCAGCTCGTCCTCGTCCGGCGGCGGCACCAGTTCTTCGTCCGGTGGCACGAGCTCGTCTTCGGGTGGCACGAGCTCTTCGTCCGGCGGCACCAGCTCTT